>DAOMSB010000010.1:0-57863 GCA_035446145.1 Promineifilum sp. (SeqCode) | reverse complement strand
TACCTCGGAGGTCAACTTTCCCACGCTACAGGTCTGATTCATGCCCACTTATTTCGTAACGATTGCCGGAAATATCGGCGTTGGAAAATCGACGCTTGTGACGCTTCTGTCTCGCAAGCTGGGTTGGGAACCGGTTTTTGAGGCTGTGGCCGAAAATCCCTATCTGGCTGATTTTTATGATGATATGAACCGGTGGAGTTTTCACTCCCAGGTTTTCTTTCTAACCCGGAGATTACAGCAGCATCACAGCTTGCTCCAACAGCCCAGCGCTGTGCTTCAGGATCGGAGCGTCTACGAGGACGCGGAGATCTTTGCCCGCAATCTGTATATGCAAGGTCATCTGAGCGAGCGCGATTGGGCATCCTATTTTGAGCTTTATCAGACATTGGCCCAACTGTTGAAGCCGCCCGACCTGGTGATCTATTTACGGGCATCGACGGCTACCCTGCGCCGCCGAATTGCCGGGCGAGGGAGAGAGTACGAGCGCAATATTGCCGACACATATCTGCAGGACTTGAATCGTCTGTACGATGAATGGGCGGCCGGCTTTCGCCTTAGCCCTGTCCTGACCGTCGATACGGATAATCTCGACTATGTTCAATACGATGAGCATCTGGAGCAAATCTGGTCGCGGATTTCAGACAGGCTGCACGGCCGCGAATACCTGGCCCTAAAATGATGTGGTGGATCGGTTTCACTCGCGAGCTGATTCTGCAACTCGCGTAAAATAACATCCAGGCCCTGATCGGCCCGGAAAAGGAGTATAGCCATGAGTGTCTACAAAATGATCGAGATAATCGGGACGAGTAAAACTTCCTGGGAAGATGCCGCGCGCGTGGCAATCGAAACGGCCGGCGAGTCGCTTCGCGATCTGCGTGTGGCGGAGATCACCAAACTCGATGTGCGGCTTGATGATGGCGAGATCGTGGAATATCGCGCGCGGGTGATGATTTCGTTCAAGTTCGAAGGGGCTGACGACTAGCCGGAGGGATTAAAATTCCCTTGACACAAAACGCTCTATTAGTATAATCACCTACTGTTGTTCCTCAGTAGCTCAATGGCAGAGCACGCGGCTGTTAACCGCAAGGTTGTTGGTTCGAGTCCAACCTGAGGAGCTGGAATATTTACAAGAAGCGGCGGCCGACAGGTCGGCCGCTTTTTCGTTTGAACGATTGGCGTCGTTCAGAGGAGCAAATTCGAATGAAACCCTATCGACCGGTCGCTCTCATCATATTGGACGGCTGGGGAATTCGCGAGATGGAACATGGGAATGCCGTCGTGCAGGCGCATACGCCCAACTATGATCGATGGATGCGTGAGGGAGAGCGCGCTGTTGTCGATGCTTCCGGCGAGGCCGTAGGGCTGCCCGACGGGCAAATGGGCAACTCCGAGGTCGGGCATCTCAATTTGGGCGCGGGAAGGATCATCTATCAGGACTTGACTCGAATCAACTTGTCGATCGACCGCGGAGATTTCTATACCAATCCGACGCTTGTCGAGACGCTCGAGGGGGTCAAATCGCGTGGTGGAAAGTTGCACCTGATCGGTTTATTAGGCGAAGGCGGCGTACATAGCTACAGCAAGCATATGTACGCTCTCCTGCAGGCGGCCGAGCAGCATGGGGTGGCGCCGATTCTCCATGTTATCACCGATGGGCGCGACACTCCCCCCGAAAGCGCATTGGGATACGCTCGCAAGCTTGAAACCTATCTGGCTGAAGGTCACCCCGGCACCATCGCTTCAGTGACGGGCCGTTACTACATCATGGATCGCGACAAGCGGTGGCAACGCACGGAGCTGGGGTACCAGGATGTCGTCTATCACGAGGGATATCGCGGAGATGACGGCACGATGCGAAGTGCGCCATCGCTGTCGAAAGCGCTTGAAGCGTCCTACAAAAACGGCGTCACGGATGAATTTGTTCTGCCTGTGGCCATCGACCCTGCGAACCCTGAGGATCGTCAAAATGTACTCGTCGAGCCGGGTGATGCGATCATCTTCTTTAACTTTCGCGCCGACCGGATGCGCCAGATCCTCGCGGCCTTCATCAAGCCCGCGGAGGAAAATTTTCCCCACGAGCATATTCCCGATCTCGATATTGTGACCATGACCAATTACGACTCCACCTTCCCGGTCAAGGTCCTATATCCGGAGACGGATATCACCAATCCCTTGGCGGAGGTTCTCAGTGATGCCGGCCTGAAGCAGTTCCATGCGGCCGAAACGGAGAAATATGCGCATGTCACTTACTTCTTCAACGGCGGCGTGGAAACACCTTTTCCGGGTGAGGAGCGTCACCTGGAACCCTCTCCCAAGGTGGCTACCTATGATCTCCAGCCGGAGATGAGCGCGCGGCCATTGGCCGATGCCGTCATCGATCGGGTCCGAACGCACGACGACGATTTCATCCTGGTTAACTTCGCCAACCCCGATATGGTCGGGCACACCGGCGTCCTGGCCGCAGCCATTAAAGCGGTTGAGACTGTAGATGAATGTGCCGGTCGTTTGGTAAAAGCGATCACTGACAAGGGCGGCGTGGCGATTATCACCGCCGATCACGGAAATTGTGAGCGCATGATCAACGAGGTCACAGGCGAACCTCATACATATCACACCACTCAGCCCGTGTCGTTATTTGTACTCGGTGATCGCTATTACAACCTTCGGCCGCGCGGCATCCTCGCCGATGTTTCCCCAACCATTCTCCACCTTATGGGACTTCCTCAACCTTCCGACATGACGGGACGCAGCCTCATCGACGAGGCTTAAATTCGGCAATATTAACGGCCCCGGAGAGAAACTGCAGCAAGCTCCGGGGCCGATTGGCTATTCATGACAAACCTGTTGGCTTATGGAATCCGACCATGTATAAATAAGCCAACATGGTCGATCAACTAACCCCACCCCCCAGCCCGGCCGCAAATGGCCAGGCCTACCGAGCCTATCTGGAGCGCGCGCTTGAGGTCCTCGATAGTCTGACTGTCGAATCGTATTACCCTTCTCCCATGCCGGATGCGGCCGATGATGCTCTGGCGGAAATCGTCAGTGCCTTCACAGCCTGGCCCCTGCCGGTGCGCGAGCAATTTCTGGCCCAACTCCCGTCAAACAAGCGAAGCCTGTTCGGAATTTTCGGTCATCGGGCAGCCACGCTGGCCGTTCGTCGTGGCGATCGTGATTTGCTTCGGTTGGGGTTGGTCGGTAACCTGATTGCTAATTCGCCGATCCCGCCTAACAGAAATATAGAGGCAGCCCTGGCTGTCTTTCACCATTGTGCGAGAAAGCTTGAGATTGAACCGGGCGAATTCTTCGAAGAGGCGACTCAATTTGCTGATGAGGCGATGGCGAACAGACTGACGGCGTTTGGTCGAAGATCGGATGTGACGTTGAAGCAATACGGCTGGCGAGAGATCAAGACCCCGGAGGGCGTCCGCTACAAGTTTGAATGGTAGAGAAAACTGCCAAATAACCCGTGATAGCAGGCACGACTAATTGCTTGCTCGCCATCGACGGCAAACCTGAGTTCCCAAATGAAGAATAATTATAGTTGGGAAACGGACGATGAAGCTGATTGGGAACCTTCCCCCACCCCTGTGGTTACCTCATCGCGGGGAAAATTATATACTCTTTTATTATTGATTGCCGGTGTTGCCGTCATCGGTATTTTGATACTTCTCCTCCTCAACCGGCGTCTTGAAGGCCGGGAAGATATCATTCGCCAAAACGTGATCGCCGCCCAACACACCTGGGAGCAGGCGGTAGAACGGCAGGACCTGGAGTTATTCTCAACGCTCATTTCCCGGAAGCAGGCTGACTGGTACCAATCCCAACGCAGATTGCTGATGTCAGGCCGAGCGCTTGATCGCGAAGCGCTGGGGCTGGCGCTGTTACCGGTTGAGACGAATCAGTTCGAGGTCGAGCTTGACGCCAATTGGCGGAAAGCAGAGCTGACCTTCCCTCGTCAATATGGCGTACTTGGCGTGGATGATCAGCCCCCGATCACGCTCTATCAAACCCTGACTTATCAAATCAGCGGCGATCGCTGGCAACTGGCGCAGCCCTCAGTTTCGTTCTGGGGCGATTCCGTCGTTGAAGACGTTGGCATGTTGCATATCACTTATCCCGAACGGGATGCAGAATTTATTAGTCGCCTGGCTTCGAATCTGGCACGTGATCTCGCCGCCATTTGCGCAGAAAGCTCCGCTGCCCGCGAATGTTTGCCTGATTCGCTTATTCCTGTTGAATTTTCAACGGATCCTGAATCACTCCTCGCATTGGACGACATCAACACGCCGGCCATGAACGGACGCACGCTTATGCTGCCCGCGCCTTCATTGGTCGGCCTGCCGGCTGATGCTGCCGCATATGACGCGCTTTATCGCGGCTATACCGAACGAATCCGGGAAATGCTTCGCAACGATCTGGCTTTACCTGTTCCGCTGCCTGAGCAGGATATTGTGGCGCTTTGCTTCCCTGCTTTTGATGAAGGGACAGCTTTGTATTCCTATAATCCTGTCTCCGACCAATGGGCACAGCAATCGACGCCAAGGCGCTTTAGCTCTTTACAGGCTCTCCCTGATGACTCAGGGCTTGTTTTTCGAGTGGGTCTGCCGGGCACCTATATTGCCCATCTGGAATTGGTTCTGCAACAGGCGGGGAGCGAGCTGACGCTGGTGAATGAGGGCACCACTGAACTATCCGCGCGCCTTAATGCCATTCCGTCGCGGCCGCAAAGTGACAGCCTAATTTATAGTACTGTGCAGGGCAGCACAGGGATAACCAATTATCGCCTTTTACCGTTCGATAGCTGCGTCGATGGCGCTTGCGACGCCATACCGCTGGCCGGTTTTCCTGTGTGGTCCCCTGACGGCGAGAAGACGCTTGTCCAGGTTGGATCGCAACTTCATATCGGCGACAGCGAGGGGGAGCCGCAGGAATTGGTCGACCGAGCATTCAGCCCATTCTGGTTGACCGATGACACATTTGGGTTCATTCGTTTGGTTGGGAGTTCTACTGCGGAAAGCCCCGAAATGGAGTTAGTGATCCGGTCGGTAACCACCGAACAGGAACGGCTTCTCGTCAGATCGGCCGATCTGATGAGCCAATTGGACCCCAATCGGTCCGGCGCGTTCAGAATTATGTACGGCACGGGCAATCCGGCGAATCCCAATCAGATGTTTTTAGCCGGAACGCCAATTGGTGGGGCGCAAAAGCAGTTCTTCGTCATCAAGGTGCAACTTGACGGCTCTTCGGGGTTCCCCTCGTCGGACGATCATGATCCCAAGCTCAGCGTGATCCTTGATCTGGGGGATCTCCCGGTCGGCGATTCGCATACGCTTACCCCGACAGGCTACCCGCCATTTGTTGTGTCACCCGACGGCAGGTGGTTGATGGTTGTCCGCTTTGTCGATTCGATCACCAATACATGGCAGTTGTATCTCTACAATACCGAAAGTCAGGAGATGAAGACCATCACGTTCAATTATCCTGTCTATCCGGCTCCTTTTCCCTTCTACGACTGGTCGGCCGACGGCAATTGGCTTCTGCTGGTCGACAATGGTTTCCTCAGATTGATCGCGCCCGATTATGACTATGAACGGGTGATCACCCATGAATTTGCCGCCTGCCGCTATCCGGCCTGGATAAATCGGGACGTGTTGGCAACGAGTGATCAATAATTCGAGGGGAGTGAACGAAGCGCAGACGGCTTGACGCTCCCGGATCCATCTGATAGACTGCCGATACAATTAAATATAGATTCCATCTCAGGTCGCCCGTGCCCCGGAAGGCAGGGCGTAATCGCGAAATCGGTGCGCTCCCATGAGCAAGGCCGATGCTGTTCCCGCAACTGTGATTTGAGCGAGACTTAGCGCTCAATAAGCCAGGTCGACATCCTGAGATGAGTTTTCTGCCCTCGCGGATAAGGGTTGGGAACTTAGTGGCAAAACAATTTGTCTCCAAAATTCTCAACTCGATGGCGGACCATCGAGTTTTTTGTTACCTGTTTCCCCTCCCTCGTTATCCCGACACAGCGATAGTTATACGGAGAGACGAGGAAACAATGATAAAAAATCGTGTTCTGATTATTGTGGTTTTGTTTGCTGTCCTGGCTCTGCTTTTTGGGCGGAGTGATGCGCTCCTGGCTAATCCCGAAGCTGCAAGCGCGCCGGCTTTCCCTGATCAGCGGTCGTCGGTTCAGGCGGCCGTATTCTGGATGGTCAACGAGTTCCAAAATGATGATGGGGGTTATGCTTCCTTGAGCACGGGGGCCAACCAGGCGCCGTCGACCATCCCCGGCACTCTTGATGCCATCCTGGCCATCACCGCTGCCGGTCATAATCCGGCGGCTCGATATCCAGGCCAGGAAGCCACCCCACTGGATTATCTGGAAGACAATGACGCCGCCCTGCAAACCTTTGCCTCGGCAAACGGCGGTCAGGCGGGCAAAGTTGTTCTGGCGCTTACTGCGTCCGCCGTGGATCCTCGGGACTTCGAAGATCGTAATTTTGTAGAGATTCTGACCAACAGCCTGGAACCGTCCGGCGCCTATGGAGTTGGCGATCCCTTTAAGCAGGCTATGGCGATGCTGGGTGTGGCGTCGGTCAATCAGACTGTGCCGGAATCGGCGATTGTCTGGCTGGAAAGCAAACAAGGCGCTTCCGGCGCGTGGGACGACGGCTTCGGCACGACGAATAACCCCGATGCCACGGCTATGGCCATCATGGCTCTGATTGCTGCGGGGCGTGAACCGGGGACAAGTGCGATTCAATCGGCCGTGCAATTCCTGGCCGACGCGCAGCAGGAAGATGGCTGGGGATACAGCGCCGAATTTACGCCAAACGCCAATTCGACGGCTTTTGTCATTCAGGCGCTATCCGCGCTGGATGAGCCGTGGTATGACGATGGCGGCGAATGGGCCATGAATGGCCGTTCTCCTCTCCAGGTGCTGCTCGCTTTCCAGAGCTGGAGCGGTGCGTTCCAATCCGACTTTGGCCAGGGGCCGTTCGATGATTTCTTCGCAACGGTTCAGGCTATACCGGCTGCGAGCGGCCGCGCGTTTCCCCTTCCCGCCCGGCTGGAGGCGGCATTAACCGCCCTGACTTGCCTCGACGGGATGCAGGATACGACGAGTGGCGGTTGGCCGTCGTTTGCCGGCGGATCGACCGATGCCTCAGGCACGTCGCGAGCTATTCAGGCGATTGCGGCTGCGGGAGACGATCCCCAATCGGTGCGCTGGACGACATCCGGCGACACAAATGCTGTTGAAGCGTTGGAAGCGCTGACTCCTGACTATCTGTCTTCGGGGGCAGGCGGCCGGGTTGGGATCGTCATGCAGGGCGTGGTTGCCGCCGGATCGCCGTATGATGTGGCGAACTTCGCCGGCATGAATCTGCCGGAAGTGATGGCGGGCCATCTTCAACCCTCCGGTGAATATGATTCCACCGCCTTTGGGATATTCGCCCACGCCGAGGCGATGCTGGGCCTTTTGAGGGCCGATGAGGAGGTGGCTCCCACCGCGATTGAGCTGCTGTTAAGCTCCCAGACGAATGGCGATTGGGGCGACTCGGACGCCAACGGGATTGCCCTTCAGGTACTGGGTGAACTGGATTTCCGCGCGCCGATCTCCACGCTATCTGTCCTTCATTCGGAACAACTCACGGATGGAAGTTGGGGTTTTGGTGACGTATCAAATCCGAGCGCAACTTCGGAGGTGGTGCAAGGATTGGCCGGTATCGGGCAAAACCCTTATGGCCCGCAATGGAGCTTGGTGATAGATGGTCGCCTAGCAAACGCGGCCGACGTGGTGATGGGCCAGCAAGGGCAGAATGGTTGTTGGCCCAACGCCTACGGCCCAGGTGACGATCCCTACTCGACTACGGATGCCATCCTGATGTTGGCGACTCAACCTGAATGGGGGTTTTCCCTGGTGCATTTGCCCGCCATCATGACGCAAAATTAGCACGATTGAAATTCAGACAATTTTTATCGTGAGGATGTTGTTTCGTTGAAAAGCCCGTGGTTCTTGCTTCTCCTGTGTCTCACCGGCCTGATCGTGATTCTCATGGCCGTTGATCCCTCCTGGGCCGGCAATGAGAATCAGGTCGCGCTGGTGGTCGATTTTGGCAATGGCCAAATTGCCGCCAGGTGTGTTAGTTTCCAGGAAGACAGCATCACGGGCTATGAGGCATTGCAGCGTTCCGGTTTGCCCGTTGAGACAGATTTTCAGACTGGCGGCGCGGCTATTTGCCGTATCGACGGGCAAGGGTGCCCCTCTGATGATTGCTTTTGTGCGTGTCGCGGCGGCGGGGAATGCAAATACTGGTCCTATTGGCATTTCGTCAATGGAACGTGGAGCTACTCTGTCGCCGGGTCGGGTATTTACAAGCTACAGGATGGCGCGATTGATGGCTGGGTATGGGGCCTGGGATCTGTCGATCAGGCCAAGCCCCCGCCCGCTATTCCATTCAATGAGATATGTATCGATGAGAATGCCGCCTCTCCGACAGCCACGAGCACGCCCAGACCTACATCGACTCCGATGGTGTTACCTACTCGCGCGCCAACAGAGAATGCTCCGAACCCGACGGCTACTACATCTATAGCCATGGCAACTGTTTCGGTAGCTGCTTCGCCGACTATGCCAATGGCGACAACTGCCAACCCCACATCGGGTCCGATTGCCATCGGCAATCAGACAGAGACGCCCATTCCGGAGGCGCCTTTCGATGCAGGTGAAACACCTGCCCCCGTCGCGCCGCCTAGCCTGGGGGGTGGTGAGTCATATCCCGGTCAACCAGGAGGTGGCCTGCCGGAAGCCGCCTCGCCCGAACCTGATGCGCCAATCATAACGGCACCACAGCCTGTAGGTGGTGAGATGGTCGTTGTGTCGACGCCGGAAGCAATTGCGGAAACCGGAATTGGGGGTGGGTTAATTGACAGCAATCAATCAACATCGCTTGCTACGCCCACCTCGACGCCTATCTCCGTGTCGGCCGTCATCGGGATGAGCACTACTATCGATAATCCTGTGATCGCTGCCGCTACTTCCCAAGTTGATGAATCATCGCCCGGGATTTCCTACATTGGATTTTTCGGGCTATTACTCCTGTTGGCGGCGTTGGCGTTGCTCATCTATCGACGCCGCGAGATGACTCACCCCGGCGGAAATGGTTGATGAGAAGCAAAGCCCTCTCCTTCGCGCTCTATGTGGTTGCCGCGATGATCGGTATCCTCGCCCTGGCGTATCCGTTTCTGATAGTGGCCTTTGCCCCCTTAGGCATTGGAGACGGTTCGGCATCGACCACCGCAACGCCATTGCTAACGACCTTGCTCGTTTCTCTCTGCCTGGCCGTCCTGTTGGTGGAACTCCAGGGCCAGGCGGCCGGGGCCAAGACGGTTGCGGCGCTTGGCATTATGGTTGCCGCCACATCGACATTGCGCTTTATCGAAGTCGGCATTCCCGGGCCGGGCGGCTTCTCGCCAATCTTCGCGCCAATCATTCTTGGCGGATATGTGTTTGGCGCGCGATTTGGGTTTCTGTTGGGAGCCATGACGATGCTGGTTTCAGCGGTTATCACCGCCGGGGTAGGGCCGTGGCTGCCCTATCAGATGTTCACTGCCGGTTGGATCGGCCTGACAGCCGGGCTGTTGCCCCATCCGTCGCACGGCAGGGCCGAGATTTTTTTGCTGATAGCGTTTGCGTTCGTCTGGGGATTCTTCTATGGGGCGATTATGAATCTCTACACATGGCCTTACTTCAGCGGTGACGCCACTACCACCTGGGCGGCCGGTATCGGGGTTGGGGATTCCATTCGCCGCTACGCCGCATTTTATCTGACGACTTCGCTCGTTTGGGATTCGGCCGCTGCTCTGGGCAACGTGATCCTGATGGCTGCCTTTGGGTTGCCGACAGTGCGCGCGTTGACTCGATTTCACGGACGAATGCAGTATCAGGCATGGCAGGCGTCATGACCCTGGATGTTCGCGCCTGGGTCGTCTGGCTCTTTGCCGGTGGATTGCTGGCGATACTAACCAGCAACCCATTCTATCTGATCTTGCTCCTAATCATCTCCCGGCTTGTGGAGTACGCCTGCGCCTCGCACATACCACAACAATGGCGTCTGCCTTTTTGGCGTATTGCGATTGTAATTCTTTTCTTCTCGACTCTTTTCAACGCACTAACCGCGCATTTCGGGCAAACCTCGCTGTTTGCGTTGCCCGCCCAGTGGCCTTTAATCGGAGGCGATATCACTCTGGAAGCGGCCGTCTTTGGCTTTCTGAACGGGTTGAGACTGATCACGTTGCTGTCATTCTTCCTGGCCTTCAATTCGATCGTTCCTGCCAGCCAATTGGCTGGCCTGACGCCGCGAGCCTTGCATGAGATAGGGCTGGTTTTGTTGATTGCTATCACCTATATCCCTGAGACGATTGGCCAATATCGGCGTATCCGCGATGCGCAGGCGATTCGCGGCTATCGGATGCGTGGTTGGCGAATCTGGCACCCGATCCTTATTCCATTGCTTATCTCCGGGCTCGAGCGTGCGTTGAACCTGTCCGAGACGATGGTGGCGCGCGGTTATGGCTCAACGACCAACGTCTCGATGCCTGCGCGAGCAAGAGCCGCCATGCTTGCGGGATTGTTATTAACACTGGCTGGGGCGCTCCGACTAGTTTGGGGCGGGCTTGATGGCTGGGCGCTGATCGCCATCGGCGGGTTAGCAATCGCAGGGGCGTATCTTGACCTGAGCCGACAGGTGTCACGCACGCAATATTATGACCGACGCTGGAGCCTGACGGCTACCTGGGTGGTCAATGGTGCGCTGATTGCGCTCGGCATATTGTTGGTGTCACGCAGATCGCTGAATTATTCGCCCTATCCTGATTTAACGGCGCCACCGTTTGATACCTGGATCGGGGCAGCTATTCTGGGATTAGCTGTTCCGGCGATAATTATCCTCTTCAGAAAGCCTGCGATTGAGGTACCCGCTTGATTAAGATAAACCGCCTCACCTATACCTATCCGCAAGGCGTAAAACCTGCCCTGTGTGAGCTTGACTGGAACGTGACTGATGGGGAATTTGTTCTGGTGGCCGGCCCGTCCAGCTCGGGGAAGTCTACGCTCCTGCGCTGCCTGAATGGGCTGGTGCCTCATTTCAGTGGCGGCGCCATTAAGGGAGAAGTCGAAGTCTATGGACTAAACGCGATTAGCGCCGGGCCGCACGTGCTTAGCCGAACGGTCGGCTTTGTTGCGCAGGATCCTGAATCACAGACTGTCCTTGATCGAGTTGAAAGCGAAATTGCCTTTTCGCTGGAAAATGCCGCCGTGCCACGCGAAGAGATGCGCGTTCGCGTGGAGGAGGTGCTGGATCTGCTGGAGCTGACCCCCTTGCGCGGCCGCGCCGTGCAGACATTGTCGGGTGGGGAACGCCAGCGACTCGCCATCGCCGCCGCTCTGGTTCAGCGGCCGAAGGTACTGGTGCTGGATGAGCCGACGAGCCAACTCGACCCGCAATCGGCCGAGGATGTGCTGCGGACGCTTATCCGGCTCAACGAAGATCTGGGCCTGACGATCGTCCTGGCCGAGCATCGTCTGGAGCGAATTGCCCGTTATGCCGACCGTCTGACCTGGATTGAGGAAGGGCGTATCCGGTTCGATGGCCCCGTCCGTGAAGGACTGGAACGGGTCGGTACAGGATTTCCGATTGTCCAGTTGGCGCGCACCATGGGATGGCGGCCGCTTCCGCTCACGGTCAAGGAAGCCAAACAATTCCTGCCTGCTTTGCTTGTCGATCAATCCAATATGACGCAATCCGGCTCCACAGGGCAGACCGGCGATATCGTGCTTGAGGTAAAAAACGTTGACTTCGCCTATAATGGACGATCGACGTTAAAAAATATAGCGCTGACTGTCAGGGCCGGAGAAACCGTTGCCCTTATTGGGCGCAACGGCGCGGGGAAATCGACTCTGCTCAAATGCATCGTTGGGCTGGTCCATACGAAGAGCGGGAATATCCGCGTTTCGGGAAGATCGATCGACGGCCGTTCGGTCGCCGATATTTGCCGGGAAGTAGCCTATCTGCCGCAGAATCCCGATGACCTTTTATTTGCCGAATCCGTGACTGATGAACTCAAGGTGACCCTGATCAATCATGGCCTTACTCAGGCATCGGGCGATATTCATGAATTCTTGCGCGTGCTGGGTCTGGCCGAGGCTGCTGAGGCGTATCCGCGCGATTTGTCTGTCGGGCAACGTCAGCGTGTGGCGATGGGAGCCGTGACTGTGACTCGGCCGCGGCTTATGCTGCTGGATGAGCCGACGCGTGGCCTCGACGCTTCGCTTAAGGCCGAACTGATCGCTTTATGGCGGAAATGGCTGGCTGATGGCGTGGCGATCTTGCTAGTGACCCATGATGTGGAGCTGGCAGCACAGATCGCCGGTCGGACGGTGATGATGAGCCAGGGCGAGGTGATAGCTTCCGGCCCGACACGTGAAGTTCTGGGTAGCACGCCGAACTTCGCGCCGCAAATTTCAAGGCTCTTGCCGGGGAGGGGGTTGCTGACGGCCGCGGATGCCCTGGCGTATTTGATGAACTAATGTCTGGAGAAATATCATGCCTCGATTGACGAAAATCTATACCCGACGCGGAGACAAGGGATTAACCAGCCTCTCCGGGGGACAGCGTGTGCCTAAAAACTCCCTTCGTGTCTCTGCCTATGGGACGGTGGATGAATTGAACTCCGCCATTGGCGTGGCCCTGTCCTTCGGCTTGTGCGAGCGGCTGGCTTCCGTTCTGCCGACCATTCAGAATGAGCTGTTCCATTTGGGTTCAGACCTCAGTTTCCTGGAGGAAGACAAGGTCAAGTATCCTGTCCCTCAAGTTAAAGCCGAGCATGTCACTCAACTGGAGAAGTTGATCGATGAGATGAATGCGGTCGTCGGACCGTTGCAGAATTTTATCCTTCCGGGAGGTTCTCCGGGTTCATCTTTGCTCCATGTCGCCAGGACGGTTTGCCGGCGTGCCGAGCGAGATGTCGTTACCCTGGCTGAGGAAGAGGCTATTGGGCCCTATGTCATTCAGTACCTCAACCGATTGTCGGACTTGTTATTCGTCATGGCCAGGTATGAGAACCATTCCCGTGGTGTGGCTGAGCCTCTGTGGAATAGCATGGCCTGAATGGGTCGAACCGATTACAATTCACTGACTTGTTATCATTTATCAAAGTCAGACTCTGGAATCTGCCTATCCGATCAGGGTCTGTAGAGGTGATTTGATGTTTGGAAATTTGATGATCGCGGCCCTGATTGTCATCGTCCTGTGGACTCTTATCATTGGGATATTTCTGACAGTTTCCCGGCGGCAGCCTGATGTTCAGACGCAAATCAAGGCAGTTGAAGAGCGGCTCGACAGCATCGAAAAGAAATCGCGGTCGTGACTCAGCCATGAAGAGAGCTTACACTTTTTGGTGGTTGAGTCTGGTCATTGTTGCTGTTCTGGCGGCGGGTTGCAGGTCGACCAGTGCCGAGCCGGATACTTGCGACGATCCACCTCAGATCCTCTTTTTCGACGATTTCAACGGCGAACAGGATTGCGGCTGGGCAACCTATAATCGGGGCGGGGGAATTGCCGCCATCGAGAATGCCTCGATGCAGATGACTGTTAGCCAGCCGGGGCAAATCTGGTGGACGAACCCGACGCGAAATTTTGACGATGTGATTATTCGTGCCGAGGCTCGACAGGTGTCCGGTCCCAATGACAACGCCTATGGTCTGATTTGTCGATATCAAGACCCCAAGAACTTCTACGCTTTCCTCGTCAGTGGCGATGGGTATTACGTAATTGCCAAGTACCAGAGTGGCAGCGAGAACGTCATTTATCTGACCGAAAATGGGCAGTTCCAGCCCTCCGAAGCGATTCATACAGGTGTTGCCTCAAATGAGTTGCTTGCATCTTGTATCGGAAATCAGTTGAGCCTGGAAGTTAATGGTACGCCATTGATCACTGTAACCGATCCGACTTTTGTAACCGGCGACATTGGTCTGGCTGCCAGCACCCTGCAAGCGGAAACGGGGGTCATCGAATTTGACAATGTTCAGGTTTCCGCTCCATAGAGTAATACTCCTCTTACTCCTGACGACGATATGGCTCTTGATGGGTTGTGGAGGCAGATCGCTTCTGCCTCAGAGTGGTGGGGTACCTGGCGAACAGATCGCCGGCGCGAGTTTTGCCGATGCCTTTGTCGCGGGCCAAACCGGGAAATGGCTCATTGAGCAGGACGAGATTGGCTCTACGTCCATTGTCAATGAACAGCTGCTCATCACAGTGGCTGCCCCCAACACCGTTCAATACTCGACGCTCCAGGATAAGGTGTATGGCGATTTTGGACTTGAGGTTGATGTAACCCAAATCGCCGGCCCGCCTGAAAGTAGTTATGGGGTGTTGTTCCGGATGACGGATGGGCAGCAATTTTATCGGTTCGACATCACCGGCAATGGGCTGTACATTGTTGAGCGCCATAATGGGGATGGTACCTGGACACGGCTCGTTCAGGAATGGACGCCCACGTCGGCGCTGAATCAAGGCCTCAACGTCACCAATCGACTGCGGGTGTTGGCTTCCGGACAATCACTCGCTTTTTATGCCAATGACGTGTTGCTCACTCAGGTGAATGATAGCACCTTCACTGGTGGCATGATCGGATTGGATGCCGGAACCTTTGGCGGCAGCAACCTGCAGGTGGCGTTCGATAACGTGATGATTACCGGCAGTGCGCCATAGAACCTGGATACACCGGCCACGGCTCTCCCTGCCGGTTTTGACGTGAGCCGATGCTGAATTACTGGAAGTCGCGCCGGCATGGACGATTTGTTAGTCCGCAAACTTGTCGAACTAAACACAGACTTTTATGTTCGATTTGCCGCTCCATTTGCGGCGAGTCGCTCAGCCCCTCAACCCGGATTCTTTTCCCTTCTTGAAGATTTACCGGCCCGGCCTCTTTCTGTGCTGGATGTCGGCTGTGGTAATGGCCGCCTTGGCCGATTTCTTCATGGCGCCCAGCGCCTTGACTATTATGTAGGGGTGGATGCAACCCAAGCACTTTTGGATCAGATCGTCGACTTCGATGGGGAGCTGTACATTAGAGATATTAGCCTTCCTGACAGCTTGCAAGGATTGGAAAAGTTCGATCTGGTCGTCTGCCTGGCAACCCTTCAGCACATTCCCGGACAAGAGAACCGACTACGACTACTGCGTGAAATGGCTACCCATTTGGAGCCGTCGGGATTACTCGTGCTCAGCAACTGGCAATTCCTGAATAGCTTCCGGCAACGGCAAAAAATTCGTCCCTGGGCATTGGTCGATATCGATCCGTCGCAACTTGAGCCGAATGACTACCTGTTGTCATGGGAGAGAGGCGGGAGCGGCGTTCGTTATGTGGCTTATCTGGATGGAAAATCGATCGAAGAAATGGCTATTGCCGCTGACCTGCGCATAGTGAAGCAGTTTATTCGTGACGGGCGCGAGGGGAATCTCAATCTCTATACAATTCTGGCCAGTTGACACCCGATTGGGCAATGATACAATCTTTTAAGTAATCATTACTTGAGCTATGGATCTGAAAGAGAAACTCCGGGCTGATTTGGCAACTGCGATGCGCGAAGGTGATTCACAGCGTCGCGATGTTTTGCGCATGGTGTTGGCCGCGGTCAAGCAGGTTGAAATTGATGACCGCAAGACCCTGGATGACGATGGCGTTCAGGAAGTTTTGCGCAAGCAGGTGAAACTGCGCCAGGAGAGCATTGTCGATTTCGAGAAGGCCGGGCGTCCATCTGAAGTTGAGCGGGAAAGGGCCGAGATCGTTATTATTGAGGGTTACCTGCCCCAGATGATGTCTCGTGAGGAAATTGAGCAGATTGCCAGGGGAATTATTGATGAGCTTGGCGTCACCAATGCTAAAGCCATGGGGCAGGTGATGAGCCGCCTGATGCCCTACGTTAAGGGGAAAGCTGACGGCCGCGTTGTGAATGAAGTCGTCCGTAGCCTGTTGCAGTGAGAATCTTCCTGCACGCTCTGTGCTGTTAAAATGAAGCATTATGTCGTAACCGATTGGGTCGAAACAGCCCAGCTTTGGGCCCGTCGCCATGCGCTCCCCATATTTTTCATTGCGCTGACCATCGGCTTGACATTGATTCTGTCCTTCGATCTGCCCGGCTCGAATCAGGTCATTGCCATCGTCGGCCAACCCGCGCAGAACGATATTTTTTCCCCCCGCTCGATGACTTACACGAGCGATTTATTAACCAATCAAGCGCGCGAACAGGCCGGCCGAATCGTGAACGAGGTCTTTACGCCGCTCGATTTGGCGATCGGCCGTTCGCAACTCACGCTCGCCAGAGAAGTATTCACCTTCATTGAGGCGGTTCGTGCCGACTCATCCGCGACAATCGGACGAAAGCTCGAATATTTGACGGCTATTGAGGGGTTAACCATCAGTGAAGCAGGTGGTCAGTCACTCCTTGATCTGAGCCAGCCCGATTTTGATGAAGTTCGGGCGAATGTTTTTGCTATCATTGAAGATCTCATGCGCCAGGAGATACGCCCGGCTCAAATCAGCGACTTCCAGCGTACTGCTCGCCGCCTCGTCAGTCTCGAACTCTCAACAGCCCAAACATCTGTTGTCGCGGAGTTGGCCCCTCAATTTATTATTCCAACGGTGTTTCCTGATGAAGAGGCCACGGCCTCAGCCCGCAGCGAAGCCGCCGCAGCCGTACCACCCGTATCTCGTACCGTTGCCCGCGATCAACGCATCATTCGGGCCGGCGAGATCGTCACAGATACAGATTATGAACTTCTTGGTGAGCTGGGGCTCCTGCAGCAGTCCACGAACTGGCTCCATGCCTTAAGCATGGGGTTGATCTCGCTGGGGATAACGATCCTGATTTCGCTCTATTGGGTTCGATTCCAGCGACAACAATTCGCAAATGGGCGCTACCTAGGTGTGTTGGGTGGATTCATCCTTATCTTCACCCTGGTAGGTAAAATCATGATGGCCAGCGATATGTTGGCTTATTGGTTCCCCCTGGCGGCCTTGTCTCTTCTGCTGGCCGTCATCTATGACTTCCGCTTTTCAATTCTGATTACCGGACTGATGGCGGGATTGATCGGCATCATCAGCCCAAATTCGCTGGAAATGACCGTCTATCTGGCATCCGGTGGCATCCTTAGTGTATTGACTCTAAAAGATACCCAGAGGATGGCTGCTTTCTTCCGAGCTGGGCTTTTGGCTGCCGGTGGTTATTTCTTCGTTGTCGTCGTTTTTTGGCTCCTTGCAGGGTCGGATAAAAATCCCTCGGATCTTGCGATGCCGGCCATTTCTTCCCTTGGGAATGGCTTGATCTCCTCAGCGTTAACGTTAGCCGGGTTTTATGTTCTGGGTGGACTATTCGGTATTGTTACAATTCTTCAACTTCAGGACTTGTCACGCCTTGACCATCCCCTCTTGCGAGAATTGCTGCGCTTGGCTCCCGGCACATACCATCACAGCATCATGGTGGCCAATCTGGCTGAGCAGGCGGCCGAACGCATCGGTGCGAACAGTACACTTGTCCGAGTTAGCGCTTTCTATCATGATGTCGGCAAGACGGTACGGCCACCTTTCTTTGTCGAAAATCAGGAAGGAGTAAATCCACACGCTTCGCTTGACCCGTTGACCAGCGCGCGAATCGTGATCAAGCACGTGGCCGATGGGATTGCGCTGGCGCGGCAATACCGCTTGCCGTTTCAGGTGCAGGATATCATCGCCGAGCATCATGGGACACGCCCTGTGAAGAGCTTCTATCGGAAGGCGCAGGAAGCCGCCGGCGAAGGCGTTGAGATTGATATCCAGGCGTTTCGATATCCAGGGCCGCGACCTCGCTCGCGAGAAGCAGCCATTGTCATGCTGGCCGATGCGATTGATGCCACATCAACCGCCCTGAGGCCCAACACCGAGAAAGCGATTGAAAAGCTTGTGAACACCATCATCGAAGAGGATATCCTGGAAGGCCAGCTTAACGATTCCAAACTAAGCATGGGTGACATCGACCAGCTACGGGCATCATTCATTGAGACACTCAAAGGCCGCTTCCATGTTCGAGTTCAATACCCGGGCAATGAGTTGATGTTAGCCGAGAATTTGCCTGAGTTTGCCTTGCCTGCGATTCAAGTTCGACAGCCCGAGCAATTACCACGCACTAGCCCACGAGCTGCCTTGCCGGAGCCACAAATCAGAAATTAACCATGGCTTATACTATCGATATACAGAGTACGAAACGCTACCCTGCAAGCTATATTCGTGCGGCTGCATCGGCCGCCAATGAAGCCATGCTCCACCAACAAGTCTCCGAGGGTGCGGCCCTGACGATCTTGTTGACGGATGACGAATATATCCAGGAGCTTAACCGGCAGTTTCGGGGTGAGGATCGACCCACTGATGTGCTCAGCTTCCCGGCAGGTGAGCCAATGCCCGGCAACGAAGGGTTGCTGGACTATTTGGGCGATATCGCCATTGCCGTGCCCGTCGCCGAGAGACAGGCGTCTGAGAAGGGGCATCCCCTGGTAGCCGAAATCCAGCTTTTGGCTGTCCACGGCGTATTGCATTTGGTAGGCTACGATCATCTTGAGGCTGATGAAAAAGAGGAAATGTGGGATGCACAACGCGCCATCCTGACGCGCCTTGGCCTTGAAAATATCCAGCCAACTGAAGACGGGCATGACGACTGAACCTCGAGCGCGTTTTGATTGGCGCCGGCGCCTGAAGAGCTTCATCTATGCCTTTGAGGGATGGCGTCATGTGTTGCTCACCCAGCATAACGCCTGGATTCATGCAGCCATAAGCATTGTCGTATTTGCGCTAGCGATATGGCTGCAACTTTCACGTGTTGAATGGTCCATCTTAATTCTGACGATAATGGTTGTCTGGATGGCGGAGTTCTTCAACACCGCCATCGAAGCGGTGGTCGATATGACCGCGCCGGAGTACCGTCCCCTGGCCAAGGTGGCTAAAGATGTGGCTGCCGCGGCCGTGCTGGTGGGCGCTCTTGGAGCGGTGATAATTGGCCTCTTAATCATGGGTCCGGCCTTGTGGGCGCGATTATTCACACCGTAGCGGGGTATGAATCAGTCCGGCAGTGACTGCATTGGAATCGCGCTGAATAGCGGATTTTCGAGATCGCGATTGGAGAGGGTGGGGATACCGTCGAAATTCCAGGGCACGGCTAACTCAGGATCATTCCAGGCGAGGCCGAATTCATCGCGGCCGTCATAGTAATTGTCGACGGTGTAGATCAGCGTCACATCAGTTAGTGCCAAAAATCCATGCGCCACGCCAATAGGGATGAATAGCCCCCTGTTATCGGCCGCATCCAAATCTATCGTTGTCGTCCGACGGTAGAAAATTGAAGATCGTCGTAAATCGGCCAGCCCAACCCGGATACGGCCACTGACGACATACCAGTAATCGACCTGATTGAAATGGTAATGGAGACCCCGCAGCACCCCGACTTTGGATTCGGAGCGGTTCGACTGCACGTTTGACCAGTCCCTCTGCGGGAACCACTCCTTGCGAAATAACTCTATAAAGCGGCCGCGCTCGTCGGCGAATGGACGCAATTGGACATTGATGACCCCCGGGATGAGGGATGATTCAGTCAATAACGGCATAGGATAATGCTTACGCTTTTACAAAATTGCTGATGAAGAACCAGATGTTCGCCGGGCGCTCGGCCAATCGGCGCACAAAATAGGGATACCAGGCTGTGCCGTATGGGACGTAGACCCGAACGCGGTATCCTTCCTGGGCCAGGGCGATCTGGAGGTCACGCCGGATACCGAATAACATCTGGAATTCGAATGAGTTGAGGGGGATGTTGTTCGACCCGACATAGCGCTTGATATCTTCGATCATCGCGGGATCGTGTGTGGCAAACGCCGGATAAACACCATTTGTATGAGCCTTATCGCTGAGCAGCATCCGTGACAGATTGAGATAATTCGCATCCACATCGGCTTTCTGAGGATAGGCGACCTCGGGCGGCTCGGCATAGGCTCCCTTACATAGCCTGACTCTCGCGCCGTCACCAATCAATTGCTCGATATCATCCTCGCTGCGATAGAGATAGGACTGAATCACCACGCCTATGTTGTCCAGCCCATCGGTGTAGCGCAATTGACGGAATATGTTGAGGGTGGCGTCGGTTGTGGGGTGATCCTCCATGTCAATCCGTATGAAATTGCCCACGGATTTGGCCCTTTGCACCACAACCCGAATGTTCTCGTACGCCAACTGGGGATCGAGCTTCAAGCCGAGCTGGGTGGGCTTCAACGAGACATTGGCCTGCAATTTGTGCTTTTCAATGTCATCAAGCAGCGCTACTATTTCGGCTCTGGCTTGTAACGCCTCCTCCGGGGTCGTGCAGCTCTCGCCCAGATAATCGAGTGTAACCAGGAGCCCCTTGTCATTCAAGCCGCGAGTCGTCGCGATGGCCGCCTCTCTATCCGTGCCCGACACGAATCGTGAGGCAACGCGCCAGGCAACGCCCCAGTTACTGACGGTAGCCCGCGCCCAGCCGGCCTGTGACAGATAGATGAGAACGCCGCGCAACCATTTCTCGCCATTCCTGAACAAGAGGAAGGCCAGGGTCGCAATGGCCAGCATCGAAATAATGACTGACGAACGAGAGACATTTTGTGGGGTGGGCTTGTCCATGAGCAAATTTTACTCCCGCCATAATAATTCGTCACGCTATTGATGTCGATGTCGCCATTTGAGCAAGCCGCCACCATGAACGTACCTTATTTAGTGGGTACGGGTTATCATTAATCAGTGCAATTCCTAGTTCGATCGGGAGATACATTTCTCATGAGTTTACTGAACGGAAAGAAGGTTTTGATCTTCGGCGTCGCCAACAAGTATTCTATTGCCTGGGCCATCGCGGAGACGTTTGCAGAGCAAGGAGCCGAGGTGGGAATTAGTTACGGGATTCCCCAACTTGAGAAACGAGTTCGACCCTTGGCCGAGGAAATCGGTGCTACTTTTGTGGAAAAATGCGACGTCACATCCGACGAGGAGATCGATGATCTTTTCGCCAAAGCCCAGGATCACTTTGGCGAAATTGACATCCTGGTTCACGCCGTTGCGTATGCGCCTTCAGAAGAACTGGAAGGGCGTTTCTACGACACGTCGCGCGAAGGATTTCGTATAGCGATGGACATTAGCGCATATAGTTTCATCGCCCTGGCCAACCGAGCCTATAAGCTCATGCCCAATGGCGGCAGCATAATAACGCTTACTTACTATGGCGCAGAGAAAGTTGTTCCCCATTACAACGTGATGGGGGTTGCCAAGGCTGCGCTGGAAGCAAGTACGCGCTATTTGGCGGCCGATCTAGGGCCACATAACATCCGAGTCAATGCCATCTCTGCCGGCCCGATCAAGACGCTGGCTGCCGCGGGAATCGCCGGGTTCCGCAAGATGTTGGGATACGTGGGTGAGCGAGCACCACTCCGTCGCAATATTGATCAGAATGAGGTAGCCAAGACAGCCCTGTGGCTATGCAGCGATTTGGGCAGCGGTGTCACCGGAGAGGTCGTCTATGTTGATGCAGGATATCATATATTAGGGATGCCGGAGCCACCCGAGAAGTGGGAGTGAGTTCCCCTTAATCTTGTTCGTAAGCCACGCGGCATATGATATTGACAAATCGCTACTTGCGGTTATATTAATCTGTTGGGTACGTTACGATAGAGCAATCGCGCTTATCTAGAGCAGTCGAGGGACCCGGCCCATTGACACTGCAGCAACCAACCATTTTGGAAAGGTGCTAACTCCGGCAGCGAAAGCTGAAAGATAAGAGGTACAAGTGAAACACAACGCTACGCCTCTTGACTTGCTCAGAGGCGTTTTTTGTTATATCGCGGCCAACCGAACTAACAATTTTGGGAGGTAACCAAGAACCAATGTCTACTACTTTTATGGCCTCTCCGAGCCTGCTCTTCACGTCTGAATCAGTCACTGAAGGGCATCCGGATAAAATGTGCGATCAGATCAGCGATGCTGTTCTGGACGCCTTGCTTGAGCGGGATCCCAAGGCGCGTGTTGCCTGTGAGACGGCCATCAAGACCGGCTTTGTCCTGTTGCTGGGCGAGATCACAACCAACGCGTTTGTAGATTTTGACAAGCTCGTCCGGCAGGTCGTCATCGACATCGGTTTCGATGACAGCAGCAAGGGATTCGACGGCAATACCTGCGGCGTCCAGGCCGCCATTGCCGCGCAAAGCCCCGATATTGCCCAGGGTGTGAATCACGCGCTCGAAGTTCGCAAGAATGGCGACAGCGACGCCGAAGTCGACGCTGTTGGCGCGGGCGATCAAGGTATGATGTTCGGCTTTGCGTGCAACGAGACCGATGTTCTGATGCCTATGCCGATTTATCTGGCGCACCGGCTCACTCGTCGGTTGTCTGAAGTTCGTCGCAATGGCACTTTGCCCTGGGTACGTCCTGATGGCAAGGCGCAGGTGACAGTCGAATATGCATATGGCAAGCCGAAGCGCGTGCGGACTGTGCTGATTAGCACCCAACATGCGCCCGAAATCGATCAGGAAACGATCAAGCGCGATATTTACGAGTACGTGATCAAACCCGTCCTGCCTGCGGAACTGGTTGGTGAAGGGCGGAACATCGTTGTTAACCCGGCCAAGCCGTCGGAGTATGGAGATAACGATCTGGTCGTCTATATCAACCCGACCGGTCGATTTGTAGTTGGTGGCCCAATGGGCGATGCCGGCCTGACCGGGCGGAAGATCATCGTCGATACTTATGGCGGCATGGGCCGGCATGGAGGCGGAGCGTTCAGCGGCAAGGATCCGACGAAGGTGGACCGTAGCGCGGCCTATGCGGCGCGATGGGTGGCGAAGAATCTCGTCGCTGCCGGTCTGGCCGATCGTTGCGAAGTGCAGGTGGCTTACGCCATCGGCGTTGCCCACCCGCTCAGCGTCAATGTTGAGACCTTTGGCACGAGCCAATACACGAATGAGCAACTGGTGGCCCTGATCAACGAGCAGTTCGATCTGCGGCCGGGCGCTATCATTCGTGATCTGAAACTGCGCCGGCCCATTTATCGGGCGACGGCCGCCTTCGGTCACTTTGGCCGTGATGATATCGAAGCTCCGTGGGAGAATACCGATCGAGCCGAAGCATTGCGCGTATCGGCCGAGCGTCTGCAGCCCGTTTTTGCGTAATTGCGATCGCGGGTTTAGAATCACAAAATATAGAATGACGAAGCCCATCCGCCTTGAGCGGGTGGGCTTTGACGTGTGCCGACGGCTTGACGCTATGCCGTGGGTGCGTTAGAATCCAAAACCTTGCAAACTGTTCGTTGCATGATGGTGGCTTTGTGTTTGAGACTCTAGGATCGCGATTACAGTCCGTTTTCGACAACCTGCAAAAGCGCGGCAAATTAACGGAAGCTGATGTTGACATCGCAATGCGCGAGGTCCGTCTGGCGCTGCTTGAGGCCGACGTCAACTTCAAGGTTGTTAAGGATTTTGTCGCCCGGGTCAGAGAGCGGGCCATTGGCCAGGAAGTGATGCGCAGCTTGACGCCTGGGCAGCAGGTCGTCAAGATCGTTCACGATGAGCTGATCAACACGTTAGGTGAGCCTGGACGGTTGAACCTGGGTGCACAATCGCCCGCAGTCATTATGCTGGTTGGGTTGCAAGGTGCGGGAAAGACGACGATGGCCGGCAAGCTGGCGCTCCACTTGCGGAAGCAAGGCAGGCGGCCGCTTCTCGTGGCTGCCGACGTCTATCGCCCGGCGGCCATTAACCAATTGGAAACGCTAGGGAAGCAACTGGACATTCCCGTCTACAGCGAAGGCATCAATGCCAACCCCGTTAATGTGTGTGTCAATGGGGTGAAGCAAGCCGTTGCGACGGGGGCGACGACGGTTATTCTCGATACCGCCGGTCGTCTGAACATCGACGAAATGATGATGGGCGAGATCAAGGGCATCAAAGCCCGCGTCCAACCCATCGAGACGTTGCTCGTGGCGGATGCCATGACTGGCCAGGAAGCGGTGCGCGTTGCCACCGACTTCCACCAGGCCGTCACCCTGACTGGTCTGATCATGACCAAGATCGACGGTGACGCGCGTGGTGGCGCGGCCATCTCCATGCGCGAGGTCACCGGCGTCCCAATCAAATTCCTCGGCACGGGCGAAAAGCTGAACGCCATCGAGGTGTTCCATCCCGACCGTATGGCCAGCCGTATCCTGGGAATGGGCGATGTGATGACCCTCATCGAACAGGCCCAATCCGAGATGGATATGGAGGAGGCCCAACGCGCCGGCGCAAAACTGGCGTCGGGCGAATTTGATCTGGATGATTTCCTGAAGCAATTGCAGCAGGTCAAGAAGATGGGGCCAATTGGGAAGTTGCTTGAAATGGTCCCGGGTATGAGCAAGATGGCGGGCGATGTTGATTTAAGCTCGGCCGAGAAGGACCTCAAGCGAATTGAGGCGATGATTCAGTCGATGACTCTCGAAGAGCGCCGCCACCCGCGAGTGATTAAGGCGAGCAGGAAGCGGCGTATCGCCACCGGTTCCGGTACTTCGGTACAGGAAATCAACGTTTTGTTGAAACAGCATCGCGAGATGCAAGAGATGATGAAGCAGTTCCAGAAGGGAGGGAGAGGCCGAAACGCGCTTTCTTCTCTACTGGGCGGTCGAATGTAAATTATTGAAGAGCAATATTTCTTCTAATAACGGAGTGAAAAAACCAGGAAATGCTACGAATTCGTTTAAGCCGAACAGGAAAGAAACGCCAACCCAGCTATCGCGTTGTGGTGGCGGAGAAGGAAGCCAAGCGCGATGGTCGTGTTGTCGAGCGCATCGGTTATTATAACCCGCTCGCAACCCCGGCTGATTACAAGATCGATGAAGCACGGGCGCTGTACTGGCTAAGCGTCGGCGCCCAGCCGTCGGACGCAGTGCGCATTCTGCTGGAGAAGCAGGGCACCATCGGGCGCTTGTCTCGTTATCATGCCGGCGAGTCCATGGATGTGCTCGTGAGTGAGTTCACCGGCGTAGCCCCCGAGGCGGCGGTATCGCCCGTTGCCGCCGGTGGAGTTGTTGCCGCCGTCGCCGAAGCAGCTTCCGCAGTTGCCGAGAAAGTTGAAGATGTTGCCGAAACTGCGGTCGAGAAGATCGAAGAGGCTATCGACGCGGTTCTGGATGCCGACGAGGAAGAATAAATCTCATGAAGGATCTTGTCGCCTATCTGGTTGAGTCGCTTGTTGATAATCCCGAGGAAGTTACGGTCACCGAAGTTCGTGATCGAGCCACCACGGTTGTAGAACTGGCCGTGGCCGCGCCCGATATGGGGCGAATCATTGGGAAAGGCGGCCGCGTCATCGACTCAATCCGCGCGCTCATGCAAGTTCGTGCCGCCAAAGAAGGGCGTCGCGTGGAACTTGAGTTGCTTGAGGCGGACGAGATGCGATGAGGGGGATCGGTTGAGCAAGAAAGATCAGATATCCAAACCTGAATCAACTCAATCGTCGAATAGAGGCTCCGTAGATGAATCTGCCGAGCCTCGTTTTTTAGCGGTTGGACGAATTGCAAAACCCCACGGCGTTTTGGGTGAGGTTCGAGTGGAGCTTCTAACCGATCATCCTGAGCGGTTTGAATGGCTGGACGCCGTTTACGTGGGCGAGAAGGACCCTCGGCGCGTGCCCATCGTGAGCGTACGATACCATCAGGATGTAGTCTTGCTCAAGCTGGATGGCTACCCTACGCGCACGGAGGCGGAATTGCTGCGCGGCGAGTTGCTGCAGGTTCCCGAATCCGAGGCCGTCCCCCTTGAGGAGGGTGAGTATTTTCTCTACCAACTTATTGGCGTTGAGGTTTTTACGGAGAATGGTCATCGCGTTGGGCAACTGACCGAGATCCTTGAGACGGGCGCAAATAACGTTTTCGTTGTCGATGACAGGAACAACCAATATCTTATTCCGGATATTCCCGATGTGATCAGGGAGGTCGATATCGAGAATAGACGCCTTGTTATCTATCCAATGCCCGGCCTGGTCGCCGGTCTGGATGAATAGCCGGTTTCATATCTCGGCATCCTCTGGCCCTGATAGCTTGTGAACGATTAGGCAGAACCCCAATGACCGAGCTGAAATATTGGCTGGGATTCAATTATGTAAGCGGGATAGGGCCGGCCAAGATACAGGCTTTATTGGGGTATTTCAATACGTTGGAAAAGGCCTGGAACGCCTCAGACGAACAACTTCGCGATATTGGATTTGACATCCGCGCCATTCAGAGCCTGAATGAAGTGCGGCAAAACTTTGACCTCGATCAATACGTGCGACAGGTTGAAACCAGCGGCGTTGGTGTGGTGACCTGGGGCTCTCCTGAATATCCCGAACTGCTCAGAGAGATCCCTGCTGCGCCGCCCCTCATCTTTCTAAGAGGGCAACTGGAGCCCATTGATCGATGGGCGATGGCCGTGGTGGGCACGCGCCGTCTGACGGCCTATGGCCGCCAAGTGACGCGAGATCTGGTTGCGGGGCTGGTTGTTAATGGAATTACGGTCGTCAGCGGACTGGCGCGCGGTATCGATGCTGTGGCCCATCGCACAGCGTTGGAAGATGGGGGTCGAACCATAGCCGTCATGGCTTCGGGCATCGACAAGGTCTACCCGCCTGAGCATCGTGATCTCGCTCGTGAAATTGTGGCCGGTCGTGGGGCGATAATATCGGATTATCCCTTTGGGGCCGAGCCGGAAAGTAGCCATTTCCCGGCGCGCAATCGACTGATCAGTGGCTTGTCGTTAGGCGTGATCGTCATCGAGGCCGGCGAGAGAAGTGGCGCGCTCATTACTGCCCGCTTCGCCCTGGAGCAGAACCGCGAAGTGTTCGCCGTCCCGGGAAATATCCATAGCCCTGTTAGCGTGGGCACGAATCGTTTGATTCAGCAGGGTGGAAAGTTAGTGATGCGGGTTGAAGATATTCTGGAAGAATTGAATCTGAGAATGGCTGCGGAACAAGCTGTGGCGCAGGTTGTATTGCCGGAGACAGCTGAGGAAGCCGCCCTGATATCACAATTGTCTTCCCAACCAATTCACGTTGATGAACTGGGTCGCCTGACGGGCATGCCGATGAGCCTGATCAGCAGCACCCTGACGATGATGGAACTCAAAGGAATGGTTCAGCAAGTAGGCGGCATGAATTACATTCGTCTGCGGGAAGAAGGGCCGATCTATAATGCCGGCACGGCAAGCGGTCAGGAATAAAACCGGGAAGGAAACTTACGATCATGCGTATCGCAATATTTGCCGGGGGTTCCGGCAGAAGGCTTTGGCCGATCAGCAGGCAAAGCTCACCCAAGCAATTTGAGCCTATTGTCGGGGAACTATCGACCCTTCAGCTTGCTATGGAGCGTGTCGCCCCGCAATATGGCTATGCCAATGTCTTTGTATCGACCAATGAGCGTTATGGCGAAATAGTTTGTTATCAGCTTCCCGAACTTCCCCCCGCCAATATCATCTTTGAGCCGGCGCGCCGCGATTTAGGGCCGGCCGTTGGCCTGGCGATGGCTCATTTAGCTGCCGATAGTGTCGATGAACCGGTTGCCATACTCTGGTCCGATAACTATATTGAGAACAACGTCGCCTTTGCCGATTTGCTCAAGGTTGCCGAGCGGCTCATCGTTGAGCAAAAGGCACAGATTATCTTTATTGGTGAAACACCACGATTCGCCAATGAAAACCTGGGCTGGATTGGTTTGGGCAAAGAGAAGGGTATCATTGACGATACCCCCTACTTTGGATTTGAATCGCTCACTTATCGCCCTTCGCTTGACCAATGCCGGATGATTTTCGAGCAAGGCACCCATGTCTGGAATACAGGCTTTTTCGTAACCACCCCGGCGTATATCCAGCAGCTCTATAAGCGGTTTTCGCCGGATATGTGGTC
The DNA here is from genome assembly GCA_035446145.1 of Promineifilum sp. (SeqCode). Classification (GTDB taxonomy): domain Bacteria; phylum Chloroflexota; class Anaerolineae; order Promineifilales; family Promineifilaceae; genus Promineifilum. The sequence continues at coordinate 29,855 of DAOMSB010000010.1, read as the reverse complement.
ACAATTGCAGGAGATCGAGGCGTCGATTGGTGCCGAAGCCTATAGAGATGTTTTGGCTCGGATATATCCTGAAATGCGAGCCATCAGCTTTGATGATGCGATCCTGACCCACCTTGACCCGGAAGATGCCTTGGTTCTTCATAGCGAGATGGGATGGAGCGATCCGGGCACTCTCTACGCTTTGAAAGAGGCGCTTAATCCTGATCGTGACGCAAATGTGATTAAGGGTTTGGTAATTGACACAGAATCGAGGGATTGCCTGATCTATAATTATGAACCCGAGAAAATTGTGATGGCTGTTGGCCTTGAAGGAATGATCGTGATAAACACGGATGACGCTATTCTGGTTGTCCATAAAGATTACATTCCCCTGGTCAAGAAAGCCGTTGATGGGCTACAGGATACTGAACTGGAATCCTATAGCTAAATTGGTTGGAAAGTTGAATGAGTAACGTAGATATCACAGGCTATTGCCTGAAATGCAAAGAGAAAAGAACCATTGTCGATCCGATCCCCGAGTGGGCGGCGAATGGATCGCCGGGGACGCGCGGAAAATGTCCTGTATGCGGCGGAACTATTTATAAGCAAGGGCGCACAGAGGCTCACGAGACATTGTCCAAGCCTGAGCCGTCGGCACGAAAGGCGGCTCCGCGCAAGGCTGCTGCCAAGAAGAGTAAGGCCACAAAGGGGAGCACAAAATCCACCGGCAAAGGTTCGATTCGCCATGGCGAGAAGCTGGTAGTAGTTGAGTCTCCGGCCAAGGCCAAGACGATCGGGCGATACCTCGGCCGCGGTTATGTGGTTAAGTCGAGCCTGGGACATGTGCGCGACCTGCTGAAATCGAGACTCAGTGTCGATGTCGACAATAATTTTGAGCCGGAATATCGTGTGCCAATTGACAGACGGACGGTTGTCAAGGAGCTTAAGGAAGCGGCCGCCCATTCGAGCGAAATCTTCCTGGCCACCGATCCTGATCGAGAAGGCGAAGCCATTGCCTGGCACGTCATGGAAGCTGCCGAAATGGATCCGGCCCGGACCAAACGAGTCGTCTTCCAGGAGATCACCCAACCGGCCATACGCGCAGCATTTGAGCATCCGCGCGATATCGATATGGATCGAGTGGAAGCGCAACAAGCGCGCCGTATCCTGGATCGGCTGGTTGGCTACCAGCTAAGCCCTCTCCTGTGGCGGAAGGTGCAAGGGCGACTCTCGGCAGGGCGTGTTCAATCGGTGGCTGTGCGCCTGGTAGTTGAGCGCGAGAGGGAGATCGAGTCATTCGATTCAGTTGAATATTGGTCTATCAATGCCGAGTTGAGCCAGACGAAGTTCCGGGTTGATCCTCGTGGCAACGGCAATCGCCGTCCATACTTCATTGGCCGGTTACATCGAATTAATGGTGAAGAGCCTGAGTTGGGGAGCAATGAAGTCGTTGATCCTCATATTAAAGCTCTTGGTGAGGCACATTGGGAAGCCGGCGACGTTAATATCGGTACCCGTACTCGGCGGCCGGCCGCCCCTTTTACCACAAGCACGCTTCAGCAGGATTCATCGCGCCGTCTCGGCTTCGGCACGTCGCGCACGATGAAAATAGCCCAGGAGCTGTATGAGGGGGTCAATGTTGGCGAGGGCGATACCGGCCTCATCACCTATATGCGTACAGATAGCGTCAACGTGGCCGGCATTGCCCAGGAACAGGCGCGCGAGTTCATCCAGGGGACATTCGGCTCTGAATACCTGCCCGATAAACCACCCGTGTATAAAACGCGCTCCAAGACAGCCCAGGAAGCGCATGAGGCAATTCGCCCGACATCTGTCGAACGAACTCCGGCAGCGCTTAAACCTCACCTGTCCAAGGATCAATTTCGCCTCTATAAGCTAATTTGGGAGCGGTTTGTGGCCAGCCAAATGGCGCCAGCCTTGTATGATACGGTGACGGCCGAGATATGGGCAGGTCCTGCCGCCGTGCCGGCTGAGAAACGTCCTTATTTGTTTAGGGCTTCCGGATCGACGCTGACCTTTCGGGGATTCCTCGCCGTTTATGGGACAGAGGATCCTGATGAAGAAAATGGTGATGATCCAAACGAACCACAGATTCCATCCGATCTGGTGAATGGCGAGCCAGTTGACCTTTTGAAGCTGTTGCCTGAACAACATTTCACGCAGCCACCCCCACGGTTTTCTGAGGCCTCACTGGTCAAGGCGATGGAAGAGCATGACATTGGCCGACCCTCTACATATGCTTCTATCATCTCCACCATTCAAAATCGCGGTTATGTGGTGCAGGAGCAAAAGCGCCTGCAACCAACAGAGATTGGTGTGATCGTGAACGATATGCTGGTTCAGTACTTTCCCGATGTCGTATCAGTCGATTTCACCGCGAAGTTGGAAGATGAGTTGGATGAGATTGCCGAGGGCAAACCCTGGGTTCCCGTCATCGGGGATTTTTATCGACAATTCGAGCGAGATCTGGCGACGGCCGATGCTGCGCTGCCCAAACTGGACCTCAAGAAAGAACCTGAGTTTGTCGGTCGGGACTGCCCTCTGAGTGGACACCCATTGGTTTACCGGCAAGGTCGTTTCGGCCGTTTCATTGGATGCAGCAACTTCCCGCATTGCCATTACACCGAACAAATACTGGTAAAAACGGGAGCTACCTGCCCCAACTGTGGTGGCGACCTGGTTGAAAAACGCTCCAAGCGAGGTCGTGTATTCTACGGGTGCAGTAATTATCCTAACTGTGATTGGACGAGTTGGAAGCGGCCGTTACCCCAGCCTTGTCCCGCATGTGGTGGGTTGTTGGTGCAGGATAACAAAGATACTGCCAGATGCGTTGTCTGCGACCATACCGTCCTGATCGAAACATTACAACTGGAAGTGCAGCCTTCGTAGGGATTCGCTGGTAACTCATCTCCCTTTCATTTTAGGAGCATATCTCAAGTGTAATCCACATTACAGTTAAACTGTAATGTGGATTTTAATTTTTTCTCCGTACCATGGGCAAGGTACGACAATTTGATTGATCGTTGGCAGCAAGATCGAGTTGGGGTGGTGTGCTTTACTCCCTTGGGTGCTGTTAGCCTTCGTACCAGATAACCACACGGAGAAATTTATGCGATCGTATGCATCGCGGCTGTCCGCTGTTGCTGTGTTGATGCTGGGACTTGCCATTATTATAGGGACCCTTAATAAGGGTTTTGCATCTGCCGCACAGCAATATCCTGCCCACGCTGTATACTTGCCTGTTGTCCCGGTCCGACCGCGCCAGACTATCGGCGATCTGACCATAACTCACGTGGGGCTGTACCAATCAGTCCAAAACCAATCGAACGATATTGTCCTGATCGCCGGGAAGCCCGCTCTGTTGAGGGTATTCGCCCAGGCTTTACATTCCTCCACCCCTACAGTATCCTCCCGCATTCGTGTTGATGCGCGCCGCGACGGGCAATTTCTGGGAACGATTAGCTCTCAGGCCGCGCTTGTTTCCAATAACCCAACTACCGAGAATATGGGATCAACTTTTAATCTGGACTTGCCTGTCGAATGGCTCCATGGCGAACTGGAATTGACGGCTACGATCGATGATTCGGACTCAATCCCTGAACTAAGTGAGAGCAATAACGTGCTTCGGTCGAAATTTGTTTTCCGCAGCGTAGCGCCGTTGCAGCTGACCATTGTGCCGATCATCTATACGGATACGGTGACGGGAAAAACATATTCGACGCCGGGCCATGATCCCATCAGCAGCTGGCTCCGATCCGCATTCCCGATCAGCGATGTGATCGTTGATATCCATGCTCCTTTGCTGTTTACGGGTGATTTGCGTCGTGGCAGTGATTGGGGGCTTTTGCTGCAAAACATAACTGCACTCTGGGGCAATGAAGTGGGCTCCGGTTCGCCTCACATCTATTATGGCCTCATTCCCAATATCGCTTCAGATGGGAGTAGTTGGTTCTATGGCGGTTTGAGTGGCCTTGGATGGGTTGGGCAAAGGGTATCCATCGGCATCGACCTTGGCCTCGACACCGGTCCGTCGGCCGCCCATGAAATTGGCCATAACCTGGGCCGTCGCCATGCGCCATGCGGCAACCCATCCGGTGTCGACCCGAATTTCCCCTACGCTAACGCATCGATCGGTGTGTATGGGGTCGATACGACAGCCGAAACGCTGCTAACTCCCGACCAGACCCATGACTTGATGAGCTATTGCGGCCCTGAATGGGTGTCGGATTACACGTATGAGGCATTATTTCAGGATCAATCGCTCCGCGGCAACCAAATGGGTGTCACCGGAGACGGGCTATTTGTAACAACCCTTATCGATGGGAATGATAACGCTTCATTCCTGGCGACGGGTGAAACCGGCATCGATATAGCATCCGGTTCTGTGCAAGGAATTCAGGTGCAGGTGGTTGATCGTAAAGGGGCTATCTTGGGAACCTATCCAGCTGAAATGTATTCGGCCGAGGAAGAGGGCGTATCGGTGACGATGCTCGGTGCTTTCGTGCCTGGCCTGGGAAACGGGCAGAGCATCAAGAAGTTCCGATTTATGCGTGGTGATGTGGTGATCGCGGAACAGTTGGTTCGTGAGGTAGTTGTCCCGCAACAGTAAATCGCATTATGGGATTTCGACGCCGATCCTGGCCAATTCATAGGGCAGGTCAATGGTGGGCGTGAACAGGATTGCGTTGATGCCCAGCGCTTTAGCTCCGGCGATGTTGGCTGATGAATCATCGATGAAGACGCTCTCCTGAGGGGATACCCCCAATCTATGCAAGGTTCGTCTATAGATGACGGGATCGGGCTTCATAACGCCCTCATAGGCGGAGCCCACAATCAGATCGAACTCATCGAGCAACGCATATTCGGTTAATGTCTCCGTCAGCGAATCCATCGCGTTGCTGATGATTGCCAGTTGATAGCGTTGACGAAGTTTGCGGACCAGCGCTACCAGCGATTGATCCACGAAATCCCCTTGCCAAAAATCTTGTCGAAATTGGGTCAGGTCATTGCCCAGCTTCAAGCGCGCCCCAACCCATGCCCACAGCGTCTCGGTAGAAATCTCCCCTCGCTGGGCCCGGTATCCCATCTCGCTATTGAGGACAATGGCTTCAGCTCCGCCAGGCAGCAGGCCTAATCGCGTTTCCCACTTTTGCCGGCCGGATTGATCTGCCGTGCGTAACAATACGCCACCCACGTCGAAGATGATGGCCTTAATGTCGTTATTCATCGAGCAAGACTACCGGTTCCTGGTACACACGGAACCGGCTGCGTGACAATTTGCCTGAAAGGAACTCGTTGAACCACGCGCGTTTTTCGGCCAGTGGCTCGTCTCGTTTCAACCGGGCGAGATCGGCATTGAGGCGCAAAATGCGACCGGGGATGACGAATCGGGTCAAGCCTGCCGGCAGCAGATTGCCGTCTGCTGCCGCGTCGAATACCTCTTCCGGATTGAATTGCGGGTAAACGGCGACTGCGACCAGCCGTGGGAACTGGGCCAATAATCGGTCCATGTCGGTCAGCAACGTGCGCTCTACGACACCCCAGGCATTGTAGGTATCAACAATACCGTTCATCACGGCCAGCTTGGACGCACCGGGGCCGGCTTCGGCCAACAACATGCGGCCTTCTCGATCAATAAAGTAGCAAAGAGAATTCGGCCGCAAAAGCGCGCCCTGGGCTTCATCGGCATTGATGGGTTTAAGGTTTAGCCCCGGCACTTTTTGTAGCACATCGACCAATTTATCGAAGGATGGAACATCGCCGATCTGCTGTTCTTCGCTGATAGCATGATACCAGGTATGAAGCTGGAACCCGGCTTGATCCTTATCCACCACCTGGACGATGCCGTTGGCATAGCCAAGTTGGCGCAGGGCGCTATAGCGAGTCGCGCCGTCAAGAATCACATATCGCCCCTTCCAGTAAGTAGTCACGGGAGGGTTGACCAGGCGTCCATCGTCTTCGAGGCGCTCAACCAGTCGTGATACGCGCTTCAGATCGATGTGTTCGTGCGGAACGATCTGTTCGATCGGTACAACTTCAAGATCGAGCGTTTCGCTTGTGCGGCGATGGGAGAGTGCCGACAGGATCTGGCGCGCTACTTGTTCCGAGCTATCGTGTTGCTGGGTGGCCAGAATGGAGGAAATATGCGGCGCCACGATGACGTGCTGGTGGTTGCGTAACGCCTGGGACAGAGCAGATGGTTTCACGATGGATGGTAAATCGGATATAGCCACTCCTGCCAAGGCCCCGTTATCAAGCGCTCTCAGCAATGCTCCTTCGTCCACTAAATCAGTGTGCCCCATATTGATGAGCGAGGCGCTCGGCTTCATCAGTGCCAGCTCTTCCTCGCCTATGATTGCCTCCGTTTCCTCACTGAACGGGACATGGAGGCTGATAAAGTCTGATTGATGGAGCAAGTCCACTAAATCGGCCGCGCGCACACCGGATTCGAGGACCAGTTCCGGCGTGAGGCGGGGCTGATTGACAAGGATACGCATATCGAACGCGGCCGCGCGGTGGGCCACCTGTCGGCCGACCAGACCGAAACCGATAATGCCCAGTGTCTTGCCGGCCAAACTTCCGCCCGCGAATTTGTCGGCCGCAGAGAGGAGTCGTCCGATGGTATGTTCGGCAATCGTGACTGAGCGGCTATCCGGTGCATAGCATACTTCAATACCCAAAGCCCGCGCCTGGCCGACGTCGATCTTGTCGAGGTTCCCATCAAGGGAGCCAATGGCTTTGAGGTTATAGCCATACTTAATAATGTGGGAGTTAATACGTTGGTTCGGATTAGCGATCAACGCATGATAATTGCCAATTTTGGCGATGAGCGCTTCTTCATCGGCCTCATAATCAACATCAACCTGTCCCACACCTTTCAGCATTTGCAATGCAGTCGGGGCGATGGGGGCGCAAACCAGGATTCGGGAGGGTTTGCGTTGGCGGTTATTCTTTTCTTCCAGATCGATGGGGGGTTTCGTGGTAATCGGTTGGGGCGCCGTAGTTTTATCCCTTGTGGGAAAGCCATAAGCCGCCATATTGATATTGCCGCCGCTTATGAGAATGCCTACCCGTGACTCAGGCGGTAACGGATAAGTTCCGCTGAGGATTGGCGCAAGAGCGACGGCCGAACTAGGCTCGACTACGATTTTTAGGCGTTCCCAAATGAATTCAAGAGCGTTAAGGATATCCGCCTCGCTGACGCTGATCATGTCACTAACGTAACGGCGCATGATCTCGAGGTTACGTTGGCCGATGGCTCGGGTGCGCAGGCCGTCGGCCACGGTTTCCGGTACGCTTTCGAGCTTGATGACGACGCCTTCACGCCAGGAGCGACCGGCATCGTCGCCCAGTTTCGGCTCGACCCCGATGATTTGGCAGTCGGGTGCCCGCAATTGGGCGGCCAGCGCACTGCCGCTGATGAGACCTCCGCCACCTACGGGCACAAACAGATAATCAAGTTGGCCCACTTCGTCGAATAGTTCCAGAGCGGCCGTACCTTGCCCCGCGATGATATGGTCATTATCGAAAGGGTGGATCAGCGTATAACCATGATCGGCGATCAGCTTCGCCGTCACCTCATCACGCTCCATGGCATTACAGACGATAACCTCGGCTCCGTACCCTTCAGTTGCAGCCCGCTTGTTGGCGGGCGCGTCTTCCGGCATCACCACCACCGCGCGCACGCCAAGCAATTGAGCGGCCAATGCTACCCCTTGCGCGTGGTTGCCGCTGGAATGGGTGATAACCCCGGCCGATTTTTCATCGGCGCTCAACCGGCTAATTGCGTTGTATGCGCCACGGAACTTGAACGCGCCGACGCGCTGGAAATTTTCACATTTGAAATAGATCTGACATTTCATCAGATCATTCAACGTTTGGGAGGTGAGAACGGGTGTGCGGTGGGCCTTCCCCGCGATTTGTCTTTTCGCCTCAAGTACAGATTCAGGGGAGATCATTTGATCCTCGTAGTTGGGAATCCGAGATATTTATTCAGTGACTGATTCGCGCACCATCTCGATTCGTCGAAATACCTCAAAGTATCCGGCCTCTTTGTAGCCCGGCCACGCTGCGTCATCCGGGATGTTTTCGACAACAGCATCCTGGGAACTATGGAGGCGATGGAGCAACTCCAGCAGGCCGGCTGTCGTGCGAACCGGATCTCCTCGGAGCACTTCGACACAAATGCGTTTAAGTTGCAGGGTTGTTGCCTGAAAAGACACCCAACCTCGTGCCCCGTCTGAAAATTCAACGATGATGCCTGAGAGATGGGCCAATTCATGTTGAAGATAGCCCGCCTCGTCATCCGGCGAAAAATTGGCCAGCCGCCGCACGTTGTGCATCGTCTCAACACTGCTGAGCCAATTCATTCGCTCCTTTCGCCGGCAATGAAGTTCCAGAACCTCATCGTGTTGTAAATAGCGTATCTGGCGCGCGTCCTTGACAATAGACATATTGCGAGCCGTTCGTGGAGGACGTCGGGCAACGATTAGCTCGCGAGTCTCGCGAAATTGAAACTTGTGGAAAAGCTCATGAGCGGGTCCATTCCCATGAATGACCTCGAGCCAGACGTCCGGGAGTCCGCAGCCATGGGCTTCGGTCAGAAGCGCATCCAGAATTGCACCACCAACACCTCGACGTCTGCCGTCGGGGAGGACACCAAGCCGCGTAATCCACCCCATGCCTTTCCGTTTGCCGAGCATCCCCAGACCGACAATGTTGTCCCCCTCAATTGCCACTTTCGATCTGTCAAGCGCCACGTCGTAGAGCAGGATGTATTCCTGCAGGCGCCCAGGATTCATCGGCATCGGGATAAGGTAATCGGTTCGAGTTTGATTATAGGCTCGGGTAAGTTCCTCGATGGCGAAATCGCTGGCCGATAGAAGGATCATAAGGTGTTTGCTGCTTGCTCGGCCACTATCTAGCGGCTCAAATAGACCTCGATCTGCTTGCCAAACTCTGCGACGTTGATGGGCTTTGTGATGCATCCGTCACAACCATATCGAAGGGCCATTTCCCCCGCGATACTTTCCGGCCACGCAGTGAGCGCGATAATGGGGACTTTCGCCAGCGACGGCGTTTCTCGCAGCACCGAGACCAGCGTTTGGCCGTCCATATCAGGCAGTCCCATATCGAGCAATATCAGATCAGGGGCTTCCATCAGCGCCGTATCAATACCCGACTGTCCATCAATGGCGTTTATCAAGCGATACGAATAAGGTTCGAGAACGCGCTCAACCAATCGACGATTCGCAAAGTTATCTTCGATTTGCAATATGGTTTTCATGAGTCGGTCATGGCACATTAACTCACCGGAGGCGGAATCGGCAAATCGCTCTCCGCTTTATCCCGCCACTTTTCCCCTTCTTCAATGAGCATGATCGGTATGCCGTTCTTGATCGGATATTTCATCCCGGATTCGTCGCATACGAGCCAATACGCTCCTACGAGACGCAAACGACCAGGGTCGTCGCCGGCGTGTTCTTTGGCCCGAACGGCAACAGGGCAACGCAAAATCTCAAGCAAATATGGGCTGATTGGAGAGGAATCCTGAGCACTAGTCATACGGTTACCTGACGGAAAAGGTAGTTCGATAATAACAGAGGTTTGAATTCGGGCCAACTGAAGTGTGGCGATTGAGGATACTTTTATGTGTGCTGATTCGGTTCTGTTGGGGCGAGCAGGAAATTATCGATCAGGCGGGTCTTGTCAAAAAATACTGCCATTGACAGGAGAGCGCCTTTTTCAGGGGGGAACTCTCCCTCTGCCTCGCGCAGCGTATCAGGATCGGCCGCGCTTACGTAATCAACGCGAGCCAATGACTCGTTCGCTAACACCTGCGCCATCGAATCCCTTAATGCATCACTATGCCGCTCACCGTCGTGCCACAGCGCCTCAGCGCTGCCTAGAGCGCGATATAAGGCCGTTGCTGCTTGACGTTGCTCGGCCGACAGATACTTGTTTCGTGAACTCATCGCCAGTCCATCCGCCTCGCGCACAGTAGGGCAAACGACGATCTCCAGATTGAAGTTCAGGTCTCGCACCATTTGCCGGACAACGACGACCTGCTGAGCGTCTTTTTGCCCAAAATATGCGCGGGTCGGCTGCATGATGTTAAACAGCTTGGCCACAACCGTTGTCACGCCATCGAAATGCGTCGGCCGGCGGGCGCCTTCCAAATATTTCGTGATCCCGGTCACGCTCACTACAGTTTGAAAATCCGCAGGGTACATCGTTTCATCGGTGGGTACAAAAACGTATTCCACTCCCTCCGCTTCCAGCAGCTCCAAATCGCGTTGCAGATCTCTGGGGTATCGGCTCAAATCTTCGGTGGGGCCAAATTGCTTGGGGTTGACGAAAATCGTGGCGGCAACGCGATCATTCTCCGCTTTGGCCTGGCGTACAAGCTCAAGATGTCCCTGATGCAGATACCCCATCGTCGTGACAAGGCCCAAGGTTTCGAGGGCATACCGTTGACGTACGGCTCGAACTTCCTCAATTGTTTCGACAACTATCATCGTGATTACTCCAACGTTGGTAAATCGAGCAGCTGCAGCAGCCCGGCTACATCTCCTTGCTCCAGAAGCGGGGGCTGGCCGCCTTCAATTTGCCTGACGAGCCGGCATAGCCGCAGGTTCACCGGCGTCTGAATGCCCAGATCCCGCGCGATCCGCGCCACAGCGCCACAGATCGCTTCAACCTCGGTTGGCGCGCCGCGATCCACATCCTGCAGCATGGAGGACCGATTCGGGGCTGTGGCTCGGGCCACCTCCAACGCGCGTCCGGAAGCGTCGGGGTAGGGCAGAGTAATCCCTTGCGCGTTGGCCACGTTTTCGACTTCCCGAGCCGCTCGTTTCATGATATCGATCAGCACCTCATGCTTAACCAGAAAGCCATTGGGAACGCGCAACAGAGCCGTGAGGGGATTGATGGCTGCGTTCACCGCCAACTTGCCCCATACGAGTCCTTCGGTCTCATCGACCAGGTGAGCCTCCAGGCCTGATTGATTAAATAGCTCAACGATTTGTGGCAAGAGTGCTAATTGATTGTCGCCTAACGATAGATCACGGCCGAAATAGGTAGGACCGTGGCCCGCGTGCATAATTTCAGCCACTCCCAGAACCGTGGCACCTTGTGAGGTGACGCCCAGCGTGGCCCGATGCTCGCCCAGCACCTCGCGCAGCGTATCGCAGTTGTTTAAGCCATTCTGCAAGGTGATTGCCAGGCCATCGGGCTTGAGGATTCGCGCGGCAAGATGTGCCGCTTCCCGCGTCTGCCGGCTCTTCACCACCACGAGGGCGATATCGACTGGCCCAGCTTCTTCGGGATTGGCGGTAATGGCCGGGAAATGGGTCGCTACCCGGCCATCAGGAACCCGAACCCGCAACCCCGATGTTTTGATCGTTGTGACCTGATCCAGCCAATGGCCGATCATGATAACATCGCCATTCTCGCCCAGATAAGCGCCTAACAGGCAGCCCAAGGCGCCTACACCTATTACGCCGACCTTCATAGAAGTTGTCATTCGGCCAGGCTTTGATGAAATGCTTCCAACTCTTCTGCGCTCATTGAGAATGAATGTTCTTTGCTCGGGAAATGCCGGTTAGTCACCTCGTCCCGGAATTGGGTGAAGGCCTCAATGATTGGCTCCTGGAGCCTGGCATACTGCTTTACAAAACGCGGCTGAATCTTGTCATAGAGGCCAAGAATATCGTGGAACACGAGCACCTGGCCATCGCAATCCGGCCCGGCGCCGATGCCGATGGTCGGGATGTGCAGCCGTTCGGTAATTGCGGCCGCTACCGGTGCGGGCACAGCTTCGAGAACAACCCCATAACAGCCGGCTTCTTCCAAGGCCAACGCATCTTCTACCAGACGAGCCGCGGCTGTTGCCGTTCGGCCCTGCGCCTTGAACCCGCCTAATTTGCTAATCGATTGCGGCGTCAAGCCGATATGCCCCATCACCGGAATTCCTGCATCGACGATAGCGCGCACCGTTGACGCCATTTCGCGGCCGCCCTCCAGCTTCACGCTATCCATGTTCCCTTCTTTTAACAGGCGGCCGGCATTGCGGACGGCGTCATATTTATCGGCTTGATAGGACATAAAAGGCAGATCGCCCACCAAATGGGCGAATTTTGCCCCACGCGCCACGGCACGGCAGTGATGGAGTATTTCATCCATGGTCACAGGCACGGTGCTATCCAGGCCCATCATGACCATTCCCAGGGAGTCTCCAACCAGGATCATGTCGATCTCAGCCCTGTCCACCAGCAGGGCGCCCGTGTAGTCATAGGCGGTCAACATGCTGATGGGTTCCTGGTGTTCTTTTTTTGACTGAAGATCAATGATCGTTATTTTCTTGCGGCCCATATCATAATCCTCAAACTCCTTATTCGAGTGATGTGGCTGGAATAGGAGTTCTAATTTGTTGTGATTCTCTTCAGCGATCAGACGTTTTTGCATCGAGCCGATGAGCTTCTATCGCCCGATTGAGCGCCAGCGCGACGAGCGCTGCTTGCTCCGGCGTGATGTAGATACTCACTTCGTCTGCTCCGAGCACCTTCTCGTCTTCCGGGCAATCTTCCTGGAAGCATAGGCAGATGTCGTCATCGAACTCTTTGTCCATCGTGTCGTAATAAATCGAAAGCTTTAGGCTACCGTCCAGCAGAGTTATAGCGGACATGATCACCCCCTTTATCGGTTCTATCGGCTATCGTTCCTGGTAACTCAATTGAATAAACCCGCGGCGAACAGCGCGTGCGTCCTCAATTGTAATAAAGGCGTTGGGGTCAATCGACTCAGCAATGGCGCAAATCTTGTCTACTTCTTTCCTTCTCACCACGGCAACGATCATGCCAACCGTCCCGCCGCGACCGTGGCCCCAGCCGACTGTCGCCCCAAATCCCGACTTGTGGATCTCATCGATAATGCTCTGCGCTTTATAGCGAGAGATGATTCGGACATTGGCGAAGCCGGACGCTGTGCGTTCATCCAGAAGCATGCCGGCCACCGTGCCAACCGAAAAGCCAAGACAATATCCCAGCACGTTCCAGATGTTATCCAGATTATTCACCACTTCGCCGATGGCGATCACATAGGCCAGAACCTCGAAAAAGCCGGCGATGAATGCTGCAACTTTCTTCCCGCGCATCATCACCAGCACCCTGATGGTGCTGATGGCCACGCCAAACACGCGCAGGAGAAATATCAGGGTCGCCCCCATGAGGACATCGCTGGTCAGTGGGGAAAGGTCAAAAGTGAACATGGAAAGAGTCTGCTCTCCGGAAAGTGTGGTTCAGCTTACGACAAGCCTATTTTAGTCCTCGCGCCGTTTCCTGGCCAATACACAAAAGCCTCCCCAAAACGCTTGGGGAGGCTTTGAAGCTTGCGAAGGGTCCCTAATCGTTAATTATTGAGAACCGGGAGGCTCCCCACGGGGACATTGATAATCAGGAACGATACGTTCACCCAGCCCTGTCGGCCGTCATTCATGATGATCCTTACCCAGGTTGCCGCGCTGTTTCGGCCCAACAAGGTAACGTTCTGACCATTGTCGATCGTTGTGAAGGCAGGGAAGTTGACGCCCGGGCCTGTCCTGACGTTCAACGCGCCTGTATTCACCGTTCCTGTTGCTCCGCCGGATGGTGGTGGGGTGGGGGGTGTCGTGCCTGTGATAGGCGTCAGGTTGCCAACCGGTACTGTCGTTCGCACGTACAACGCGCTTACCCAGCCGATCGTTCCGTTAGGCAAGGCAACCTGTACCCAGGTGGCATCACCATTGCGGAAGCCGGTCAGGTTCACCACGTTGCCGTTGCTTAGCCTGGTGATGATGGCGAAATTCGCCCCTGGCCCGCGACGCACGTTTAGCCGATAGGCTGTCACTGTGGCTGTGCCGGGGAACGGCCCACCTGTTCCCGGTTGGCTGGAGACAAGCGCGTAGGAGAACCGCATCTCGGCCAGATTGGTGTTCTCATAATACTCGATTCGCACCCGGGTCGGGCCGGTGACGTCGTATTCACCGGTGAAGGTACGAACGGGTTGATCGAACCAGGCATCGATGAGCAGGTGATCGTTCACCCACAGACGCACACCGTCATCGCTGGAGGCCGAGAAACGATAGCGGCCGGGCGACAGGTTCAGAGTTGCTGTCCAGCGCGCCGAGAAATTGTCGACAGGAACTTGCGGCGCCGGGGAACCATGACCCCAGTTATAATTCACGGCCGCCTCGTTGCGAGTTAACACCGGCGTGCCGGAAAGGGTCATGTTGTTGAAGTATTCGGCGAAGTACGCGCCCGTTGGCTGGGGGGGCGGGGCGGATAGCCTCGTCCAGGACAGAGCAATCTGGGCTCTTTCCGTATTCTCGTAATACTCTACCTTGATCGGGACATTCCCGCCGGGCAGATCGATTTCCGCGTTGAATGTGGCCGCGGCCTGTGTGCGCCATTGATCGATGATCAGATTGTTGTTCACCCACACGCGAACGCCGTCGTCAGAGGTAACGGTGAACCGATACCGACCCGCTTCCAGGGGGACATTTCGCACCCAGCGCACCGAGAAGAAATCTGCCGGGAAGCCCGGAGCCGGGGAGCCAAAGCCCCAATTGAAATTAACGGCCGATGTTGTGCCGGTAAGCGTTGGTGTCCCGCTGAGGTTGGTGTTGGCGAAGTATTCGTTGTACCAGGTCTGGTCGCTGACCGGCGGCGGGGTCGGCCCCCCCAAGAGGACGTAATTCATTTTCGCGACGGCCAGGCCGCCGGCTTCATAATACTGGACGACAATTGTATGGTTGCCGGCTCCCAGAAAGACGTCGGCCGTGATCGTGTGCTGTTGACTATCGAACCAGGCGTCGATGATCATCACGTTGTCGATCCACACGCGCATGCCATCATCCGTCGTCGCCGTGAAGCGATAGGTGCCGGCCGGCAGATTGGCGGTTTGGGTCCATTGAGCCGAGAACTCATCCGCCCCGATTCCGCTCGCGGGTGACCCGGCGCCCCAATCGAAGTTGATGCTCGCGTCCTGGCGAGTTAATACCGGAGCACCGGAGAGATTCCGGTTGTTCCAGTACTTTCCTTCCCATGCGCCACCCTGGGCGCTCAAGTTCATTGAACTGCTGGACAATGTTGCGATTGCCAGCACGGAGAGAAACAGTGCTAAAAGGACAAAACGTGCTCTTCCAAATGCATGCCACCTATCCATTGATGACGCTCCTGTTGATCGTGCTACCCTATATATTGGGTGTGGTGTTCAGAAAAATGGACAAACCAGCACGAACTTCCGTGCCGAAACACATTACATAATAATCATAGTGTTCTCTGAACAATATGTCAAGTGAGGAATGTCAATAATCCCTTCTCGGCGGTTCTATTCTTTTATGGGTCGGGCGGGCAAACGAATATCACCGGAACGACGCGTGATACGCAGCTCATCCATGTGCTCCAGGAGGGCGATCGCATATTTTCGACTGGCGCCAAGCAGGTCGCGGGCCTCTGGGGCGGAGATTGATCCCTTTAAATGAAGGTAGTTCGTTAGCTGTTTGATTAGCTGGTCATACATCTCGGCCGAGTAGACGACATCTTCGCCAACCGGCTTAAGTCGTCCCAGGTCGACAAGTGCATAGTACACGCCGTCGCCTACCACGGCCTTGCATTCCTTCACACTCGGCGAGAGGATGCCTTGCCTTTCCAGCAAATTCATTAGTTGGACGACGGCCGCCTCATCTTTTTCCGACAGCACGACTTCATGGTCGGGCAGCTTCAGCAGCGTTCCGGCTTCGGCCAGCAGGTTCGCGGCTACCAGCTCGCCGACCATCGCATTGAAGACCACTTGTGGGGTCTGTAGTTTACTACGAACTGCCTCGCGCTCCATCCCGGCACGCAGTGGGGTAGCCTGATGATAGTTTGCCAGCGTATTCAGCAATCGATCCCGTTGGGCATTCCAGGCAGGGGTTACCATTAAAACCTTGCCGAGATCGATTATGCGTTCATCGGCGGTAAGCGTTCGAATGGCGTTCTCGGCCTCTGCCGCGGGAAGGCCGGTCTGATCGATAAGGTTTTTGTGCGACACAGGCCCAAGCCGAGCGAGTGTGTTGAGGAGCAAATCGTCGGCAGAGCCTTGGGCTCGAGCCTGGAAGCGACGAATTACATCTTCCCGAAAGCGACGATGACGCCGGCCGGGATTGGGATCGAGAATGCGGCCGCCACCAATCGTTTCTCCTGGGGAAGGGCGTCGCAGGATGAATCGATCGTCGTGCATGATAGCGATAGGGGCAACTAATGCCAACTGAACCCAGCCATCGGTTCCCGATTCGATTTTCTCCTGGCCGATGATTCGGACGCGCGCGGTGACTTCAGCCGAGCCAACAAATAGTTTGACTTCAGCGTTGTGTGTGAGTGGGGCGGCCGCGCCATCAAGATGCCGGTATTGAGCATCGATCAGCTTTGTTTCGCGCAGCAAGCCGGGCAAGGCGACAACCTGGCCACGCGCTATATCTTCTCGGGCGATCCCTGTCAGATTTATGGCCACGCGGTTGCCGGGATGAGCGACATTTCGTTTGGTTTTATGTGTCTGCAAGCCGCGTATACGGCCGGTCAGGTTTCCGGGTTGAATGGAAACCTCGTCACCCACGCGCAGGCTGCCATCGAGGAGGGTGCCGGTGACAATGGTGCCGAAGCCCGGTAACGAAAAAACGCGATCGATCGGTAATCGCGCTTTTCCCCAGTCGTCCGGCAGGGCGATTTCGGCTAATAAATGACTGATGGCTGTTTTCAGGTCGGCAATCCCCGCGCCGGTTCGTGCAGATACCGGGATGATTGGGGCCTCTGACAACGTTGTTCCTTGCAGCGTAACGGCGACTTCAAGGATGACGAGATCCAACCAGTCCGGATCGTCGATCAAATCGCTTTTTGTCAAGACCACGACGCCGCGATTGATCTTCAATAAATCGAGGATGGCCAAGTGTTCGCGCGTTTGGGGCATCACGCCTTCGTCGGCCGCGATCACAAACAAGGCCAGATCGATCCCCCCAACTCCAGCCAGCATATTCTCGATAAAATCGCGATGACCGGGAACATCGACGATGCCGACCTCCTGGTCATCGAGCGTCAACCAGGCAAAGCCCAGGTCGATGGTCATCTCTCGGGACTTTTCTTCCGCGAGCCGATCCGGATCGATCCCCGTCAGGGCTTCTACAAGCGTAGATTTACCGTGGTCGACGTGACCGGCTGTACCGATGACGTGCATGGATGTATTGTTTAATCTTCTCGCACCGGTACGAGAGCCGGTTGACGACGGCGATGGGGGTTCTGATCCAGAGCCTTTTCTACTTCCTCCAGCCACGCGAGCGGCCACTTCTTGATAGCCTCGGATTGAGCTGTCTGAACGCGGACAATCGTATCCAATTCGGTTGAAAGCCGTCCTAACTCTCCCTCCAGGTCCGCAATTTGCTCGCGTAGTTCTCTTTCACGACGATCATTGATCGACAACCGTTGCAATGAATCAGCCTCGAAATTCTTCCACTTGCGTGCGTCTTCCTGAGTAAATTGTTCCCATCGGGACTCCATGCGCTTGGATTCAACGCGCACAAGCTCGTTTGCTTCTCGCTGCTGCTGCTCCAGATGAGTCTGCAAAGACTTCATTGTTTCTACGGCAGTGCGAGAGTCGTTGTACTGATTATTAAATTTCACCCAGTCCTGATTAAAGCGTTGGAACGAAGCCTCGTGTTCGTCCATTGCCCTTTGCCAGCCGGCCAGACGCTGATTCCGTTCGTGCTCACCGATTTGCACTTGTTCGGTCCAATCACTAATGCTTTTGCGCAGCAGGACCTGTGCTTCTCCCGTTGTCTGAGCTGTTGTTTGGACCCTTGTCACATTCTGGGCCAGGATCTCCAATCGATTCGTGATAGGCTCCCATCGCTTGCTGATTTCAAGCAAGGTGGCCTGTATCTCGCCGATGTTGCGGCTGTCCTGCTTCTCCTTCTCGGAAAGGAAGGTGAGTGATCTGTCCACGTTTTCCACCTGAGTGGAGAGCTGGGTGATGGTATTTTGCTGGACGCCAATCAGGTTCGCCAGACGGGCTTCTTCAGCTTGCCTCAGGGGGAGTTCCTGTTCGATACGGCCGATGGCCGGCAGCTCCTTGCGAATATCCGCTATCTCGCGTGTAGTGGCCTCATGTTCGACCCGACGCAGCCTGTCCAGCTCCTTCTCCGCTTCGATGCGCCTTTTGTCATATTGGTCGATCATCTTAACGATGTCGTCGCGGAACTGGGAGAGCTGTGTGTCGACCATTGGGATGCGCGATAGTTGCGAATTGACGAGGGAAAGCTGCTTCTCCAGTTCCTGGATGCGTCTTTCGCGATTTGCTAGCTCTCGGTTCTGGAGTTCGGCGCGTTGCTCAATCTCGGCGAGCTTACGGCTTGATTTTCGTCTTTCTTCATCCAGCCATTCCAGTCGTTTGCGCAACTCTCCGATTTCCTGGTCATATGCGCCGCTGGTCGGTCGGGCATTTTGGTTCTTTGTCATCGCGATTTACCTCAGCGCCATGCCTGTTGAAGCACGGTTGAATTTACGCATTATACTGATCGGCTTACACACTGCCCAACTTGCTTTGATTCACTAATGCGCCTTACAATCGTTCCATGCATATCGGTATCGATTGTCGTCTGCCGACATATCAGATGGGTGGCATTAGCCAGTACACGATCCATCTGATCGCGGCATTGGGGGAATTGGAGACGGGCGATGAGTACACTATATTTCATAATCGGCGTGAGACACGAGACTTCCGCCCTCCGGGAAGGCACAGCTTTTTGCGTAGTAATTTATGGACACCCTGTCATCATCGCTACGAGAGATACACCCTTGGGGTGGAGATAGCTCGCCATCATCTGGATGTCCTTCATTCTCCCGACTTCATCCCGCCGTCGTTTGGCGCAAGTCGCAGGGTCATCACTGTCCATGACTTGAACTTCATTCATTTCCCCGAATTCCTGACGCCTGAGAGTCACCGCTACTATACCAATCAAATCGAGTGGGCCGTTTCGGTTGCCGACCATATTATTGCCGACAGTGAGGCGACCCGCCTGGATTTGATTGATCTGTTAGGGGCATCTCCGGCGGCCGTAACGACGATTCATCTTGCGGCAAACCCGATATATTCGGCCGCTTACTCGGCCGCGGAGATACGCGCCACTACTCAGGCGTTGGGGACGGGAGAAGGCTTTGTCCTCGGGGTCGGAACGCTGGAACCTCGAAAGAACTGGCCCCTGCTAATCCGTGCCTATGCCGATCTTCGTCGTCAATATGACGTTGCAGTGCCGCTTGTTTTGGTGGGCGGTCGAGGATGGATATATGAGGAGATCTTCCAGACTATCGCTCGCCTCGATCTGGGACCCCATGTCATGCATCTCTCCGGGGTGACAGACATCCAGTTGGCCCATCTTTATCGAGCCGCTGGAGTGCTGGCTTTTCCATCATACACCGAAGGATTTGGATTACCGGCGCTGGAAGCCATGCACGCCGGTTGCCCGGTTATCGTCAGTAATCGAGGCTCGCTTCCCGAAGTTGTGGGTGATACGGCTCTCAAACTGGATCCGACTGATCTTGAGGGGTGGGTGGAAGCCTTGGCGAAAGTGCTGATGGATCGCGACTATGCCGACACGCTGGCTCGCGCCGGGCTTGAACAGGCGAAGGAATTCACTTGGCGGAAAACAGCCATGGCTACATCAGCGATTTATCATGAAGTGTCGGCAAAATAATGAGACGTATCCTGCTATTGACTCCCCAACTACCCTATCCCCCGCACCAAGGCACCAGCCTGCGTAATTTCCATATGCTGAAAGCCCTGGCTCAGGTGGCTGATATCACGCTCTTAAGCATGACTGAGAGTGTGAATTCAACGGATCTGTCGCCTCTGGAGCCGTACTGCCGCGTGCTTCCACCCGTTCTCGTTCCCGACCGTTCACAGGGCACACGAATTAGGCAACTCATCAGCTCATCTCTGCCGGACATGGGGCTTCGCCTGAGGAGTGACGCATTTGCCTCCGCTTTGAATAAAGCATTACGCTCGGACGACTATGCGGCTGTTCAGATCGAGGGCATTGAGTTGGCCTCCTATATCCCGCAAATCAGAAGCGCCAGTCCTTCGGCCAGGATCGTGTTGGATTGCCACAACGCGGAGGCAGAGCTGCAACGTCGGGCGCGGGCGGTAGACCGGCACAACCCGTCTCGCTGGCTCGCGGCAATCTACTCGACCATCCAAACAGGAAGGCTGGCTCGTTTCGAATCCTGGGCGTTGACCGCATCCGATGCAATTCTGGCTGTGAGCGAAATCGATCGCGCACAGCTGCTTAAGTTATTGCCGACCGGCGCGATCGATATCACGATTGTGCCCAACACGATTGATGTTGTCGAATATGGCCAAGGTGAGCCTCCCTCCGAAGATATCAACCATGACCTGGTTTTTACAGGCAAGATGGACTATCGGCCGAACGTGGACGGCGTTCTCTGGTTTGCGGAAAAAGTGTGGCCCGCGCTGCGAGATGCACGTCCTGATATCACTTGGGCAATCGTCGGCCAAAAGCCTCATGCCCGACTAGACGGCCTGCGTGGAAAAGAAGGCATCACGATTACTGGATTCGTCCCGCATATCCAACCTTATCTTGCCGGGGCTTTGATTTATATTGTTCCCCTTCGCATAGGAAGTGGGACACGATTAAAAATCCTGGAAGCCATGACCGCTGGTTTACCTATCGTGTCAACCCGTATTGGGGCAGAGGGATTCGACGTAAGTGACCAACAGGAAATGGTATTGGCCGATTCCCCGGAGGAGTGGGTGGAGAACATCCTTCGCCTGCTGAATGATCAAGAACGACGAACCGAAATGGGAGCGGCCGCGCACGAATTCGCCAAGCGTTATGATTGGCGAACGATTATCCCACTTATGAAGGAGGTCTACTCTAATCTGCTAGATGGGAATCACGGGTGATTTCGGCGCGTGGCTCAATAATTCCCGTCCATCGGGTGTGACAAGCACCAGGTCCTCGATCCTGACGCCGCCGAATCCGGGAAGATAGATGCCCGGTTCGACCGTCATCACTGTGCCTGCCTGAAGAACATCTTTCTCCGAATGGATGCTGAACCGCGGAAACTCATGGATTTCCAGGCCCAGACTATGGCCCGTGCCGTGGCCGAAATGTTCTCCATGACCGGCGGCGACGATGAGATCGCGGGCCAGGGAATCAACATATTTGCCATTTGCACCGGGACGAATCCCGTTAATTGCTGCCAGCTGAGCATCTGCAACCGTATTGTAAATGCTCCAGAAAGAGTCATCCGGGGCATCACCTAGATGGAAGGTGCGGGTCAAGTCGCTTCGATACCCGTTCACTTCTGAACCAAGATCGACGACGATCATATCCCCGCGTTCGAGGCGGCGATCCCCCGGGTGATGATGCGGCAGGGCGCTATTGGGGCCGGAGGCGACGATGATGTCAAATCCCGGCTTATCGGCTCCCAATTCGCGCATTGTCTTTTCCAGATCCCAGGCGACCTCTCGTTCTGTTTTCCCTGGCCTGGCCATCTCTGGGAACCGGGAGACCGTCTCATCGGTGATGAAGGCAGCCTTGCGGATCAGGGCTAACTCCTCCTCCGTTTTGATCGCTCGGAAAGGCTCGACCGTCATATTCAGCGCTTTCCAGCGATAATCCTTAAGTTTACGATAATTCCTGTAATCACTCACGGAAACATGTCTTGCCTCAAAACCCAGTCGCTTGGCACCACCACCCATGGCAAGGAAATTTGAGAAGTCATCACTCTTTGCACGTGCCCGGTATACTACAAAATCCGGCGCTTCATGCTCTGCCTGTTCCCAATAACGCGAATCTGTAGACAAAATCGCTTGCTCTCGAGTGATGAGCAGCATCGCGGCCGAGCCGGTAAACCCGCTCAGCCAGCGTCGATTAGCCGGGCTGGTGACCAGCAAACCATCCACATTCCATTTATCAAATGATTGCCGAACTTGAGTTAATTTCGAAGTCATTTTTATTTCTCAGTTAACTATCCAGATGTGGCCATCTCCTTCCTCGACCGAACCCAACACGGCCGACTCGGGAATGATGTCCAGAAATTTATTCACCTTTTCAGGCGCTAAAGCGAGAAGTACCCCCCCGGATGTTTCGGGGGTAAACAACATATCGCGATACAAGTAGCCGATGTCTTGCGCGAAGGTCGTCCATTGGCCGAAAAAGCGGGCGTTGTTGTCCATCCCGCCCGGGAAAGCCCCTGCTTCACCATAGGCCAGCGCGCCCGGTAGCCAAGGGATGTGAGACAATTGAATACGAAAGTCAACGCCGCTTTGCGTCGCCATCTCATGGCCATGGCCAAGCAGCCCAAAGCCCGTGATATCCGTCATGGCATGGGCATCGCACTCCAGAGCCGCCATCGCCGCTTGGCGATTAAGCCGCTTCATGCTCTCGACGGCGGAGGCGACGTGGTCTGCATGCGCCTTCTCTCGTTTCAATGCCGTCGTGATGACGCCGACTCCTAATGGCTTCGTAAGGACGAGCACGTCTCCGGGCATGGCTCCTCCCTTCCTTGTGATCATCTCGGGGTTGACTATCCCCGTCACCGCCATACCGAATTTTGGTTCCTTGTCATTAACGCTATGCCCCCCGGCCACAATCCCTCCTGCCTCGGCTACTTTCTCGGCACCGCCACGCAGGATTTCCTGCAGAATAGACTTGTCTAATGTATCCGGAAATGCGACAAGGTTGATGGCAAACAAGACCTGACCGCCCATCGCGTATATGTCCGACATGGCGTTTGCGGCGGCGATGGCGCCAAAATCATAGGGATCATCTACTACGGGAGGGAAGAAATCGGCGGTGGAGATGATCGCTTGCTGCTCGTTCAGACGATAAACCGCGGCATCATCGGCCGCGCCGAGACCAACCAGGAGATCCGGGAAATCGGCCGCCTGGAACATGCCCCGCAAGGGACCTATCAGTTGCTCCAGCTCCGCTGGAGCTAATTTAGACGCTCAACCTGCACAGGAAGCGAGTGAGGTGAGTCGAATTTCCTTTGATATCGTCATGCTACTCAACTGAAAATAATTCGATTATCAGCACATATTCATTATCGAATACGCCACGGAAAGTATACTGCCGGTCAACGATAAGGCAATCTGCATTGACCCTGTTATCACCGATCCATATAATCGCCTCGTATGAAGAGTTCGCCTCTCTCCCATGTCGAAGACCTCATCAGGAAAATGGTCGAAGAGCCGTTCACGTGGATAAGTGGCGGAGCGCTCGATCCATTCCAATTAGCAACTCATCTTTCTCGGTACTACGATAAACAGTCAGAGGGGCAGCCGGAGCCTAACCAATTTACTGTGATGTTAAGCCTTGCTGATTATAAGGAAATCGAACAGGATCTCGGTACCCTTGAGAAACAGGTGGCCGACTACGTCATGCTGATGGCCGGCAGAAGAGGGCATCATTTGACAAGGGTGCCCACCGTGATCATTGAGCGAAACGAGGCAGAAAAGAACCGGTCGGCACATATTATTGCCACGCATAAAGAGCAATCGGCGGAATCAGGAACGGCCGTATATGCTTTTGAGAACAGCGATGTTACCCGCGAGGCCATTCATGCGGCCGATGCATTTCTGATCGTACAGGGCCGGCAGCATATCGCCCTCGATCAGCCGATCATTCGCATCGGCCGACGAGTAGACAACGATATTGTCCTGGATACATCCTCGATCAGTCGCCAGCATGCTCAAATTCGCTGGCGACAACGATATTTTGTCTTGTATGACGTTAGCAGCCATGGCAGGACCTACGTCAATGGTACGCCGACCCAAGAGCATATCCTTCGGCCGGGTGACGTCATCGCCCTGAGCGATATCTTTCTCGTTTATGGAGAAGGTCGGGACGATATGTTGGGTGATTCCTCGTTTGCTGAGCAGGACGAGATGGACAGTACCATGCTCAAACCTGAAGAATGACCCCGCTAATGCTTCTATTCCTCCTGCGATTGGCCGGCGCGTTGTTGCTCCTGGCCTTCCTGGGCACATTGATGTGGTATCTATATCGTGATCTGAGGGCATCGCGCCTGACCGCCGAGGAGCAATCAACTCATTGGGGCCATCTTCGCGTCCTCGCCGGTGCTGAGCCATCGCTGGTCGAGGACACGCTCATTGAACTCGCGCCGGTAACGACGATAGGCCGAAATAATCGAAACCTGATCGTGCTGGATGATACGTACGTATCAGGCGAACATGCGCTAATTTCCTGGCGCGATTCGCAATGGTGGCTGGAAGATCTGGGAAGCCGTAATGGGACCTATTTGAACGAAGTCCTCATTGCCGATCCCGTGATCGTATCATCGGGAGATATCATCACTATCGGCAGCGTGAAGTTCAAGCTGGATTCTATTTCTAGATACGCAGGGGAGAAGATTGAGAGCGGCATACGGGATTCGAACCCGTGATAACAGCTTGGGAAGCTGCTGTGATACCACTTCACCAATGCCGCCTAATCAGGGAAATTATATGCTGGCCAAGCCGGCAGCGCAAATATGCTCATGCTTTGCGCTCGTCAGATGATCATGGCTTGAGCAACTACGTTTGCACTCGAGATGACAAGCTCGTGCTAACTCGACGATAGATCCTCAGGCGCTTGCCGGAAAAGCAGACCTCATAGTGTACCGCCACCGTCATGCCAATCAGGAGCCACCACATAAAGCCCGGCCGCGCCCCTAAGGCTATCGTGTCGACCATGCCAAAAATCCACCCTGCAAGTAAAGAGCCGGCCAATCCTGCGGCAAGCGCATAATATGAATGATGGTTGCCCCCACGGCGAATCAAATCGCGCAATGTTGCCAGCAATAGCCATGCACATACTATCCAGATAGCCAGATAACTAATCATTCCCGGCAGGCCCAAATCTAACCCTACCTGCAACAAATGGTTGTGGGCGTGGGCGATGTCAACGTCTCTTGATATTTCGAATAATGGGTAAAGCTCATGAACAACTTGCCGAAATCCGTTGACACTAACGCCCGTCAAAGGGAAATCCTGCAACGCCAAGAGTGCTCGCGACCAAATTTCGACACGGCCGCTCAATCCAAGCGCGTCCCCGACGATATTAGTGTCCGCTTGGCTATTGAGGTAGGCAAGAATAGCAATCGATCCCGGGATCGCTGTGGAGCCGAGGACCAATCTCCATTTGCCGGTCGTATAAAGGGCCAAGATTAAAAATGCGCTGGCCGCGAAGGCAAGTATCCCACCTCGTGATGAGGTGGCCAGCAACAGGAAAACGACGAGAAGTGTTCCACTCAGAAGCAGTAAATACAAGGCCAGGCTTTTTCGGACAAGGCGATGACGAAGGCCAATGGATAAAGCAAGCAAGAAAGGAGCAACCCAACATAAAACGCCGGCCAACTCATTCAGGTTGATGACCCCATTTACAGTCCCGGGTATATCCAGCCGATCAAGAGGTAGATACCTGGAGACAGCGTTAAGAAAAGAAAAAGGCGATGGCCACTCTGAGCTGAATAGTCCAACGATTGCGATTAAGACGCCGAAAAGGATAAAGGCAACGGCTATCGGCCATACCGACCGCTCCTTACTAAAGCGGACAACCGAGAAATATAATGAGACGCTAACCAATATGCTCATGGACTTGGGCAAACTTAAGGCTGGGCTAAATATGACCAGTTGGCTCAGGAGCAAAGAACCCAATAGAAGCACTAATGCCAGATTAAGGGGGGTTGGAGGCAGAAAGCGCCCGAATGACCATCTGTGAATGCCTATAAGGAGGGTGAGCAAAAATAAAACGATCCCAAGGAAAACTGGAGAAAGGAAGGTGAGCGGCAAAACGAGGAGCAATATTGCCCAGCTCCAGATCGAGATATTTCGGCCGATTCGCTCCATGGCGGCATCATACCGATCGTTAGACGCACTCGCAAGTTAAATTGAGTGAATTTACGCTGTCCAGGGTTGCCTACCCGCGTAGAGGGTTTATAATCGGAAATTCTGTGGATGAGCAGGAGTAATGATGGAGTCAAGTCCGTTAATCTTGTTGATGGAAGGTCAAACTGCCGGCCGGGATTCATTGGCCGGTATGTTGCGTAAGGCCGACTATGACCTGATCATTTCTCGCACAGGCGCGGAGGCGCAAAGGTGGCTGGAGGAGAATGCCCCGGACTTGATCATTTTCGACGCCTCAACAATGCGTTCAAACGGCGTGCGTAATTGTCGGCGCCTGCGCCGCCAGGTTGAGAGCATCCCGATTATTCATTGTCGCGCGACCGGGGAAGAAGAAGACCGAGCAGCAGGTGCCGACGTCTATCTGGAAAGGCCTTTTACTCCACGAAAGCTGTTAAATCGCGTTCGCGCTTTGCTTCCAGCCGACGATCAGAAAGAAGAGATCGTCCATTATGGGAATATGATCCTGTATCGATCAAAAAAGTCGGTTCAGGTGGAGGATAAGGGGGAGTACTCTTTAACTCCGAAGCTCACCCAGTTACTGGAAATTTTCATGCGCCATCCAAACAAACTGCTCACCAGACCACATTTGATGCAGATAGTATGGGATACAGATTTCGTGGGCGATACGCGAACCCTTGATGTCCATATCCGGTGGATCAGGGAATGTATCGAGGTCGATCCCAGTCGCCCGAAGTTGCTTCAGACGGTCAGAGGGAAAGGATATCTGTTAAGCGTTAACTCGCTCGCGGTCAGCAAGGATGGAGGAACTGAAAGATAACCCACACCTCCACCCATCAGATCGAGTGTGGTAAAGAGGAAACGCAAAAAAGAGCACCTTAAGACGGTGCTCTTTTAATTATCCTGATTCGCCTACTCTATAAGATAAGCAGGCAATTCAATCAATTGTTACTTCTTGGCGGGTGTCTCGGCCGCGCGAGCAGCAGCTAATGCCGCCATCAGACGTCCCTTGCGACGAGCCGCGTTGCTGGGGTGAACGACATGCTTGCGCGCCGCCTTGTCCAGCGTCTTATAAGCGTCGCGAGCCACCATTTCGGCTTCGTCGAGCTTGTTTTCAGCGATCAGCCGACGAACGCGCTTCACGTAAGTGCGCGCCGACGCCTTGTAATGACGATTTCGTTCCGTGCGTTTCTCCGTCTGACGGATTCGCTTCTTCGCAGATTCAGTATTAGCCAATTCAAATCCTCCGATAATTGCCTCAGTTCAGTAATCGAGGCGTGAGAGCCAATGGATAATAACACATTCGGCAAGATTGGCAAGAGGCTATAAGATAAGTTGGTGTTGGTACTTTGTGGAGAACTCTCGCAGATTGAAATATGGATGAGCAACTAAAAAACGGGCTGCTGACTCTAACGATAGAGGCCAATCAAATTGGCTACCTGCTTCTCTCCCCAAACCTGGAGATCAAATCGGGGAATCACCACGTTCAAAATTGGCTTGATCAACCGCTGGTAACGTTAATCGGCAGAGAGGTGTCCGCAGCATTGCCTGAACTATTGGGGATGGAGCAATTGCTGGAAGACTTGGGCGAGGGTGATACGCCGATCCGCCTGGAAGATATTTTCCGACCCTCGGCCGATGGCCTGGGCAACTATTTCGATATGCAGATCATGCGTCTGGATCAGGGTGATGACTACTTGATCACCACAGTGGATGTGACGCATAAGGCCAGACAAGAGCAGACGCTACAACAACAACGCAATGAAGGCATACTGCTATCGGCTGAACTGTCTCTGGCCAATGAGCGACTCAGCTACATACTCAACCGACTGGTACCCGCATCTGTCGCTCAAACAATGATAACCAATCGAAAGCTGCCCGTGCCGGGTAGCGAAATGCTGCGGGAAGCGACTATCTTGTTCGCCGATATGCGCAACTCCACTGCTTATGCTGAAGTTTACCACCCATCCGATACGCTTGAATTTTTGAACACGTATCTTTCAGTAGTCTCTGAAGCCATACTCAGAGAAGAAGGGAGTTTGGTTCAATTAGTCGGCGACATGGTGATGGGGGCGTTTAACATTCCAGGAGAACAATCAGATCATGCCATACGAGCCGTCAGGGCGGCAATTGCCATACAAAATAGCCTGGCAGACTTTAATGAGAAGGCCGACTCTCAATATCCTGCAGTATCATTTGGCGTAGGGGTTAGCACCGGATCGGTTGTTTCGGGATATTTAGGTATCCAGCAGCGGTTTCGCTATGCAGTTGTGGGCGATGCTACCAATGTAGCATTCCATCTTAGCTCTCTGGCTGCCGGTGATCATATTCTGCTCGACCAATCAACGGCCGAGTTGCTTGGAGATGAATATGAGGTTGTTGAGAAAGGGGATATGCAATTAAAGCGGAGAAGGAAGCTGGTAAAAGTCTATGAGTTGAGCAGGGCTAACTTTCATAAGTGATCAGGAAGTCGACCAGATGATCAAAGGCAAGGTCAACCATATCTCCAGTCTTGGCACTGGTAACGAACAGAGGCGCGTCCAATTCGAGCGCCAGACATTGTAACTCCTCATCCCCAATTGCTCTCTCGTCCACGAGATCGGATTTATTGGCGATCAGGATGAGTTGGGCATTGGGGTTAAATCCTCTTACCTGTTGCGCATAGGTGCGGTAGGCCGCCAGCGTCGTATATCGGGTCAAATCGCAAACAAGCAAGGCCCCGGAAACGCCTGCCAGATACCCCGTGTGCGTGAAGTCGCGGCCGCCGGCCAGATCCCAGATCAGCAGGTTAACCATGTAGTCCAGCCTCATAACCGATCGACGTGAGACAACAACCCCTACTGTGGTTAAATACTTGTCATCAAAAATCCCCTCGACGTATCGGCGAACGAGGCTACTCTTGCCGACGGAGAAATCCCCCAGCAAGCATATTTTTTTCTGGAATGTCTTCATCTCAAAATGCGAGGGTTTTCACATTGTCCTGGCCACATAGGTTCGCAGACAGGTTGCCCCTTCGGGAGCCGCAATATGATACTCTCCTAGCGCCGCGGGCAATAAAGTGAATTGTACT
This sequence comes from Promineifilum sp. (SeqCode), assembly GCA_035446145.1. Classification (GTDB taxonomy): domain Bacteria; phylum Chloroflexota; class Anaerolineae; order Promineifilales; family Promineifilaceae; genus Promineifilum. The sequence goes on along the minus strand of DAOMSB010000010.1, from coordinate 832 downwards.
GCGCGCAGATGAATGTCATCAACATAAATATCACCGGCAATCACTCCCCATATTTCCAATGTATCTCCGTTCAGGTATCCGCCAAGTCTTCCACCCGGCCGAATTTTGACGAGTTCGGTATTGAAGTATTGATTGCTGCAGAGCAGCGATCGACTTATATGCTCTGTTTCTTCCAGAAGAACACTGGGCCTAAGCTCAGGCTCAACCCTATCGAAGTTGATAACGTCCATCGCTTTATCGATATGCAGGGTTCGTGGTTTACCATCCTGGGTTCGATTCCAGTCGTATACACGATACGTCGTGTTGGAGTTCTGCTGAATCTCGGCGATCAGAATGCCACCCAATATCGCATGCAGCGTTCCACTGGGAACACACACGTGATCACCTGCGCTTACTGAAACCCTGTGGAGGAGTTGGTCAAGAGATCCGTCAACAATCCCCTTGTGGAACTGATCGGGAGTAACGCCTTTCCGAACGCCAAGGATAATCTCCGCGCCCGGGTCGGCATGGAGGACAACCCACATTTCGCTCTTTCCCAGCTCATTTCCCTCATGGGCTAATGCGTAGGTATCATCAGGATGAACCTGAACCGAGAGCATATCCGACGCATCCAGGAGCTTCACCAGCAAGGGAAATCTTCCTCGCTCCTGTGCCCATGCGTTGTTACGGCCAATGAGATCTAGCCCCAGCTGAGCATGGACTTCTTTCAATGATAGTCCATGATAGCAGCCATTGATGACAACAGAAGTGCCGTCCTCATGGGCGGCGATCTCCCAGCTCTCGGCTACTATCCCTTCGGGTAATTCGCGCCCGAGGAGTGTCTCAAGATTTC
>DAOMSB010000009.1:0-59297 GCA_035446145.1 Promineifilum sp. (SeqCode) | reverse complement strand
GTGGCGAGCCGGTCGGCCGCTGCTCCACGGTGCGCGGGAAGTAGCTGCCCTCCGGGTCAACGCCGACCAGCCCGGTGATGTGTTCATAGTTGTGGACGGTCAGGATCGTTGGAAACGGCTCTTCATAGCACATGCGCGGGTAGAGGTTGGGGATGGTTTCGATGATGAGCAGGGCGAGGGTGAGAATAAGAATGACGGTCGACCACCGACCGCCGACCGCGGGGATGACCGCCGACGGCCGACCACCGACCGCCGAAAGATGTCGGCGGTCAAAATAATAAAACGGCACCCCCGCCAGGAACGCCACCGGCAGCGCCGCGCGGCCGACGAAGCGCCACGGGAACTGCACGAAATCGATCAGCGGCATGATCTCCCACAACCAGCGGGAGACGGGCAGGGCCATGAAGAGGTAGACAGCCACGCCGGCGACCATCAGCCCGACATGCAGGCGTTGCTCGCGGGCATGGCCGTCGCGACCTTTGATCCATGCCAGACCGGTCGCGCCAATGGCCGCCAACAGAAGCGGCATCCAGCCCAGACGGAACAGGAGCGGTGGGTTGACCAGCGTCGGGTCTTCGGCTACGACCGGCGACAGGATTTCACCCAGCGAAGCGAAGTTATAGCGCCAGTCGTTGTTGCGCGTGGTCGTCGACATCTCCAGCGTCACCTGATCCATTTCCAGCACCGCGCCGCCGGTGTAAAAGAAGACCAGGCCGAGGCCGAGGCCGACAAGGAGGAGAGCGCGGAATAGGCGACCGTCGACTACAGGCCACGGACCACGGACCACAGACCACGGATGGGGCGTCTGTCGTCGCGCGACAGGAGTTGCCTCGTCTGTCCGTAGTCGTCTGTCGTCCGTCGTCTGTCGTCCGCATGCCAGCGCCCCCAAATACACCGCCAGCGTCGGCGCGAAGATGAAGGTTGATATATTGTGGCCGAAGGAGAGCAGCGCCAGCCCCAATGCTCCGACGACGAAATAGCGGGCGGAATCGAAGAGCACCCAGCGCCGACCGGCCCACAGGATCAGAGGAAACAACGGCAAGGCCAGCGATTCGGGCGAGTTGCCGCGGATGAGCGCGTCGACCAGCACGTAGGGCGCGCCCATATAGGCCACGGCCGACACCAGCCCCGCCCGCGGTCCGAACAGATCGCGCACCCAGAGGAACATGAAAACGCCGCACAGCAGGATGGTGACGGCGTAGAACAGGTTCGATGCCGCCGGCAGCGGCAGCCCGGCCAGGAAGGGCAGCAGGATGGCGTAGAGAGGCGCGGCCTCGCGATAGACGAAGAAGGGATAGCCATAGCCGAAGGCCAGGTCGGGCAGCCAGCGGGTCAGATAGATGCCATTTTCCCAGGCGTGGGCCATCGCGGCGACACGATGATAATGGAGATGGCCGTCATGGGTGCAGGGAACGGCCGACCAGCGCAGCAATGGCGTGATGAGCGGCAAGCCCAGAAGGACGGTAAGGAGTAACCAGTAACCTGTTTCCAGCCGTTGGGAGAGCGGGCGACGCCCGGCGTTTTCTGATGCCACGATTGGATAGTATGGCCCAGCCGCGGCGGTAGCGCAACGCTCTTGCCCCACTAACCTCCGACGCCGACCCGACTGCTGCGCCGCTCCAGCATAAGCGTGTCACGCCAGGTGCCATGATGCAGGCCGATGCGCTCGCGGCGGCCGACGACGCGGAAGCCATGCGACAGATGCAGGGCGACGCTGGCTTCATTTTCAGAAAAAACACTGGCCTGCAAGGTCCACACCCCAGCTGCTTCTGATGCCTCGATGAGCGCGACCAGCAAAGCCCGGCCGACGCCCATGCCTCGCGCGGCCGCGGCCACATAGACGCTCACCTCGGCCACGCCACGATAGACTGCCCGCCGCGACACCGGACTGAGCGCCGCCCAGCCGATCACTTGCGTCTCTTGTCGGGCAACCAGTCGACAATCGTGGCGGTGGCCCGCGTTCCAGACTTCCCACTCCGGCGCGGCCGTTTCAAATGTGGCCTGGCCGGTTGCGATGCCTTCCTGATAGATCGCTCTGACGACCGGCCAGTCGGTTTCCTGCATCGCTTCAATCGTGTACGGTTTAGCCATTGTTTGACAAGAGGAAACCGGACGGCAACCTTTTATCCTTCGTCCATCCCGATGCACGTGCTGCGCCGCTCCAGAAGCATGAAATCGCGCCAGACGCCCTGATGGAAGCTGATACGCTGGCGGCGGCCGACGACCTGGAAGCCACAGGCGAGATGCAGGGCAAGGCTGGCGGCGTTCTCGGGGAAAATGCCCGCTTGCAGTGTCCATACCCCCGCTGCTTCGGAAGCGTCGACGAGCGCGGCCAGCAAGGCGCGGCCGACGCCGCGACCGCGAGCCGACGCGGCGACGTAGATGCTATCCTCAGCCACTCCGGCGTAGACGAGCCGGTTGGACACCGGCGTCAGCGCGGTCCAGCCGATGACGCGGCCGTCTCGTCGGGCCACCAAACGGCAATCGGGCCGGTGAGCCGCGTCCCATGCCGTCCACTCCGGCGAGCTGGTCTCGAATGTCGAGTTGCCTGTCGCCATGCCTTCCTCATAGATGGCGCGCACGGCCGGCCAATCGGCGGCAGTCATCGGAGCGATCCGTGTCGGAGCTGTCGGGCGAGCGGCAGTTCGCTGCCGGTTCGGCAGACGGGTGAACCAGTTGGAGAGGGGTAGGTCCAGGTTCATGGCTAAGTCTCCTCGGCGTGATCTCAGGCTGCCAGGCTGTCGTGCAGGATGGCGACGGCTTCGTCGATATGGGTTGGGGTGATAATGAGCGGCGGGGCGATGCGCAGAGTCGTTTCCCCCGCGTTGATGACGAGCAACCCCCGCTCACGGGCCGCAGCGATGACCCTGGCCGCGGGGATGTCGAGGTCCGCCCCCACCAGAAGCCCCGCCCCGCGCACTTCACGTATGTGGGGGCTGTTGATCTCCTCAAGCCGTTCGCGCAGATAGGCCCCGTTTTCAGCGACGGCGGCCAGGAACGCCGGCTGGGAGACGCGATCGAAGACCACGCACGCGGCGCGGGTGGCCAGCGGCCCGCCGGCGAAGGTGCTGCCGTGTTCGCCATAGCCGACGGCCGAGGCGACATCCTCGATCATCAGGATCGCGCCGATGGGCAGGCCGTTGGCCAGCGGTTTGGCCAGGGTCATGATGTCGGGTGTAACTCCCGAAGCCTCATGCGCCCACAGGTGGCCGGTGCGGCCGAGTCCGCACTGAATCTCGTCGAAGATGAGCGTCGCCCCATGCTCGTCGCACAAGGCGCGCAGACCGCGCAGGAACTCCGGCGTGGCGGGGTGGATGCCGCCTTCGCCCTGCACCGGCTCGACCACGACGGCGCACGTGGCCGGGCCGATCAGGTCGCGCGCGGCGGCCAGGTCGTTGAACGGCGCGAAATGAACGCCGGGGACGAGCGGCGCGAACGGCTCGCGATAGATGGACTTGTAGGTGATCGAGAGCGCGCCCATTGTGCGGCCGTGGAAGCCGCCGTTGAAGGCGACGATCTCGTGCTTGCCCTCGCCGAACTGCTTGCGGGCGCGCTTGCGGGCGAATTTGAGCGCGCCCTCGATGGCCTCGGTGCCGGAGTTGGTGAAGAAGACCCGGTCGGCGAAGGAGTGATCGACGAGACGCTTGGCCAACGCGATCTGGGGTGCGGTGTAGTAGAGGTTGCTGACGTGGGTCAGGGTGCGGGCCTGGTCGGCGATGGCCGCGGCCACGTCGGGGTCGCTGTGACCCAGGGCGGCGACGGCGATGCCGGACGTAAAATCGAGGTAACGGCGGCCGTCGCTGTCGTAGAGGTAGACGCCCTCGCCGCGTTCCAGCACGATGTCGGCCCGCTTGTAGGTTTGCATCAGATAATGCGCTTCGTCTTGAATGATGTCTTGTTTATTCATGATCTTGTCAACGTACCTGCACGATTGCGTATGATTTCTTTCCTTGTAGTTCGCAACTTTCGTTGCGTTTTTCGGAGCAAAGACCTGACAGGTGGGCGATTAACATCCTGGTGTAACAAGCGGTATTGTCGCCCACCTGTCAGGTCTGGGTGTTAATGACGCGGAAGCCGGTTCACTCAGGAATACGGTGCCGCCGCCGCCTTTCAGCCCCGCGAGGTTGACGATTCGCACGCGCGGCACGCCGCGCTCCAATGCCTCAAGAGCCGTCCTGACCTTGGGGATCATGCCGCCGTTGATGATGCCGTCGTCGATGAGCGCGTTGGCTTGCGGCGCGGTCAGTTGCGACAGAAGCCGGCCGTCTTCCATGACGCCGGGGACGTTGGATACGAAGTCCAGATGTTCGGCCCCCAGCGCCGCGGCGATGGCTCCCGCGGCCTCGTCGGCGTTGACGTTATAGGTCTGGCCGTCCTCGCCCAGAGAGATGGGGGAGATGACGGGGATGATGCCCTGCATGGCGAAATGGTTAAGGAACCTTGCGCGCACGCCGGTGATCTCGCCCACCAGGCCCAGGTCGATGGTCGGATGCTGTTTCTTGCGGCAGCGCAACAGGCCGCCGTCGATGCCGCTGAAGCCGGCCGCGTCCAGCCCGGCGGCCAGAAACGCCTTGACGATGGCCTTGTTGGTATGCCCCGACAGGACCATCTGGGCGACGGCCAGCGATTCGGCGTCGGTAACGCGAAGGCCGTCGACCTTCACCGGTTCGATGCCCAGGCGTGTCTGGAGCGTGGCGATCTCCTGGCCGCCGCCATGGACGACCACCAGCGGCTCGCCGGTTGCGGCCGCCAATCCGCCGATTTGTCGGGCCAGTTCTTCCAGAAAGCCCGGCGTATTCATCTCGTTGCCGCCAATTTTGATCACTCGTGTCATGATGTTGTTCCTGTCAATCAGGCCAGCCCTTCCGTCTCGGGGCAGCCGAACATGGCGTTCATATTTTGCACCGCCTGACCGGCCGCGCCTTTTATCAGGTTGTCGATGGCCGAGGTGATGATGAGCGTGCGGCCGGCCAGCGTCAGGGCGATGGCGCAGCGGTTGGTGCAGGTGACGTGGGCCAGCGATGCCAGCGAGCCGGCGGGCAGCACGTCGACAAACGGTTCATTGTCATAGGCGGCCGCGTAAGATGCGCGCAGTTCCGTCTCATCGACGTCCTGCGCGAAAGTGACGTAGAGGGTCGACAGGATGCCGCGCGGCACGGGCAGCAGGTGGGGGGAGAAGATGAGCGCCGGCGTGTCCTCGCGCGCACCTGTGTGCCACCAATCGATAGCCTGCTCCATCTCCGGCAGATGGCGATGGGCGCGGCCGATCTTGTAAGGGGTGTAATTGTCGGCTACCTCCACGAAGTGGCTGGCCAGCGACAGCCCCCGACCCGCGCCCGACACGCCCGACGCGGAATCGGCGATGATCGGGCCGACGATGGCCGGGCTGCTCAATAACAGCGGCCGCAACGCCAGCAGCACACTCGTGGGATAGCAGCCGGGGTTGGCGACCAGCCGCGCCCCCGGCAAGTCGGCGCGATAGACCTCGGTCAGGCCATAGACGGCATCGCCGAGCAGCTCCGGCGCGGGATGGATGTGGTTGTACCAGTGGGCATAGGTCGCGGCGTCGCGCAGGCGAAAATCGGCGCTCAGGTCGATGACGCGCGCGCCGGCATCCAGCGCGATCATGGCGGTCCCGGCCGCGGCGGCGTGGGGCAGGCAGAGGAAGGCGACATCTACGTCGTCGAGTGGCGCGTCGTCGCCGGCCACCAGCGGCAGGGCCGGCGCGCCGGGGAAGACCTCGCGCAGGGTCTTGCCCGCATGCGATTGCGATGTGGTGAAAGCGATCTCGGCCGCGGGATGGCGCTGGAGTATCTTCACCAGTTCGTATCCCGTGTAGCCTGTTGCGCCGTAGATGCCGGCTTTAATCATGTGATGTACCTCAGACTCAACAAAAAACCGCCAGACCCTTTTGAGGTCTGGCGGTCGGTTCATTCGTGTCGGTTATCGACGACTCAGGCAACCAAAAGCACCAGACCTGTGGTCCGGGGCGGGCGAGGGCGACGCGGGAAAGCCTGAGCCGTGTAAACGTGCATGGGAAGAATGATAACAATCGAGAGAAGAATGTCAATAGTTTTATTCCGCCGAATGAGAAATCGCCGGGATTTACAACATCGGAAACCTTCCTGAACATTTTCCTAACATTTGTGGGGCAAACTTGAGATCAATTAAGGGGAAACGCCCGATGTTCGTATCGGCGACGTTCCCGGAGGTAGTGAAGATATGATTGAAACAAGCGAAAACAGAAATAACAGAATAGCCCATTCGCCGGAAGCGGTCGATGTGAGTCTGGATACAGTCTGGTGGCCTGCCCCCGAACCGGAACACGCGGCGCAACTGGCCCGGTTTGGGTCGATTGATCTGGAGCAGATGGCGGGTGCCGCTCTGCTAAATCGCGTGGAGACGAAGTATGTCTTCCATGAGCAAACCCTCGACATCATACTGGCCGCGCTGCTTGACTCCTATCGCGTCCTTGAAGTGAATGGCAACCGGCTGAATCATTACCGGACGTTGTATTACGACACGCCTGATTTCGCTCTGTATCACCGCCACCACGCCGGTGGGCGCAACCGGTACAAGGTTCGCGGCCGTTCCTATCTTGACAGCGACAAGTCGTTTCTCGAAGTGAAGCGAAAGGTAAAGGAGAATCGAACGATCAAAAGCCGTGTCAGGACGGCCGGGCTTGCCGAACAGTTAACGCCGCCGATGGATGGATTCGTTCAGGCGCACTTGCCGCCCGGTTCGCCGCGTCTGGAGCCGAAGCTCTGGAATGAATACACCCGCATCACGCTGGTTGGGTTGGGCGAGCCGGAGCGTGTGACGATCGACCTGAATCTGCGGGTGCGTGTCGGAGACCAAACGATCATTTGGCCGGGAGTTGTCGTGGCTGAGGTCAAGACGGGCGGCAACGATCACGATTCAGTCTTCAAGCAACTCATGAAAGCCCGCGGCATGCGAGCTACCAGTTTCAGTAAATATTGCATCGGCGTGTCGATGCTCTACCCCGAAATTAAACACAATCGCTTTAAGCCCAAATTACGGATGATCGGCCAACTTATTCAGAAGGAGAGAAATTATGTCATCTGATTTGTTCTATTTGCTCCTGGGCGCCGGCCTGAACCTGCTGGTGGCGGTGCTAATCGTGAGATTTATTTATTACCCTGTCACGCAGGACAAGATTTACGTCTTTACGTTTCTGGCTTTCAACACGGTTATCTACTTCGTGATGGGATTGCTGACCAGCGCCGAGTTGAGTATCGGCGTCGGCTTTGGCTTGTTCGCCATTTTCTCTGTCCTGCGTTACCGGACGGATGAGATGCCCATTCGCGAGATGACCTATCTGTTCATCGTCATCGCCTTGCCGGTAATGAACTCTGTGCTGATGTCGGATTCAAATATCGCGCGATTGCTGATCGCCAACGGCGTGATCGTTGCCCTGCTCTACGCGCTGGAGAAAGAATGGGGGTTTCATTTCTCCGCCAGCAGGATCATCACCTATGATCGCGTGGATCTCATCACGCCCGCGAATCAGGAGAAGTTGCTGGCCGATCTGCGCGAGCGCACCGGGCTGGCGATCGATCGCGTCGAGGTGCGCAAGATCAATTTCCTGAACGATACGGTCGATATGACCATCCATTACGACAAACCACGCGCGCCGAAGAATATCCCGACGCTCGTTCCGGTCAATGAAAGGGGGTAACTGTGAGCAAGAAATTTCTGAGCATGACGTTCTTGTTGCTGTTTGCAGGGCTGGCCGCCTGTTCGTCCGGCTCCACGAGTGGGAGCAGCGCATCGGCGGACGCGGCGAGCGCCGTCACAGCCGCTACGGATGCGCCTGAAGTGGCCGATGAAATTGCGGAGGTCTCCGCGCCGGCTTCCTCTGAAGCTGACGATGACGTCGCCCGGCCGGATGGCTGGACAGAGGAGACGCACAGCAACGACGTGGATCCGAATTATTCAGTCGTCTTTCCTGATGACAAGGTCAACACGATCACTATTACTATCGATCCCGCCGATTGGGAGGCGATGCAGGCCGATATGACTGAGATACTCGGCGAACCGGGTACGGGCGGGCCGATGGGAGGCCCAGGCGGAATGCCCGGAGAAGGGTCTGAAGGCATGGAGCCACCGACCGGAGCGCCGGAAGGAGCCCGGCCCGGCGGCCCCGGTGGTTTTGGTGGCGCTGGTGGCCCTGGTGGCGGTGATATGGTCAGCGAGACGCCCATGTGGGTGCCTGCAACGATTGAAATGGACGGCAATGTCTGGAATCATGTCGGCGTTCGCTATAAGGGCAATTCGTCGTTGACGAGCGCGTGGAACAGTGGCTCGCTCAAGATGCCGCTCAAGTTCGACTTTGACGAGTTCGAGGATGATTATCCCGAGATCGACAACCAGCGGTTCTTCGGCTTCAAGCAGCTATCGCTGGCCAACGGGTTTAGCGACGACACCTATCTGCGCGAGACGCTGACCTATGATCTGATGCGCGACGCCGGACTGGTGGCCGGGAATACCGCGTTCTACGAGGTGGTCCTGGATTATGGCGAAGGGCCGGTCAACCTGGGTATCTATACCGTGGTTGAGGTGGTCGACGACACGGTGATCGAAACCGCGTTTGGCGATGATGACGGCAATATCTATGAGGGCGACGGCGCGGGGGTCACTCTGGCCGAGGGCACCTTTGACCAGATAGCCGACAGTTTTGAGAAGGAAAACAACGAAGACGCGGCCGACTGGAGCGATATCGAGGACCTCTATAATGTACTCCACGCTGAAACGCGGTTGACCGACGCGGCCCAATGGCGAGCCGATCTTGAGGCCGTTTTCGACGTCGATACGTTTCTGAACTGGCTGGCCGTCAGCGCCGTGGTGAAAAACTGGGACACCTATGGCTCGATGACCCATAATTTCTACCTCTATAACAACCCGGAGACCGGCCAACTGGTGTGGATCCCCTGGGATCTCAACATGACGTTCGGCGTGGGCGCGGGCATGGGTGGCGGCCGCGACGAGCAGGCGGGCCGGCCGGGCGGCATGGGCGGCCGCGGCAATGTTTCGTTCGACAAGGCCGAAGTGGACGAGAGCTGGCCGCTCATTCGCTTCCTGCTGGATGATCCGGTTTACAACGAGGCGTACATGGGGTATCTGGCGGCCGCATCCGGGTTGTTCGATGCCGACGCCCTGAACGCGCGCATCACGCAAATGGCGGAGATGCTGCAACCGTATATCGTCGCGGCGGGCGAGAATGAGCGGTTTGCCACGGCGCTGGAGCAGTTGCGGACGGCCGTATCGGAGCAGGATGCGGCGGTCGCCGATTTCCTGGCGACGGGGCCTTAATCGCGTCCGGTGTCCGGAGCTGCCGGACGGATGCGAAAGGTGTTGGTCATGAACCATTCACGGCCGTCATCCGTTCGCACCCAGATGCCCGGCGGCTCGTGGCGCACGACGACGGCCGGCTGCCAATCATCGTTGCGATTGGAGAAAACGATCTCCACCCGGTCACCGGACGCGTACTGTTTGTAGATGTGTTCGGGCATGGGCGGAGGGAAGACAGTAGATCAGTAGGTCAGTATTCAGTGAATCAGTCCGGACTGACCCACTGACCTACTGATCTACTGACCCACTGATTCACTTCTCTCAGCACTCGCTATAGCCGCAGCTGTTACACTTGCGGCAGCCTTCTTCGTTCACGAGCGACGAATTGCCGCAGTCGGGGCACAGGTCGCCGACGATGACCGGCACGGGCGCGAGCGCGGCTTGCAGCGCCGGAGCGGCGTGGCCGTGGCCGTTCGTGCCGTTGGTGGCCGGGTGCGTTTCTTCGGCCGTGCGGTCAAGGAAGTCGGCCAGCACCTGGGATACGCCGTCGGGCAGCGACAGCACGCGCTGCGGGCCAAAACCCAACGGCCGCCCGCCGCCGATGCCGCTCAACTGATTGACGACTTCCTTCAGCCGGTCGCGCGGCGAAACGGGCGAGGCCAGGCGCAGGTTGTAGCTGATCAGCCGACCGATGGCCTCGGAGACGGCGGCCGTGTCGCTGCCCGCCTTGGCCGTCTGGATGAACACCTCGAACGGCTGGCCGTCGCCGTTGTGGTTGATGGTGATGTAAGTCACGCCGAGCGGCGTGTTGATGCGGCTCGTCTCCCCTTGCAGCACGCGGCCGCGCGGCTTCTTCGTCTCGCGCCAGATGGTGAGTTGCTGCGCCGGTTCCTCGGCCGCGGTCTCGCTTTTGGCCTTGGCCTCCTTGGTGGCCTGCGTCTCCAGCGTCACCGTCTCGCGCGATCCGGTGACGTAGACCGTCAATCCCTTGCAGCCCAGCTCCCAGGCCATCATATAGACCGCGGCGACATCTTCGGCCGTGGCTCCGGCCGGGAAATTGCACGTCTTGGAGATGCTGTTATCGACGAAGGCCTGAATCGCGGCCTGCATGCGCACGTGCTCTTCCGGCGCGATGTCGGACGAGACGACGAAGGTGTTACGAATCGCTTCCGGCAGCCGGTCGATGTGCTGGCAGCTGCCGACGCGGTTGACTTCGGCGATGATCTCGTCGCGCGTGGCCTCATCCAGCCCGGCCTTGAGCAGGGCCTGCTCGAACAGGGGGCTGGTGTACTGCAACTGCAAATCCTTGCCGTTGTCGTTGACGTGGCGGATGTAGGCCAGGGCGAACACCGGCTCGCAGCCGTAGCCCTCGATGCCGGCCACCGTGGCGATGGTGCCCGTGGGGGCGACGGTCGTCTGCGCGGCGTTGCGAATGCCGTGAGCCTTGATATCGGCCACCAGCCCCTTCCAGTCGACGGCGGGGCGGCCGTAATCCTTGCGGCCCTTGACCAGCGGCCTGGGCGGCGACCATTTGAAATCGGCGGGGTCGTAGATGCTGCCCTCGATGGCCAGGAACGCGCCGCGCTCGCGGGCCAATTCCATGCTGGTGCGCATGCTGTGGTAGCGGATGAACTCGAAGAGCTGCCCGGCCAATGCCTGGCCCTCTTCGCTGCCGTAGCGCACGCCGGTGCGATAGAACAGGTCGCCCAGCCCCATGATGCCCAGACCGATGCGGCGGGCGTTGAGCGCGGCCACGCGCAGTTGGGGCACGGCCGGGACGTAGGCGTTGGCGGTGACGACATTGTCGAGGAAGTGGGTCGATTCCTCGGTGGAGCGGCGCAGCAGCTCCCAGTCGATCTTCCCGTCTTCGGTCACATGTTGGCCGAGGTTGATCGAGCCGAGACAGCAGTTCTCATACGGGCCGAGCCATTGCTCGCCGCAGGGGTTGGTCGCTTCCAGATCGTAGAGGTGCGGCACGGGGTTGGAGCGGTTGGCGGCGTCGAGGAACAGGACGCCCGGCTCGCCGTTGCGGTGGGCGTACTTGACGATCTCGTCGAAGATGTCGCGGGCGCGCACGGTGCGCCATACCTTGCCGTCGCGGGGGTTGATCAGGTCGAAATCGCCGTCGTCCTTCACAGCCTGGACGAACTTGTCGGTGACGCCGACGGAGATGTTGAAATTGGTGATGGCGTATTCGCTGGCCTTGCAGGAGATGAACTCGAATATATCGGGATGGTCCACGCGCAACACGGCCATGTTGGCCCCGCGCCGCGTGCCGCCCTGGGCGATCTCGCCGAAGGCCTGGTCGTAGACGCGCAGGAAGCCGACCGGCCCGGTGGCCTTGCCGGCCGACGTCTTGACGTGGTCGTCTTTCGGCCGCAGGCGGGAGAAGGCGAAGCCGTTGCCGCCGCCCGTCTGCTGGATGAGCGCGGCGTCGCGCAGGGTCTGGAAAATGCCCGCCGGGTCGCGCCCCATGTCGTCGGCGATGGGCAGCACGAAGCAGGCCGCCAGCTGGCCCAGCGGCGTGCCCGCGCCGGTGAAGGTCGGGCTGTTGGGGAAGAAGCGCAGCTCGGTCATCAGGTTATAGAAGGCGTTTTCGGCAGCGATGGTGTCGCCGCCATGATCGGCCTCTACCGCGGCAACATGATGGGCCACGCGCCGGAACATCTCCTCTACGGTTTCAATGGGCTGCCCATCGGGGCCACGACGCAAATAGCGACGGCGAAGCACGGCCATACTGTTCTCGGGCAGGGTCAGGGTCGATGACTCAACGGCAGGAGTGACGGCGCTAGACATGATACTCAATACCTCCTCGCAATATATGTGGACTTCCTGGGATTCCTGTCAGACGGCCAGAGCATCCACTCCCCCATATATGGGGGTAGGCTACCTATACAACGGCTTATCTGGTCAAGAGAGGGGCATTATAGCATGGCGCCGGAGCGTTCGCAATAGGCTTGCCTTAAAATTTCAGAACAGATTATCTATAGCCCGACGGGGCCGGCTCACGGCGCGCTCTGCTCCGGCTCTTCGCTCATCACGCTCGCGCCGGCGCAGGCCGGCCACGGGTCGTCGCCGGCCAGGAGAGCGGCCAGCGCCGGGGTGTCACCATAGGCGCCGCGATGGCGCGGCTCGATGAGGGCGGCGATGTGGGTCATGATGAGGCAGGTGAAATCGCTCAGGTCGCGGCCGCGCGGGCGACGGCCCAGGTCGGGCAGCGAGAACGGCCGCCCGATGCGCATGGTGATGGTGGCGCGGCGCAAGCGGCGGAAATCGGCAAAAAGCACGTCGCTGTTGCTGATGCCGACGGGCAGAATGGGCACGCCCGCTTGCGAGGCCAGAAAGGCGGATCCGTCCTTGCCCGGCTGCAGGGCGCCCGTCTTGCTGCGCGTACCTTCGGGCGCGAGGGCGAAGATCGCCCCTTCCTCCAGCGCAACGAGGGCTTCGCGTAATGCCCGCCGGTCGACCTCGCCGCGGTTGATGAAGATGACGCCCAGCCAGGACATCAACGGCCCCCACAGGGGATGGTCGGCCCACTTCTCGCCGGCGAAGTAGCGCCATTCCTGGGCCGGGAAGCCGACGAAGATGATGCCGATATCGGCCGTGCTCAGATGATTGACGGCCAGGATGTAGGGGCCTTCGGCGGGGATGTTCTCGCGGCCGGCGACGACGAGACGGCACAGGATGTTCTGCACCAGCGTGAAGACGAGTCGGGAGATTCGAAAGCGCCACATGGTTGGGCACTATAGCAGAATCAATTGCCTCGTCAATCCTATGGTTTATACTACCCCATAAGAGAGCAGGCTCCATGATAGCCGTTCGGATCGCCCTGTCCCTTGGGTGGTCTGCAATGGTCCAAAACTTACCGGGGTAACGCATGGCAAACGAACAGGATATTTTGAAGCACGATTTGGCCATCCTGCAATCGATGGCCGCCGGCATGGGCGAGTATTTGCGGAGCGATGCCACCTGGTGGGACATGGGCCATCGGGATATGCCGCTGCTGACGATTGGCGGCTATCTGATGCGCCGCCGCCGGCTGGGCGTGGTCGAGTACCTGTTGCACGGGCCGGAGCGCGAGGCCCTGGCCGCGGCCAACGACCACTTCGACGAGGTGGTGGGCGGCGGAATCGTCCGGTTCGAGGAGCGGGCGCTGGCGGAGATCGGCGCGCGCATGCGCGAGTGGACGGTCTACCTGCGCGATTTGTCGGTATCGCAGCGTCTGGCGGCCGACACGGCGCGATATGAGTATCAAGTCGGCACGCGTGTCGTGATCAGCGATCTGCTGGAGAAGCTGGGTGAATCTTCCTTCCGGCTGCCGGGGCACATCTCCGACGATGTTACGGCGCTCGACCATCGCCTCGGCGCGCGCTGGACGCCCGGCGCGTTCATCTGGTCGCCCGTCTGGACGCCCGCTTATTTACCTGACACGCATTGGTGGCTCTATGGCCACCCGAAAGCGCACTAACGATCAGAAACTCGGCCGGCCAAGTCGCTGCTCGCGCCAGACGTCGGCCTGATTGTGATAGCCGTTTCGTTCCCAGAAGCCGGGCATGTCATTGGCGCGAAATTCCAGAGCGCGCAGCCATTTTCCGCCTTTCCAGAAATATTTGTCGTCGGCGCGCTGCCCCCGAATGGTCCCGGCCACGCCGCGCAGCGGGTAGCCGTGGTCGGGCGAGAGGGGACGGCCATCGTAATGGGTGGCCAGGATAAATCCCGGCTGCAGGACGAATTCGACGGGAGTGTTGGTGGTATATCCATACTCGCAATGTTGGATGACGTATTTCGCCTCCGATTTTAGTTGGATCAGCCCCTCTTCGATCAACGTAGCCACCGCCACACCTTCCCACAGGGTATCGAACTTCGACCAGCGTGTGACGCAATGGATATCCAGCGTCACTCTGGTGCGCGGCAATCGGTTGAATTCGTCCCAGTTCCAGCGACGCTCTTCCTGAACCAGGCCGAACACTTTGAAATCCCAGGTCGCCAGATCGACGATGGGAACAGGCCCGTAATGCAGGACGGGGAACTTAAGCGTCGCCGATTGACCGGGCGGCAACCGATCCTGTTCCCGCATCCGTTGCTCCAGCTCGCGCCGTTCTCGTTGGTTAAACATGACGTCCCTCTTGACGACCGTGGCTCAGCCGTAGCGCTCCAGTAGCGCGCGGGCATAATAGGCCTGCCAGTTCGCGCCGGGAGCCACGCGCTGCACCTCGCGGTCCAGCCCGACGAGCAGATAGACCAATTCGCTCCTGGTGAACTGCGCGCCGAGCAGCTCCGCCAGACGATCTCGCAGGTATTCGGCATACCAGATGGGCCAGTCGGCGTCGGCCCCGTCTACCTCAATGAAGGCCGTATGATGGGCGGTCCCCGCTTCCTGGAATAGCGCTTCGAGTTGTTGTTGTCTGTTTGTCATGTCCGCCATGTTCTCTCACCTGTTGCAGAATTTCCAATCGTGTCATGATATTACGACATGAAGCCTGCGCGGTAAACCCACTACACTGTTACTAATGGTTTCTCCGCTTGTTTTCGAGTCAGGCTCGCTACACAGTTCGGTTATTTTGTCAGGCGCTTCGAAGCAGAGCTACAATGTGGGCTATATTCGCTATTATAGAGTCGAAGGGGGCCAACCTCTTTCGTCTTCCGTCAATTCAACTGCCCGCTCCAAACGTACGTAAAGGAAGTTCATGAATGAGATCGTTTGCCATCATTGTTGACGCTCCAATTGCAAGGGTGTGCACTATGAACTGAAATCCCCATGAGTTGGGTCGAACTCATCTGAGTCTGCGGTATAATGGCGACAGATCTCATCCGGAGACAGGCACCCGGCGATGGATCTGGAAGGAAGGAGTTTATGGACACGATAACTTGCCCGAACTGTGGCGTTCAGTCGCCGGAGGGAGCGACATTCTGTGACAATTGCGGCGCGCCATTGCCGTCCGGCACCTGTCCCAATTGCCACGCCACCGTTCGAGCCGGGGATAACTATTGCGACAACTGTGGCCACCTGCTGCGCGAACCAGCCACGCCCGCAGAGCCTCTGGTCGTTACCCATGACGATATTGAATCGGATGCCGGGCGCGATCCGGTAATTATTCCTCGCCTGCTGGTCATGCCGGCGGGCAATGTGCTCTCCCTGATCCCCGGCCAGGACACGTATATCATCGGCCGGATCGATCCCGCCAGCGGCAGCTATCCCGATGTCGATCTGGTGCCTTTTGGCGGAGAAGAGGGCGGCGTCTCGCGACGACACGCACAGATAAGCCGATCCGGCGATCAATTTTTCATCGAGGACCTCAACTCGGTCAACTACACCTTTCTCAACAAGGAGAAGCTCGCCGCGGAAGCGATTCAGCCATTGCAAGATGGAGATGAAATTCGGCTTGGGCGTGTGCTCCTGCGATTCAAGACTGCCTGAGCGAACCAGTGATTGTTAGAAGCCGAGTTTCTCGGAAGAAACCCGGCTTCCAGGTTTACACATGGAACCAGTTTATTGCCCGAACGGACATCCGAACCGGCCCGGTACGCGGATCTGCATGGTTTGTCGCGAACTCATCGCGCCTTCGTCGCCGCCCAACCTGCCCGGGAAGCCCTCTCCAGCCAAACCGGAATCGCCGCCCCCGGAAGCGGTCGTTCCTCCATCCATTCAATCTCCACTCACAAAGCCCGCGGCAATCGACAAGCCGTTGATCGATGAGGTAACGAGTGCGCCCCCGGCCAGGAAGAGCCGATGGTGGCTGTGGGTTTTGCTTTTATTGCTGTTCGTGGTCGGTTGCGCAGTGCTATTCTTGTCCTTGATCTACCCGGTGCGACGAACTATCACCGAGGCGCCCACGCAAATGACCACGAGCATTCCCGCAGTTGTGGCGGATACGCCGACATCCATACCGTCTCCCACTGCATCCCCGGCCCATACAGCTACTGCGTCGTTGACCGAAGCCACCCCGACCGCAACAAAGCCACCGACGGCCGTCGCTACCATCACCCCCCTGCCGACGATCATGGGGATCATCATCACGCCAACGATTGCCTTTGGCCCCGAAGTGAATTTTATTCAGAATGGCGACTTCGCCGACGATTGGGCCAATGGCTGGACGCTTGAATCGCGCGGCGAGACGGCCGAAGTGGCGATCGGCCCGGCGACGGACGACCCGCAAACGCGATCGCTCCACCTGTCGCGCTCCGGTCCGGGCATGTCGTGGCTGGCACAGCGCGTCGTTTTGACTTTTCCGGTCGAAGGCCTGATGTTTCGCGGCCATTTTCGCCTGAGCGGCACGGCGAAAGGCGATGCCGAGGGGCGCGCGTTTATCCTGCTGCGCTACGAGGACGCCAACGGCGCGCCCGTGGCGATGACGGTTTGGCTGGATGACGCGGCCGTGGACACTGACCTGTGGGGCACTGCTCCACTGCCGGAACAAGGTTCCGTGATTAGCGAGCATTCCGTTCGCGAGGATTGGCAGCGCGTCGAATTGCCGTTGGCCCAGGAATTCGCGGGCGCGCTGTCCGACGCAGATATGGAATCTGTGCGGCAAATCACGGTGATGATGGGTGTGGTCGGCGGTGAATCGTGCCCGGCGGCTGGTTGTGAGGCGATGCTGGAAGTGGCCGAGTTATCACTGACGGCCGAAACGCCGTAGTCATAGAGCTGTTGTCAAGCCTTGATACTATTTATTGAACCCCGATATTGGATAAGATGACCCGATGCGATACGCGATAAGACGAATCAGCCCGATGGGGGCGTTGCTGTATGGATTACTGTTTGGCTTGGGTGCGTGGCTGATTCCCGGCGCTTTCCTGGGTTGGCTGGCAAGCGCGGCCGTCCAGGGCGCTCGCACCTGGTTGAATGGTCTGCAAGTAACGATCCCCATGCCCGTGGGCGAGGGCATCACGCTCGACCTGGTGTCGGCGTTGTCCCTTGGCGATACACAGTCCCGATTGGCGGCGCTGGCAGGCCAGGAGCTGACGCTTACCCTGGCCGTGGCTCTGGGCACCATCGCCGCGGGCATGCTGCTGACGGGGCTGACGGCCTCTTTTGGCGCGATCCTCTATAACCTGTTTGCCGGCGTCTTCGGCGGGGTCGAGGTTCGGCTCGATGCGTTGGATGTGACGGCTCGTCGCAGCGTGCCGCCCGGTGTGCCGGCCGCTGCCCGGCCTATGGCCGCCTCGTCACAGGCGACAGTTCCTCGCCCGCGCGTGGAGCCACCCCAGGTAGCCCGGCCCCCCGCCACAGCCTGGCTGACGGCGGCCAATGGCGGTGAACGGCGGGCGCTCCGCGCCGACGTCACCCGGATCGGCAGCGCGCCGGGCAACGATATTGTATTGCCCGGCCTGGCTCCACAGCACGCCGAGATCCGGCGCGAGAGCGACCGCTATCTCATCTACGATCTCGGCAGCCGGCGCACGTGGGTTAATGACACCCAGGTCGCGGCGGTACATATGCTCAAGGACGGCTTTCGGCTGCAAATGGGGCAATCCGAATTTATCATTCATCTTCCTACGAATCATCAGGCGATTGCGGAGGGATAATGGCCACCGAGACGATCTGGCAACTCTATCCGATGCCCGCGCAAGAGGTTGACCTAACGGGGCTTTACCTGCGGCACGACTTGCGACGGATTGCGGAGGGTCGGGAACGTCCCTTTGTCTACACCAATTACGTCACCAGCATCGATGGTCGTATCGCTGTTCCGCGGCCGGGAGGCGGGGGAATGATGGTGCCGAAGGCCACGGCCAATGATCGGGACTGGCGGCTGTTCCAGGAGCTGGCCGTCCAGGCCGATGTGATCATCAGCAGCGGCCGTTACCTGCGCGATTATGCCGAAGGAAAGGCCCAGGAGATTCTGCGCATCTACGACGAACCGCGCTTCGCGGACCTGGGCCAATGGCGTGCCAGGCGGGGATTGCCCGCATATCCCGATCTGGCCATCGTCAGCGGCAGCCTCGATTTCTCCATCCCGCCCTTCCTGACGCAGTCGGGCCGAAAGGTCGTCGTCATCACCCACGGCGCGGCCGACGCATCACGCAGGCGCAGGCTGGAGCAGGAGACCGAGCACGTCATTGTGGCCGGCGAGAAGGATGTTTCGGGCCGGCAGGCGATCGACGCCCTGGGCGGCTATGGCTACCGGACGATCTACATGGCTACCGGCCCGCAAGTCCATCACTTGCTGCTGGTCGACAATATGATCGATCGGCTTTACACCACGGTTGTTCATCGACTGCTGGGCGGCCAACCCTTCAGCAGCCTGGTTGAAGGAGAATTGCTCAGCCCGCCGGTCGATATGCATCTTAACTCGGTTTACTTTGATCCTCATGCGTTCGAGCGCATCGACCACGCCACCGATCGCGTGGGGCAGCAATTTATCTGCTACGAGCGGTGATGCTGATCGGGCTGATCGTCTTCGTAGCAACGCTTTTTCAGGCCTTTCTTGGCTTTGGGGGAGCGCTGATCGCCATGCCTCTGTTGGTCATGGTGATCGGGATTCAAACGGCCACGCCGGTCTTCGCGCTCGTGGGCACACTGGCGACTTTGCTGAACGCCGTTCGCTTGCGCGCCTACACCACGCCGCGTGACCTGGCACGACTGGTAGTGCCCGCCATCGTGGGCGTTCCCTTGGGCATCCTGCTCCTTGCCCGCGTTGATTCGGAGCTGATTACTGCCGCGCTTGGGGTCGTCCTCATCGGCTATTCCCTCTATAACCTCCTGGGATTGACGATGCCCTCCTTGGCTCATCCGGCCTGGGCCTACTTGGCCGGCTTCAGTTCGGGTGTTTTCAGTGGCGCCTTCAACACCGGTGGCCCGCCGGTCATTGTCTATGCTACCGCCCGACAATGGCCGGCCGATCAATTTCGGGGCAACCTTCAGACCTACTTTATGATCGTCAGCGTCTTTCTGGTGGTGGGACATGGCCTGAGTGGCCATCTTACGGCTGATGTGTGGCGAATGGCGCTGCCTGCCGTGCCCGCTTTGCTGGCCGGTCAAGCGATAGGCGTCTACCTTTGCCGCTATGTGGGAGCAGATTTCTTCCGCAAGATAGTGCTGGTCTTCCTGTTGATTCTGGGTATACAGTTGATTGTGGCCTAAGCCTGGGAATTGTCTGGGATGCTTGTGCCCGGCGACAGCGCCACACTGGAGCCGAAGCGGCGCAACATGGCGTTGACCTCGTCGACTGTGGGCATATTGTGACCTGTGCCGAGTTTGAGCACCTTTGCCGCGCCGGTCGCGTTGGCCAGATCGCCCAATGCCTGAAGATTGAATTTGTTCAGATAGCCGTAAATCACGGCCGCGGCCAGGCTGTCGCCCGCGCCGGTAGCATCGAGAGCGGCCACCGGCAGGCCCGGCGCGATGTGGAGATCGTTCTCCGTCAGCAGGAAGCATCCGGCCATGCCGCGCTTGATGACGACGAGGTTGCTGCCGCGAGTCAGCAACGCACGCGCGGAGTTGACCGGATCGCTCTCGCCGGAGAGCCGCCGCGCTTCTTCTTCCGTGGCTAACAGAACGGTGGCGATAGCCGCTGCCTCGGTGTGCCAGGCGTTATCGATTTTTGGGTTGCCCGGGCCGGGATCGAAAAATGACGGGACGTTGGCCTCGCGTGCCTGTCGGAGTCCGGCCATGATGATGTCCGCCTCGCCCGGCTGGTCGACCCAGCCGTCGGCATAGAGCGCGTCCGCTTCGGCGATGAATGGCCGCCATTCGTCGGGCAGGCTCATGATTTGCAAGCTGCCGGGGAATCCGAGATAGGCCGGCTCGCCTTGCTCGTCGACCAGCACGTTGGCCACCGGTGTGCGGGCGTTGGGTGTGACGGCCACCCGCGACACATCGACGCCTTCGGCCGCCAGCCCTTCCAGGACGATCTCGCCGAAGAGGTCCTTGCCCACCTCGCCGAGCGCGCCGACCGGCAGACCCAAATGGGAAGCCATGATGGCAACGTTACACGCGCCGCCCGGCCCCAACCCCAGATAGGAGACGCGCTGCAAATCCTTGGGATGGATCTCAAGCCGTTCGATACGGATGGCGTAGTCCGCCAGAATATCACCGAGGATGATTACCATGAGAACTCCGAATACTCTATTTGTCTTTGCTGTGGTGCTCGAGCAATGCGGTTACGAATCCTTCGACTGTCAGAGGGAAAGCGGGCAAACCAATCGCCTGGGCCAGCCGGACCAGCTGCGGCGGCTCGACATTGGTTGTAGCCAGCAGGTCGGCGCGCGCCAGCACCCGGGTCGCGGGACCATCGGCCAGCACGCAACCGTCGGCCATGGCTATGACGCGCTCGAAATGAGCCGCGCAGAAATCAATGTCGTGGGTGATGATGATCACCGTGCGCCTGTCGGCCTTGAGTGACTCGATAATGTTGCCGATCAGCGCCACGCCGTGCGCATCCTGGCCCATGGTTGGCTCGTCGAAGATGACGATGGGCGTGTGCATGGCCAGCACGGAGGCCAGAGTCACCAGCTTGCGTTGCGGCGCGGTCAGGTCATAAGGATGGGTCCCGGATTCGGCGGCGAGTTCGACCATCTCCAGCGCGGCCGTGGCGTTGGCCAGCGCCATCGGCGCCGATTGACCCAATTGGCGCGGGCCGAAGGCGACCTCGTCGCCTACCGTCCGTTCGACGATCTGATCATCGGGATTCTGGAAGACGAATCCGACGCGGGCGGCCATCCGGGCCACGCCATGTTCGCGCGTGTCCCAATCACCGACCACGACCCGGCCGCGCGCCGGCTTCAACAGGCCGTTGATATGCTTAACCAGCGTCGTCTTGCCCGCGCCGTTCTCGCCGACGATCGCCACAGCCTCTCCCGAGCGGATGTTGATAGAGACGCCGCGCAGTGCTTCGACTCCGCCGGGATAGGTGAAGGCGATATCCTCAATCGACAGTTTCATCGGAAGAACTCCACAGCCTGCTCCAGCGTGACGGGGAGGGTGGTCTCATCGGTGCGCCAACCGGCGGCCTGGGCGGCGCGGGCGGCCTGTGTGTAGCGCGTCGGCTCCAGCCCATATTTTGTCAGTGTCAGAGAGCTGAGAACTTCAGCCGGCGGCCCGTCGGCCACCAGTTTGCCTTTATGGAGCACCAGCACCCGATCGGCGAACGTCGCCACCCATTCGAGCTTCTGCTCCGCCAGGACGACGGTCGCTTCGTCGGTCGCCGCCAGATCGCGCAGGACGGCGAAGACCTCTTTCGAGCCGATGGGATCGAGCTGAGAGGTGGGTTCGTCGAGGACGAGGATCTTCGGCCGCATCACCAGCACCGAAGCGATGGCCAACCGTTGTTGCTGACCGCCCGAGAGCGCGTAGGGGGACTGGTCGGCCAGATCCGTCAGGCGGACAAAGGCCAGTACTTCGTCAATTCGCGGCTCCATCTCGGCCAAGGGCACGCCCAGGTTCTCCAGCCCGAAGGCCACTTCTTCGCGGACGGTGAAGCGCGCGCCGGTGATCTGGTTGAACGGGTTGGCGAATACCAGGCCCACCGTGCCCGCGAGTTCAGCCAGCGATGAACCGGCGGTATCGATGCCCGCTACTTCGACGCTGCCTGTCAGCTTGCCGCGATAGAAATGGGGCACAAAGCCGGCCAGCGCCGAGCAAAGCGTGGATTTGCCGGAACCGTTGGCCCCGATGACGGCGCAGAACTGCCCTGCCGGGATTTCCAGCGAGAGATTGCTCAGAGCCGGGGAGTCCGAGCGCGGGTAATGATAGGTCACGTCGCTCAGACTAATCACGCGGCAAACCTCGGAGCAAGCCACAAATAAATGCGCAGGGCGATGACGCCCAGCGAGACCAAAATCAATAACCGGCGGAAGAGGCGTTGTCGGTTGGTATCGTGCAAAACGAGCAGACTCGTCTTCGGCCCGCTCCGGCCGAACGCCCGCACTTCGAGGGCGATGGCTCGTTCCTCAATATCGACGATGCTGCCAAGCAATAGGGGAAAAACCAGAGGCAGGAGCGCGCGCGTCCTTATCAGGAAGCTGCCTTCCGTCTCAAGGCCACGGCTGCGTTGAGCATCAAGGATCGTGTTGGCCTTATGCTGGAATCGCGGGATGATCTGCAACGTGCTCAGAATGACATACGAGATTCGACTCGGCAAACCCTTCTGACTGAGGGCCAGCATCAACTCATCCGACCGGGTCGCATAACTCAACAATAAAAAGCCGCTGACGGCGATGATAATTCGGCCGGTGCCGCGGATGGCAAACAATAGCCCCTCTTCCTTCAGGGAAAAGGGGCCAAGTTGTTGGATGATGGTGCCGCCTGTCCAGAACAACCCCTGTACGATGAACAAGGATATTGCGAACGGGATAGTCGTTTTTATTGTGTTTTGGACAACGTTGGGGAATACCTGCGCCATCAGGGCAACCGGAACGATCCCGACCAGCAACACGATATACGGCGCCCACACACCGGGCACTATCCAGGCGATGAGCAGGCATGTCAGGACATAAGTGAGCTTGGTCAGGGGATGGAGCCGGTGTATTGCCGTTTGTTTGCTTACATACAAACCATACGTTGCACTCATGGCACTCCCCGGAACTCTATCTAGCGAATATCATCGGCTCTTGAGAAGCGGTCGATATATCTGTCCGGAAGCGTGCGGATGATCAGGTAAACGACAAGGAAAGAGATGGCTTTGTCCAACGGGTCGGTGGCCAGTCCTTGCAGAAAGTTCGCGGCCAGCATGCTCATGCCCTGACTGCGGAATGCGGCGGTGATCACATCCATCCCGGTGCCGACAACGCCGCCGAAAAGGTAGAAAGTGATGGGAGCGGATAGCAACGACGCTACGACGCCGGTTATCGCGCCGCCCAGAACGGCCTTCCACCATGACTTGAACCAGCCATACTTGCCGAATACGCCGGCCAGGAAACCAATCGCGGCCGCCACCGGCGCATATGGAACGGTATTGGTTACGTCACCGAAGATGAACGCCCAGACGATGTTGGACAGCAGGCCGGCCACGGCGCCGACCCACGGCCCGGCCACGGCGCCAACGAAAACCGTGCCGATTGAGTCCAAATACAATGGGATTCTGAGAGCTTTAACAATTTGCCCTACGGCGATGTTTATGGCGATCGCGATAGGGATCATGGCCAATGCTATGGTATTAAAGTCGCGTTTGAGTTTTTCCATTTTTCTCCATCCTCCTGCCTTGGGAATCACCCTTTCGGGCTTGCCCGGTAGACGATAAGACACCCTGTATGAATCATTGGCCCCTCTTTCGAGGGCCATTTTTAGGCCCACTTTTGGACCCATGTCTTTGTGACCAACATTGTACGAAACTTTCAACTTATGTCCAGAACAGGCATAGGCAATTTTCGATCGAAGAGCATCAGGCGTTTGACGCGGGGATGTGGCGCCCGGCGTATTTAGATCGCATGGCGAGATAATTGGCTTGGCTATTATTTGGCGACAACGTCCCAATTTCGTATCATGTAAGGGGATGTGAAAGGAGCGTGAATCTGCCGTAAGGTTTCCTGTAAGTCGCTGCAGCTATAATAGCTGCGTCAACTGTATCCTGATCGGCCGGCTTTTGATGAGATGACTTGCAACGAAGAGGCAACCGGTTGAATCACAACAGGCGGAGCCGTACAGTGATATGCTGTTCTGCCAGTCGTCTTTGGGGTATCCCGGCGATGGCAAGGAGGTGCGGAGAAAGCCGAAGCGTAAAATAAATATATTCATTTCACGTCATTGCCGCTGCCCGTGAGGCAAGGCTGATGCCATGTTGATTTGGAACCCCTTTTTATAACTTTGTTGGAGGCAAGCTTTGTTTAGGAAGAACTCTCTGAAGCGCAGTATTAAACTGTTGGTCGTGCTGGGCATCCTGGCCCTCACGGCCTCCGTCGCTTTCGCCCAGGATCGTCCCTGGACCACGCAGGGCGAGCGCGGCAATTACTCCGAACGTCCCATGCCCGCCCAGATTTCGGGCGCGAAACTGGATACTCCGGCTCAAATGCAGGTTGAGAATCTGTCCGACCTGCGGGTGAACCCCGCATTGCGTGGCCAGGCCGGCCGCGTGCAGGTTGTTGTTCGTCTGGCCGGTGCGTCCGCCACGAACGGCCCCACGCTGCAAGCCGCGGTCTCGCAGCAAGGCGCTTTTGTCTCGGCCGCGCGCGCGGTCGATTCGCGGGCCAAGGTCCTTGGCTCGACGCAGGTCGTCATGAACGCGGTCATGCTCGAAGTTGACGCTTCCGCTCTGAGCGCCCTGGCCCAGAACCCGGACGTCGTCTCGATCAACCCGGTTCGCAATTACGAGCTGGATCTGTCCGAGACCGTCCCCTATATCGGCGCGACGGCCGTTCAGGCTGCGGGCTTCGACGGCACCGGCGTTCGCGTGGCTGTGATCGACAGCGGTATCGACTACACCCACATCGCCTTTGGCGGTTCCGGCGATCCCAATGACTGGCTGAATAACGACCCGACGATCATCGAGCCGGGAACCTTCCCGACGGCTCGCGTCGTGGGCGGTTATGACTTCGTCGGCAGCGAATGGCCCAATGGCCCCGAGATGCCCGATCCCGACCCGATCGATGATGGTCCGGGCGGCGGTCATGGCACGCACGTGGCCGACATCATCGGCGGCGCGATGGGCGTGGCCCCGGGCGTTGATCTCTACGCCCTGAAGGTCTGCTCCTCCGTCAGCTCCTCCTGCGCCGGTGTGCCGCTGATCCAGGCGATGGAGTTTGCGGTCGACCCCAACGGCGACGGCAATCCCGACGACGCGGTTGACGTCATCAACATGTCCCTGGGTTCGTCCTACGGCGATCCGCGTTGGGACGACCTCTCCTACGCGGTCAACAACGCCAGCGCCCTGGGTGTTCTAACCGTTGCCTCGGCCGGCAACAGCGCCGACAAGCCCTATGCCAACGGCACCCCCAGCTCGGCTTCGACCGCTTTGGCCGTGGCCCAGACGAACGTGCCTTCGGCGAACCAACCCATGATGGAAGTCACTGCGCCGGCGAGCATCGCCGGGCTGTATGCGGCCGTCTTCCAGCCGTGGGCGGTAGAGCCGACTGCGCGCATCGAAGGCCCGTTGCAGTATGGCGACGGCGCGGGCGGCAACCTGAACGGTTGCACGTCGTTCGCGCCCGGCACGCTGACCGGCAAGATCGTGCTGGTCGATCGCGGCACATGCGGGTTCAGCCTCAAGATCAGCAATATCGCTGACGGCGGCGCTTTGGTCGGCATCATCGGCCTCATCGCCCCCGGAGACCCGTTCCAGGGTGGCTTCGGCGAGGGCGACCCGTCGATCCCCGGCTACATGATCAGCCAGGCTGATTCCAACGCGCTGAAGAGCGGGTTGGCGGAAGGCGTGACGGTCGTCTTTGATCCGGCGAACGGCATCTCCCTGGTCCAGCACCTGGTTGGCTCCAGCAGCCGCGGCCCGACGGTCGGCACGAATGAGGCCGGCCCCGACATCGGCGCGCCGGGCGCGTCGGTATCGGCCGTTTGGGGATCCGGCACCGGCACCGAAGCCTTCGGCGGCACCTCCGGCGCCGCGCCGATGGTCACCGGTTCGGCCGCCCTGCTCATGAGCGCCTACCCGGATCGCACGTGGTCGGAGATCAAGGCTGTTCTCATGAACACCGGCGAGACGGACATGATGAACAATCCTGCGTTCTTCGGTGGGTATCAGGCCGCGATCAGCCGCATCGGCGGTGGCGAGGTGCGTGTCTTCGATGCGCTCAACTCGACCGTCGCCGCATGGGACCGCAATGCCCTGGATGCCACGCTGTCCTTTGGCTTCCACGATATCGTTGGCAACCAGACCATGGTGAAGCGTGTCACGGTTCGCAACTACAGCAACCAGCCTGTCACGCTCCGTTCCAATGTTGTGTATCGTTATGACAATGATGATACCGGTGTGGTTCGTCTCTCTGTCCCGTCGTCGTTCACGGTTCCCCGAAACGGCAGTGTGACCTTCCCGGTCCACATGCACATTCGCCCGCGCACCAACCAGCCGCTGCACGACTGGGTGCTGAACAGCGACAGCAACGGGGCAAACCCCGACGCGCTGACCCTCAACGAATATGATGGTTACATCAATTTCGAGGGTGTCGGCGGGAGCACCGCAAGCATCCACATGCCCTGGCACGTGCTGCCGCGTGGCGCGGGCAACATCCAGTCGGGCGTTCGTCAGAACGGTTTGAACTGGGTCCGCAACACGGGCGTCGCTGCGTCCTACATCGACACCTACTCGCTGATCGGCATGAGCGACCAGCAGCCCGACGCGCCCGTCCTGGGTGGCAACGCGGCTCCGGCCGACCTGCGTTATGTGGGTGTGCAGACCTACCCGGTTCCGGCCGGGTACTGCGGCGCCGAGCCGTCGTTTGTCATGGCCTTCGCGGTCAACACCTGGGATCGTTATTCCCATGCCGCCGCCAATATCTGGATTGAGGCCGACGTGGATGTGGATGGCGACGGTCTGGCCGACTACGCGATCTTCAATTTCGACAATTCCGGTGGCTTCAGCAGCGCTCCTTCTGACGGCCGTGCCGTGACCTGGGTCTATGATCTGAGCACCGGTTCCGCCGATGCGTGGTTCTACGCGACCCACGAGACCAACAGCGGCAACGTTGTGTTGACTTTCTGTGGCGATCAGATCGGCCTGAACGCGAATGACTTCTTCACGACGTCGATGGGTGTCGACGTCTTCGCCAATGACTGGTACTACAGCGGCGGCGCAGATGCTATCACCGGCCTGAACGTCGTTCCGCTCGGCGAGCGCTACTACACCATCTTCGGCAATGGCGACGCGGGTTTAACCGAGTTGCCGGCGCGCTCCGGCGCGCTGCCGTTCGGTGTGATCGACTTCGGCGATCAGATGAACGCGACCGAGAACGGCTTGCTGTGGATCTATGGTCCCGGTGCCCCGGCGGACAACGAGGCCCAGGCCTGGATCATCAACTAATATCGGTTCCCCAAGCCCCGGTTTCCTCGCGGGAATCGGGGCTTGTGGGGTAAGAAAATCAATCGCTCCGTAGTCTGATTGGTAGAACAAACAGAGAAACAAGCGGTTCTCATTTTCTTCCTCCTTAGCTAAAACGCCGCACCCGGTTTTCGGGCGCGGCGTTTTTGCTTCTCCTGCTTGGGGTTATGTGCCTAACCCAATGCCTGATCGATATCGGCGATGATGTCGTCGATGTGTTCCAGGCCGACGGAGACGCGAACCAGACCGGGCGTGATGCCCGTCGCCAACCGGTCTTCCTCGCTCAGGCTGCTATGGGTCGTGGAAGCCGGGTGCGTCACCGTTGTGCGCGCGTCGCCGAGGTTGGCGACGATGTCGCACAGCCTGAGCGCGTCCAGGAAGCGTCGCCCCGCCGCGAGCCCGCCGGCCACGGTAAATGTCACCAGGCCACCCCCCGCCGACATCTGTCGCCGCGCGAGATCCACCTGCGGATGTGAGGCCAGGAACGGGTAGCGAACGGATTCGACACCCGCGCGCCCTTCGAGCCAGTTGGCCAAGGTCAACGCGTTGGCGCAATGGCGCTCCATGCGCAACGGCAAGGTCTCCAAAGCCTGGCTCACAATCCAGCTGTTGAAAGGTGAGGCCGTCGGCCCCGTTTGGCGGGCGAATTGGGTCAGTTCCCGCATGATGAATGAGTCGCCCAGTATCACGCCGCCGATAGTGCGCCCCTGCCCATCGAGGAATTTCGTCGTCGAATGGATGACCAGATCTGCTCCCAGTTCGATGGGCCGCTGGACGATCGGCGTGGCGAAGGTATTATCGACGACCAGATAGACGTCGCGCTCCCGGCACATGGCCGCGACCTGGGCGATGTCGACCAGCGTCAGGCCGGGGTTCGACGGCGTCTCAATCAGGCAGATGCGCGTCTCCGGCCGAAAAAGATCTCCCCACGTTTCGGGTCGCTCACTGTCGGCATAGGTATGGCTTATCCCCCAGCGCGACAAGACGCCGGACAATATCTGATGCGTGGCGCCAAACAAGGCCCGCGAAGCGAGCACATGATCGCCGCTGTTGAGCAACCCGGCCAGGGCAGTGAAGATCGCCGCCATCCCCGAAGCCGTAGGGATGCCGGCGTCGGCCCCTTCGAGCGCGCACATGCGTGCGACCAGTTCGTCATTGTTGGGGTTGCCCCAACGGGAGTAGGCGTAGCCGGGCTTTTCGCCGCTGAAGACCGCGCGCGCCGTTTCGGCATCGGGAAAGGCAAAGCCGGAAGCCAGGTAGATCGGCGTGATCTGCTCGCGATGGGGGCCGATGGCGGTTCGCTCGCGAATCAGGCGGGTTTCAATATGGGCGGATTTTAAATCAGTCATGAAGTCACCTCGTGGTGTAAGTCGATGGAATATCCGGGTTTTATATCTTTTTACCACTCCGGCGGCGAATGTCCGTCATTTGCCCTTCGCATCGGGCCAACATGGACTGATTTCACTAAATCATCATGCAATCGTCGGGTTAGAAGGCTTGTCACCCTCTCATAATCTCGCTATAGTGCCCATGATGGAAGCGACCGTCCCACTATCGGCCGCCTGGCGAACGGATCCTGGCCTGGTGCGAAGTCACAATGAGGACTTTGTCATCGTCCATGAGCCGGAGTCGCCGGACGACTACCAATTGCATGGCGCATTGTATATCGTCGCCGACGGTGTCGGCGGCGCTGACGCGGGCGAGGTCGCCAGCCAGTACGCCAGCGAGCAGACACTCCACCATTACCTTCAGCCGATCCAATTCGATACGCTCGGCGCGCGACTGATCGAGGCCATGCAGTCGGCCAATACGGATCTGCGACGCCTGGCGGCCGAGCGCGACGACAGCCGCCGCATGGCAACGACCATGGTGGCCGTGGCCGTTCAGGATGGCCATGCCTACATCGGCAACGTCGGCGACAGTCGCGCCTATCTTTGGCGTCGCGGGGTGATCAGCCAGGTGACGCGCGATCAGAGCCTTGTCGCGCGATTGGTGGAAGAGGGCGCGCTGACGGCTGAAGAAGCGCTCCGTTACCCATACAAGAACGTCATTCTCTACAGTTTGGGATCGGAAAGGCGGCCTCCCATCGATTTGTTTGAGGTAGAGCTTGAGCTTGGCGATCTTCTATTGCTCTGTTCCGATGGCCTGACGCGCCATGTCCCCGATGAAGAGATTGCGCGCATCATTGCCGGCGAAGAACTCGACGCGGCCGTCGAGACGATGGTTCGCCTGGCGCGGCAGCGAGGGGGCGAGGACAACATCACGGTGGCCATCGTACAACATGGCCCGCGCGAGGCGGCATTGCCGGAAATAGATGCCGAGGCCGCAATGCTGACGATTGCCCGGCCACGTCCTGATGTGCAAACTGCTATTCGCGCCTTGCCTGTGGCGGCCGAACCCCATCCGCGCATGTGGCCGCTTCTTCTCGTGCTGACGACCGCCATGGTTGTGATGATCTTCCTGCTGTGGCTATTCATTCAACGCGTAACCACAATTTAGCCCGCGCCTTATGCGACTTCGTGAGCGTTTTTGACGCGAGTGGTAAATCCTCATAAAATTTCCTGTAGTATGACAAACGCATTAAAGATATTACCCCTAGGAGGGCTTGGCGAGATTGGCAAGAATATGACCGTTATCGAATATGAGGATGATATCCTCATCGTCGATGCCGGTGTCATGTTCCCTGAGAATGATATGCTCGGGGTCGATCTCATTATTCCCGACTACAACTATTTGATGGAGCGCGATCGACGGTCCAAAGTCCGCGCCATCCTGATCACCCACGGCCATGAGGACCACATCGGCGCGTTGCCCCATCTTGTCGACGATATCAAGGCGCCGATCTACGGCACGCCGTTGACGCTGGGCCTCATCGAGAACAAGCTGCGCGAGGCCAAGAATCTGCATGAGGTGGAACTCATCTCCTTTCGCGCCGGTGAGGTGCTGGAGATTGGCCCGTTTAAGGTGGAGCCGTTTCACGTTGCCCACAGCATCCCCGATTGCGTTGGCTTCGGCATTACCACGCCGGTCGGCCTGATCGTCCATACCGGCGACTACAAATTCGACCATACGCCCATCGACAGTTGGCCGCCTGATTTTGCCAAACTGGCGGAGTTCTCACAGCGCGGCGTGCTGGCTTTGATGGCCGACAGCACCAACGCCGACCGCCCGGGCTGGACGGAATCGGAGATGGATCTGCTGGAGGGATTTGAGGATGTCTTTCGCAAGGCCGAGGGGCGCATTATCGTCGCCACCTTTGCTTCGTTGATCTCTCGCGTCACCATCGCGGCGGCGGCGGCGATCAAGTTCAACCGCAAGATGGCCATCGCCGGCCGGTCGATGCGCGACGCAGTAAAGATCGCCCGCAAGCTGGGCTATCTGGAGTTGCCTGACGATCTCATTGTCGACCTGGGCGTGGCGGTGAAGATGCCGCCGAGCGAGGTGGTGATCATGGTCACCGGTTCGCAGGGCGAGCCGTCGGCCGTCCTGGGTCGGTTGGCACGCGGCACTCACAACCAGCTCAGCATCCAGGAAGGCGACACGGTTATCTTCTCCGCGCACCCGATTCCGGGGAACGAGGAGTTGATCTACCGCACCATCAACCAGCTCTATCGACGCGGAGCGACTGTGCTCTATGATCGCATCGCCAACGTCCACGTGTCGGGGCACGCCAGCCGCGAGGAAATGAAGCTGCTCATCAACCTGATTCGGCCGCTGTTCCTCATTCCCGTCCACGGCGAGTTACGCCATCTCAAGCTGCACGCCGAGATGGGCAAGGCCCTTGGCATTCCCGAGGAGCGGATCGCCGTCGTGGAGAACGGCACGCCGATTGAGTTGACTCCCTACAGCATGACCGTGCATGAGCGGCTGCCGGGCGGCTATGTGTTCGTTGACGGCTCCGGCGTGGGCGATATCGGCTGGGCGGAGGTACGTGATCGTGATCGGTTGGCACAGGCCGGGTATTTTTTCGCCGTCGTGCGCACCAACGGCCACGGCGAGCTGGCCGGCAGCCCCAAGCTGACCACGCGCGGCTTTGTCAATGAGAAAGAGGCCGATGATCTGCTGAAGGGTGCCGGAGATACGATCGCGCGCGTTGTGCGCGAAGCCCACACCGCGGGGCGCGAGCTAACCGACGGCCAGGTGGAATCGGCTCTCAGTCGCTATCTGTACGATGAGACGGGCAAGCGCCCGGTGATCGAGGCCGTGATCGTCTAGGCCCGGCCATTGCCGAACTGAATCAGCGATACAGGACGCGCGACTCCAGGGGGTGGCGCGTCTTTTGTTTTTCCTCGGCCGGATAGCCGAGCGTGATGAGACCCTGAGGCTGCCAGTCCGCCGGCAGGGCGAGCGTCTCGCGGACGACGTCGGGGCAGAACAGCGGCGCGCACACCCAGCAGGCCCCCAAACCCAGGGCATGAGCGGCCAGCATGATGTTTTGTCCGGCCATGGCCGTACTTTGGGCTGCCATGATCGCTTCATTGCGAGCGCGGCGCTCGTCGGGGTAGACGTCCATGTCGGCCATCGTCAGGCTGAGCAGAATCAGCAGCGGCGCGCTGGTCAGGCGCATATAGGAGCGCCCGGCGTCTCGCTCGATGAACTCCGGCGATCGGCCGTCGGCCGCCAGATCGCGCCGGAGTTGGTCGCCCATGGCTGTGGCCAGCCTGTACCGGGTCTGCTCATTGGCAATCACGACGAAGCGCCACGGCTGCCGGTTATGGGCCGACGGCGCCCGGATGGCCGCGTTTAATAGCTGATCGACCACATCGGCCGGGATTACGTCGTGGGTATAGCGGCGAATGGATCGGCGAGTGTGGATCAGTTCCAGCAGATTGTTCATGCGAGAGATTCTATCCCATCCGTCAGGATTAACCTTGGTCGGGCGCAAAAAAGCCCTGCGGGGGATGCAGGGCTTTTTTGCGGGAAGAGGAGAAAAAAAGGAGGACTATTTGTGTTGCTGAATGATGACGTTATGATAGCGCTTGTAATCTGCGTTGTCGTTCAAGGATTTTACAAGAGAGGTGTAATTCGCTTTACACTTTGGCGACGGTGCGATGGAGAGAGTTTATTTTGGCCGATCGATGCCCCAATTGCGACAAGCCGATCTTAGCGACTGATGTCGTATGCTGGCATTGTGGCTATCAGCTGCCGAAGAGAGCGGCCGCCCCAACCCCCAAGCGCGCATTCACAAAAACGCCGGATCTGGCTGCGCGGGAAGAGGATGTCACGCCGGCTGACTATAACTGGCGTGCGCTGCTGGTCTATGGGCTGCTGACGCTGGCGATCATCGCCGGCCTCTGGCTGGTCATGCGCTCTTTGAGCCTGCGGCCCGTCCTCGTGAGCGGCGCCGGTTTCGATTCGGATGGCGAATGGGTCAGGGTGACCGATGCCGATCTGCGCTATACGGTGTCTATCCCTATCGAATGGCAATGGATCGACATGGCCTATCGGGATCAGAGCGAGTTGCTGTCGCGCGTTGTGGCGCAGCAAACCTATGTCAATCGCGCCTTAGGGCCGCTGGGCGAGCTTGCTGATGATGTGGAGACGGTGGGCCTGGCCGTAGGTGCCGGCTTGCTGGACGAAGTCGATCCGCAACCGTTCCTGCTCATCGGCCGGAGCGAGCGTCTGCGCGGCGTGGCCCCGCAGGACGTGCTGGATGCGCTGGACGAGAACTCTTTTCAGATATCCGAAAAGGAGATCAATACGCACCTTGCCGGTCAGCCACAGGCGCGTTTCATCGCGCTGGATCCGTCCAATGAGTATCAATGCCGCCACCTGTTCGTCAGCGGTGAAGGCAAGCCCGGATACCTGGTGGCCGCCTGCGCTCCGCAGGAACATTTCGGAGCCTTGCAGCGTGATCTGAACGTCATTCTGGACAGCTTTCAACTTCTGGAATACTGAGTACCGGTATAATAGCAAGATGATGGATGCACCTGAGGACGATGACATTCGCATCGTCGAGCACACGGCCGACTGGGCTTTGCGCCTGCGCGGTGATGACCTGAAAGCTTTATTCGCTCGCGCGGCCGAGGGGATGGCGTACCTGCTGGCCGGTGATACGTCGGTCGTGCCGCGAGACCTATCGCGCGATCTGACTCTGGAGGCCTATGATGCGGAGGAGATGCTCGTGCTTTTCCTGGGTGAGTTGGTCTATTGGGCCGAGCGCGACGGGCTGGTTTTTCCGGTGGCCGACCTGCGTGATGTGACGCCGACCCGACTGGTCGGCACAGTGTCGGGCGGACGGCCGGCCGAGATTCAGAAGCATATCAAAGCCGTCACCTACCATGATCTGGCGATCCGGCAAACGGAGGCCGGGCTGGAGGTTACGGTGGTGTTCGATGTTTAGGAGAGAGCGATGAAAAGCTCCGATTTCAAACGCATCAACCCCTACTTATACGAGATCCCTGCCGCCCACCGGCCGGATATGCGCGTGCCGGCGCGGTTCTACGCCGATGCCGAGCTGTTGCAGCAAGCGCTTGGCGACAAGAGCCTCGATCAGCTGGCCAACAGCGCCACGCTGCCCGGCATCGTTGCCTATGCGCTGGCCATGCCCGACATTCATCAAGGATATGGCTTCCCCATCGGCGGCGTGGTGGCGACGCGCGTGCCCGACGGTGTGATCTCGCCGGGGGGCGTCGGCTATGACATCAATTGTGGCGTGCGCCTGCTGGGCACGCGCCTGAGCCGGGCCGATATCGCGCCCTATCTGGACGAACTGGCGACCCAACTCCAGCGCAATTGCCCTCACGGCGTCGGCCGCGGCGGTGAGTTCGTGCTGAATCGCAAGCAACTGGAAGACGTGGTCCGCAAGGGGGCGGGCTGGGCGCTGGAGCGCGGTTACGCGACGCCCATAGACCTGGAACTTACCGAGGAAAATGGCCGCATCGAAGGGGCCGATCCGGCGAAAATAAGCGCTCGCGCCTATGAACGCGCCCGTGATCAGTTGGGGACGCTCGGTTCCGGCAACCACTTCATCGAGTTGGATGTGGTGGATGATATCTTCGATGAGACGGCCGCGACGCGCATGGGTCTCTTCCCCGGCCAGATCGTCGCCCAGATTCATTGCGGCTCGCGCGGCTTCGGGCATCAGGTTTGCACCGATTATGTGGCCCGCTTCCAGCGGGTTGTTCACCAATACGGCATCGTTTTGCCCGATCGCGAGCTGGTTTGCGCACCGCTAAGCAGCCCGGAGGGCCAGGACTATCTGGCGGCGATGAAGGGTGCGGCCAACTTCGCCTTTGCCAATCGCCAGTTGCTGACCCATCTGATCCGTCGCAGCTTCGATGACGTCCTGGCGGGCAAGGTCGACGACCCCAGCGTGTATCAGATCTATGACATCGCCCACAATATGGCCAAAATTGAGGAACATGAAGTGGACGGCAAGCGGGTGCGCGTCTGCGTCCATCGCAAGGGGGCGACGCGCGCTTTCGGCCCCGGCTCGGCCGTCCTGCCCGATGTGTATCGCGACATTGGCCAGCCGGTGCTCGTTCCGGGATCGATGGGCACGGCCAGTTGGGTGCTGGTGGGTACGGAAGGGTCGATGGCTCAGAGCTTCGGCTCCACATGCCACGGCGCGGGGCGTGTGATGAGCCGCTCACGGGCCAAGCGAGAGGTGCAGGGCGACGAGTTGCGGCGCGGGCTGGAGAGTCGCGGCATCCGCGTGCGCGCCGGCAGCCTGTCGGGGCTGGCGGAAGAAGCGCCACAGGCGTATAAAGATGTCGATCGGGTGATTGAAGTGGTCCACGGCGCGGGGATTGCCCGCAAGGTGGCGCGGCTCGTGCCCGTAGCAGTGGTGAAGGGATAGAGGCGGACATCGTGACTTCAGACGGCAATTCCTGGGCGGACAAGTTGCGCGCCGCGGTGGGACAGGTTCTCCCGTGGGGCGCCAAACAACCTTTTGCCCCACCGCAAAAGGCGCTTATCCTGCAACCCTGTTGCCTGGGACGGGTGATGATGACCACGCCACTGCTGGCCGCATTGAGCGAGGCATTCCCTGAGACGCGTTTTGACTGGGCTATCAGTGATTGGGCCTTACAGGCGATTGGTGGCAACCGGCGCCTCACGCGCACCATACGCAGCGGGCCGGGCGATTTGGCTCATAATAGCCGCGAGGAGATGCGCGATTTCCTGGAGGCCGTGAAAAGGGAGGGGTATGACACGTGCTTTATCCCGTCTGCGTCACCTTTGGCAGCGCACGTCGCCCGGCAAACAGGCATCCCGCAGCGCGTCGGGCTTAGCGCGGGCGGGCGAGCAGGGCTTACCCTGACCGCCCGCCCGCCGTCGGCCGAGCGCTGGACGGCTCGCCGCTATCTGGCCCTGGCAGCAGCAGTTGGTGTCCTCGAGACGATCCTTAATACAGTCGAGATGGAGTTTGCGCCCACGGACAGCGACCGGACAGCCGTGGTTCGCTGGCTGGTGGAGGAGTTCGACTGGTTGGGCGACACGCCGTTGGTGGTGTTCCATCCCGGCGGCGGAGACAATCCCGAACGGCGCGATCTCGATATTCGCTGGCCTGCCTATCGGTTTGCTCGGCTGGCGAATCACCTGCAGAAGACGCACGGCGCACGGATCGTCCTCGTGGGCCTGGCTGAAGAACGCGCCCTGGCCGGGGAAGTGGCGGGAATGGTGCCGTTTTCGCCGGCAAATCAGGCCGGGCAAATGAGCCTGGGGCAGGTGGCGGCATTGTGCGAGTTGGCAGGGCTGTACGTGGGCAACGATATCGGTTCTACCCATGTTGCCGCGGCCACCGGCTGCCCGACGCTGGCGATCTATGGGCCGACTGATCCGGCCGCCAATGCGCCCTACATGGTCAACGGCCGTGTCCAAACGCTCTGGCGGCCGTATGAGGGGGAGTTCGATTGGGCAAACGGCGTGTCGGTGGAGGAGGCGGTCGCCGCAACCGACACGCTATTGACTGCTTATTCGCTCGGCAGAGGGGCGACTGTTTAGCGTTCCTCTCCCTTTTCGAGCTTCAATTCCAGTGATTTCAGCGCCGCTTCCAGTTGTGTGCTGCGGTAGCTATTGGCCACATCCCCATTCGTCCGCTCAAAAACGGCCCGCAGCGCGTCTGTTCGGCGGCGAAGACCACCGGTGATCTGGTCGGCGAAGTCGAACGTCACCAGGGTGCTGTAGATGTGGTCCATCGCGTCGAGCAGCCGCTCGGCTTCGGCCGTTTCGCCGTGGCGCAACAGGTCGAGGATGCGACGGCGTAGTTCACTGGCCGCTTCGGCCAGACCGTTGAGCCAGGTATTAGGCTCCGAGCCGAGGTCTTCCGGCGCCGGCAGCGGGCGGCCGCGCACCATCGCGTAGACGAGGTTCCCCTCGACGAACTCCTTGACCGCATCCTGGGTGTAGCCGGCGAAATATAGTTCGGGGTAGTCGCGCACCCCGCCGACCAGGTCGTCGGTGGCGATCCGCGCCTCGGCCAGCAAGGCCTCGGCTGCGTCCCACTCCTCGCGGTGGATAGCCCGGATCGTTCGAGCACAAAGGGCGATCAGGCTGCGTGAGCGTTTGTAGGCCAGATCGCGCGCGCCATCGACTTGCTCCATATAGCGCCGGATCGTTTCGGCTGTGGTGTCCAGTTCATCCATCTCGTTTGTCTTCTTCATCACCGCCGCCCTCTCCGGGGAAGCGGAAGAAGTTGTCGGCGATGTTGGGGCGGGGTTGTGGCAGCTGTATCTCGCCGAATTGGCGCTCGTAGCCGGCCAGGTTCTGCGCCAGAGCAGCGTGCAGCAGTTTGGCGTGGATGGGACTCATGATCACACGGGCCAACAGGGAGCCGCGCGGTGTGCGCGGCAATACCTGGGCAAAATCGAGCACGATTTCGGCCGGGGTGTAGTTGATGAAGGCCAGGTTGGAATAGACAGGACGCAGATCTTTGGGCAGATCGATAGTAATACGAGTCTGTTTGGGTTGTTCAGGTGTTGGATCAGTCATAAGGCATTCTATTATCCCTTCACCGATCCGGCCAATAATCCGCGGACGAAGTAACGCCCCATCACAATGTAGACGATGAGCGTTGGAATGGCGGCGATAATCGCCCCGGCCATCACGACGTTCCATTCCTTGATCTGGCTGCCGGACAGATTGCGCAGCGCGACAGTGATCGGCTGCATTTCGGGTTTTTGCAGGATCGTCACGGCGAACAGAAATTCGTTCCATATGTTGGTGAACTGCCAGATGATGACAACCACAAACCCCGGCAATGACAGGGGAAACATGATGAAACGATAGATGCCGAAGAAGCCCGCGC
The DNA here is from genome assembly GCA_035446145.1 of Promineifilum sp. (SeqCode). Lineage (GTDB taxonomy): Bacteria > Chloroflexota > Anaerolineae > Promineifilales > Promineifilaceae > Promineifilum. Next base: position 21,818 of record DAOMSB010000009.1, on the reverse strand, counting down.
CGTCCATGCGCGAGGCCTCGATCATTTCATTGGGTACTTCGGAGTAGTAATTACGGAAGATGAGCGTCGTGATGGGCAGGCCATAGACGACATTGACCAGAATCAGGCCCCAGAGAGAGCCGCCCAAGCCTATTCTGGCCAGAGTTACCGTCAACGGCACCAGGACAGCCTGGTAGGGAATGAACATGCCGAACAGCATCAACGGGAAAACGATATTCGCGGCGGGGAACTTCCACTTCGACAGGACGTAACCGTTCATCGAACCCAGCAAGGCCGACAGAATGGTCGCCGGTATCGTCAGCTTGAAGCTGTTCATCAGGTTGGGGGCCAGACCACGCAGGCCTTTTTCAGGGATGCCTGCCCATGCCGCCTTGAAGCTTTCCAGGTTTAGCCCTTGCGGTGGCGCCCATAGCCTCGACAAGTCCTGGACTTCGGCAAAGGTCTTCAAACTGCTGCTCAACAGGACGTAGACGGGGATCAGAAAAATAAGAGCGAACAGGATCAACAAGAGATAGACGGCAAAGCGCGCCGGATTGAAACGTGCGGTCATAGTTCCACCTCTTGACGGAAGCTGTAGATGAGATAGGGAATGATGATCAGGGCGACCATCAGGAGCATGATGATGGAGATTGCCGCCCCCTGGGCATAATGGTTGCCCTGAAAGGTCGTCTCGAACATGAAGATACCGGGCACGTCGGTGGCGAAGGCCGGCCCCTTGCCGGTCATGGTGTAGATGAGGTCGAAAATCTTAAGCGAAATATGGCCCAGAATGATGAGCGCGCTCAGGGTGATGGGCGCGAGAAGCGGCAGAACGACGTGGCGATAGACGCCGAAACTGCCGGCTCCGTCCACACGGGCGGCCTCGCGCAGGTCATCGGGAATGGCGCGCAGCCCGGCCAGATACATGGCCATCGTATAGCCGATCATCTGCCACGCGGCGGCGATGATCACCGGGATGAGAGCGACATGGAAAGGGCCGATCCGCGTCGGATCGGTGTACCAGCCCCAGGTCAGGTTATCAAGCCCAAGGCTCTGGAGCAAGGCATTGACGCCTCGCGCCCTTGATTCGGTCCCCGGCGCGAAGATCCACTGCCACACGACGCCGGTGACGACGAAGGAGATCGCCATGGGGAACAAATAGATCGTTCGAAAAATGCCTTCGCCCTTTATCTTTTGATCGAGCAGAATTGCCAGCAACAACCCAAAAATAAGGCAAAGGAAGAGAAAGAAAATGGTAAAGAAGAAAGTATTCCAGAGGTCGATGTGGAAGCGGATGGCGGATATGCCACCCAGCGCCAGCGAAAAGAGTTGTTTATAGTTGTTGAAGCCGACAAAGGTGTAATCGGGCTGGATGCCGTCCCATTTGGATACGGAGACGACTCCCGTCCAGGCGATGAAACCGTAGACGAAGATACCCAACAGGATGATCGACGGAAGGATCATCAGGAAGGCGATCCAACGCTCGTTGCGTGACTGGGATTTCATAAGGCCACTCCTGAAATTGTCGGATTGTAATTGAACGGATAAACGGCAACTATCATTGTAAATTGCCGCCGGCGACGAATGCCGATTGAACAAGAGCGCCGCCGGGTTTCCCACGGCGGCGCTCGTCGATCCAATTACCGATTATTGACCACAGACACCGGCGTCGACACAAGCCTTCGCCATTGCCGCCTGTGCGTTTTCGACGTTGCGGTCGGTGACGAACAGGGTCATGATGTCGTTGAACGCCGTGACCCAACCCTCGGACGCGGCCGCGCCATGGGCCAGGCTGGGGGTGATGGCGTTGCTGGCGAAGTCATCCATCGCCGATTGCAAATACTCATCGTACAGCGAGCGATCGCCGTCGGTGCGGGCCGGGATGGAGCCTTTCAGCGGATTAAATGCATCCTGCCCTTCCTTCGAGCCGGCCAGAGTGAGCCACTTGATCGCGTTGTCGCGGTGTGGCGCGCCCTTGGGCAGGCTGAACGTGTCGGACAACATCATGAAGATGCCGTCTGTGCTCGGGGAGGGAGCGTAGCCATAATCGACGTTCGGCTTAAGGTCGATAGAGGTGAAATAGCCATTGGCCCAGTCGCCCATGATCGTCATGGCGGCATCGCCATCGGCGACCAGTTGCGCAGCCTGATCCCAGGACAGCGCGGCGTGGTCGGCGTTGACGTAGTCGAGCATGCGGGCGAATGATTCCAATGCGGTCGTCACCTCAGGGCTGTTCCAATCGGTATCGCCGGTCCACAGACCGCGATAGCCGTCTGCTCCGAGCGTGCCCAGCAGCACACTCTCAAGCAGATGGGTCGCCGTCCAGATGCCGTTATCGCCCAGGGCCAACGGAGTGACGCCGGCTGCCTTGAGGGCGTCAGCCACAGTGAAGAACTCTTCAATGGTCGTCGGGGCAGTCAGGCCATTGGCTTCGAGGACGGCGGGATTGTACCACATGACGTTCGAGCGGTGGATATTGACCGGAACACTCCAAATCTCGCCATTGTAGGAGAGAATGGAGATGACGTCGGGCGGATAGGCATCCATCCAGCCGTTTTCCTCGAAGATGAAGGTGACCGGTTCCATCTTGTCGGCCACTACCCAGGTATCGATCAGCTCATGCCCGGCATGGACCTGGAACGAATCAGGCGGATCGCCGGCCTGCATACGAGTGGCCAATACAGCCTTCGCGTTCGATCCGGCGCCCCCGGCCACGGTCGCATTGACGATCTCGATGTCGGGGTACATGGCCTTGAAGAGATCGTACATGGCGTTCAGGCCGTCGGCCTCGCCACCGGCTGTCCACCAGCTATAGAACTCAAGCTGGTTGGCTCCGGTACTTTCGGCGGGTGCGGCCTCTTCTTCGGCGGGCGCCGCTTCTTCTTCGGCCGGTGCCGGTGCTGCAGTGGGTGCGGTTGTTTCTGTCGGGGCTGTGCCGCCGCAAGCGGCAATCATCAGGGCCAGTACCATCAACAAGATGGGAAGCCATAAGCGTTTATTGGACATATCGAACTCTCCTCCAAATATGTTGTCCCGGTCGATCATTCATGTCGGCCAGGATCGATAATATGCCCTTGTCAGGGACTGATCCATTGGAGCAATCCTGTTTTAGCTGTCTTATGACTCGTCCACCTCCTTTGTCGCCTCTCGCAGCATTCGTTATGCCTGAACCTTTATGAATGGAATCACCGGGTCGGGATGATTCCAAAAGGTTGAGCGCAACTAAAGGACGCGGCGAGATACCTGTGATGGAAGCCTAAAGGTATCCCTAGACGACAATAACGGCAGTGTACCATAGTTATTCGGTGCGACAAAAGACCGATATGAAATTGAAAACGACCGCTATTCGGTTTCTCGCTGGAGAAAACATGCTCGGCTGGTTTAGCCTCTTTCAAAGCGATTCGTCATTCGCAGTTATCGCGTTTCCGTCACCTTCATGATACCGCGCGGCGCGTCGATATTGTAGTCACGGGTGTGGGCCAGGTGCATCGCCATCATTTGGCCGGGCAGGATGCTCGTGATGGGCGAGAGCCATTCCGGCATGGGCACAGGCAGTTTCAGAGGGACTCGCGCCGTATCCAGCAGGTCGGCCGCGTCGCTGACGACGATCAGTTCAGCTTGCCGCTCACGCAGGGTACGGGCGAAGTCGAGCATCTCGGCCGCCATGACGCCCGACGGGGCGATGAGGATCACCGGGAAACCCTGTTCGATCATCGCCAGCGGCCCGTGCAGGAAGTCGGCGCTGCTGTAGGGTTCGACGATGGTGTAGGTCATCTCCTTTAGCTTGAGGGCCGTCTCGAAGGCTGTGGCGAGATTAAAGCCGCGGCCGACGACCACGCACCGCTGCATGTACCGGTAACGGGGCGCAATTTCGGCGACGGCGTCGTTCATCGCCAGCGTCGCTTCCATGGCTTCCGGCACGGTCAGCAGGGCATCTCGTTGTTCAGCCGTGCCGCTGAGGGCGGCGCTGATCAGGGCGACGGCCGCCAGCTCGGCCGTGTAGGTCTTGGTGGCTGCCACGGCCAGTTCTTCCCCTGCCTGCAGGTCGATCACTACGTCGGCCTCGCCGGCCAGCGGAGAAGTAGGGCGATTGGTCAGCGCGGCCGTCAGCGCTCCCTGGCGGCGCGCCTCGGCCAGCACGGAAACGATGTCGGGACTTTTGCCGCTCTGGCTGATGCCGATCACGAGCGCGTTGCCGAAGCGCGGCGGCCGATGATAAATCGAGAACAGGCTGGGAGCCGCCAGACCGACCGACAGGCCGTTCATGGCTCCCCAAACATATTGAGCATAGCGGCCAGCGTTGTCGCTGGTGCCGCGGGCGGCGATGACGACATGGTCGATGCCGCGACCATGGATGAGGTCGGCCAATGCTTGCGCGGTAGCCATTTCTTTGTCCAGCAGCCGGCGTACAACGTTCGGTTGCTCGTGGATTTCGCGGTAGAGATGTGTGTGTTGGAGGGTAGTCATATATTAATCCAGCCTTGTGTGGTACTTGTCTTGTCGATTCGCTCTATTCGGAACTCAATCAGGCCGGTCCGAGATCGGCGCTGTGCGGCCCGCTCGGCAGAACAGGATCGATTGACTCCGACTCCTCGGATGTTTGTTTCAGGATATTCAGGAAGAGCATTGCCGCCGCGCCGTAGACCAGAGTGGCCACGACGAGCGTCAGGCGAAAGCCGATGTGGATCGATAGCGCCGTGGCCAGGGCCGAGCCGAGCACGGAGGTGACGCCATTGATGCCCCACAGCCAGGGGACGACGGAGGATTGGCGGCGGCCGACCCAGCGGATACCCACCGGGAAGGGGATGCCCATCATGAACCCCATGACCGAAAGGAGTAGGACGGCAACCACCAATCGCCCGGCCAGATCAAATTGCAGCGTCTGGCGCAGGACGAAGGTGCTGAAGACAGCGTGGAGAATCAGGAAGCCGATTAACACCGGGAAGACACGGCGCATGTCGGCTGAAATGGACTGTGCCGCCCAGCGGCCGCTCCACCAGCTTCCCAGGCCGCTGAACAACAATAAGGAGAACAGGACGACCGCCAGCGAATAGACCGGCTGGCCCAGATAGACGGTCAGTTTTTGCATCGTCGGAATCTCGACCATCATGAAGGCCATGCCCAGCGCGCCGAAATAGGCCAGCGTCATGGCTGAGGGGCGCGCCAGATTGCGCCGTTTGGCTCCCAGCCAGAGCGGCACGAGAATGAACAGAGCGCTCAGTGTGGCCGTGACGCCGATGACGGCGAACAGGATGTAGATGGCTTCCATGCTGGTGCGATAGACGCCGCTGCCGCTGAGTGCCGGATCAAACAGGTCGCCGAGCAGGATCAGGTTGAAGAAGAACGGCCGATCGTCGGTGGCCGGAGATATATCCAGCGGGTAGTTGGCGATGAACCCGGCGTGATCGTCACCGGCGATAAACTCGCCGACTTCCTCGAACGGCTCCAGACCCGGAGCGTAGATCACCTGATAGCCGTAGGAAGACGCAACCTCCTGCAGACGGGAGACTTCCTCCGGCGTGAATGGCTGCCGCTTGAAGAGCGTTGTGGATAGCCCCTCCGTGGTTGCACGGGTCGAGTCAAACAAGGCGATGACGGCTATATGGTCGCGCGGGTCGGCCACCCCCGCATCTTCCCAGCCGGCGAGACCGGTCGTCACCAATCGTAGCGTCTCGGCCGGGCGGTCGGGCAGATACCAGCGGGAGATGCTCAGAACGCCGTCATCACTGAGATGATTGAAATAGCTGGTGAAAGCTTCCTTGGTGTAGAGGCTGTTCTCCGACAGGGCGAACGCGCCCGAACCACCGGCGGCCCAGGTATCGATCAGCGAAGCCTGTATGACGTCGTAATCGCCCGGGCTGCGATCGATGAAACCGCGGGCGTCGGCGACGACGACGCTCACGTCAGGGCGATCATAGAGATGCCCGGCAAAATCGGCGAACTGCCCCTTGACGGCCTCGATGATGGCCGGGTTGACTTCGACGGCCGTCACATGGGGCGCGCCGCTGGCCAGCGCAGCCAACACGTCTCGACCACCGCCGGGACCAATGACCAGCGTTTCGGGATCGTCCATCAACTGATAAGCGATCGCCGTCAGGTCGGAACGCAGAAATTGCACAGTTCCCAGATCGCCGTTAAAGCTTTGGATGGGTGTGCCGGCGACGGCGTCGATCAGCAGCAGGGCGTGGTTCCAGTTGCCGCCCGCGGCGATGGTCTCCTCCCACTTTTGGGGCGAGATGCCCCAGAAGAAGGGGAAGACGTCGGGTTCGTACACGGTCACACGTGAGTGGATGTTCCACTTTTCGTAAACGATGGGTGGCTCCTCGCCGCCGGCCTTGTTGACCACGATCCGCGTCCAGGGGGAGGCGATGTTGCTGACCAGAAGTCCGCCGGTGATCAGGATGATAACGCCTGCGGTGATAGTCCATCTGCGCGAGCCGTAGATGAAAGCCGATGCCGCCAGAGCCAGGATCAGGCTCAGCAGGAAGAGCGCATTGACGCCTCCCAATTGAGACAGCGCGGCGATGCTGACCAGACAGCCGATCGCCGCGCCGATCAGATCGGCAGCATAGACCTTGCCTGCATCATTGGGCCAGCCGGCCAGGGTCAGCGCCAGGACCGAACCGGACAGGAAGAAGGGGATTGCGAGCAGAATGTAGATGAGAGCCAGCCAGCCGATTTGTTCGAACGAGAAAGCCCCGTCGCGGTTCATCAGGACCGGACGAAAGGGGATACGCAGATAGATGAGGAACACGGCGGGCACGGCGATGGCGAGGGCTACCGCGGCGCGGCCGATCCATTTCTGCGCCATATCGGGTTTACTCAATCGCGGGAAGAAGTAAATGAAGACGCCGGCCGTCGCGCTACCCATCAGGGCTATCGAAATCGCCAGAAAGGCGAAGTGATACCACATGGTGACGGAAAAGATTCGCGTCAGTACTACTTCCAGGGCCAGCGCTCCCATGCTGATGAGGAAGATGCCAATCAATAAATGTCTTGTTGTTTTCATCGCTCTCTCGTCACGGATTCACCTTTTGCGCTCCGTGAGGGTGAGGTATTGTCGTAGGCCGGGCAGCGTTCACGACCGACCAGGCTACGGTAACTGATTGTAGCTTCGCCTCTGCAAGTCGTAAACTATGAAAGTCGGCGATGGGGCCTTGGCCGCTCTCCCTTCTGTTAACCGGTCTTCTCTTGTTGATAGAGCAGCTTTCCGGCCACAATCGTCTGAATGATATCGCCATTGGGGGTCATTAGCACCAGATCGGCCGCCGCGCCGAGGCGAAGCAGCCCCAGCCGGTCGTCGACGCCCAGCAAGCGGGCCGGTGTCGTGGTGACTGTCGCCACAGTATCGGCGAGCGACGCGCCGGTATAGGCGCGAAATGCCCGCAGGATGGCATCAAGAGAGAAGACGCAGCCGGCCAGTGTGCCGTCAGGCAGTCGCGCCGATGTGCCGTCTACCGTGACCTGATAATCGCCGAGCAAGTATTCGCCCGGACTCATCCCCATCGCCGCCATCGCGTCCGTGACCAAATTGAGGCGGCCGCGGCCGAGCAGTTGCCACACCAGCTTGACGAGCGCCGGATGGATATGCAGGCCATCGGGGATAAGCCCCACAGTGACGTGCGGGTCCGCCAGTGCCGCGGCAACCAGCCCCGGTTCCCGATGATGCAGCGTGGGCATGGCGTTGAAGAGATGGGTCGAATAGCGCGCGCCGGCGGCAAATCCGGCCTCGGCCGCCTCGTAGCTCGCCATCGAGTGCCCGGCGCTGACGACAACGCCCCGGGCGGCAAGCGCCTCGATAACTTCCGTTGCGCCCGGCAGTTCGGGAGCCAGCGTGACCAGACGCACGGCCGACGCAGGAGACCATCCTTCGACGGCCTGCAAAGACGGGGCGCGTAGATAGGCGGGGTTGTGGGCGCCTTTCTTGGCGATATTGAGAAACGGCCCTTCCAGATGGAGGCCCAGCGGCCGAGCGCCGGACCAGCCCGAAGGCGGGCCGGCCATCAGGATGTCCTGCGCCTGTTGCACAGTTGATGGTGGCGAGGTGATGACGGTGGGCAGGAAGCTCGTCACGCCATAGCGCGGCAGCCCGGCGGCGACGTCCCAGATGGTCGTCGGGTCGGCCGTGAAGTCGAGGCCAAAGCCGCCGTTCACCTGCAAATCGATGAAGCCGGGAGCCAGGATCAGTCCCGTGGCGTCCCGAAATTCAATATCGGTGGGCAGCACCAGATCGGGGCCGCCGACCGCCTGAATGTGGTCGCCGTCGATGACGAGTGATCCGTCTTCGATCACTATATCAGGGGTGATAAGGGTGGCGTGGCGATAGGCGAACATGGCTTTTAATGGAGAGCGGCGACGGGAAGCTGTCCCGTGGGCGCAAACTCGCCGAAGAGAGCGGCCGCCAGCGCGTCGAGCGAGGCAGGCTGTATGCTGTAGGTGCAGAGATGCGTCCGCGCCGCCGGGTAGGATGCCAGATCATAGGGTGTTCGCAGCGCGGCCGTGACTGTGGGGATGCCCAGGCCCAACAGTTCGTTAGCCAGCACGGCCTGTTCGGGCTGCATGGAGGCGTTGATCGTGCCGAGGACGAGCAGATCATAATCGGCCAACTGTTGGCGCAGCGCGGCGATTTCCGTGTCGCCGGGCAGGTGTTCGGTCACGAACTCATCGACGTGAGGATGATGGGCACGCAGGGCGCTCGCCAGATGGGGGGTGATGGTCGAGGAGGTGTCGGCCGGTGTCAGGTCTTTCGGCGCGGGCATGACGGCGGCGATTCGCGCGTCGGGTGCGAGGCGCAAGGGCAACAAGCCTGCCTCATCGCGCACCAGCGTGATCGACCGGCGCGCCAGTTCGATTTCGAGAGCGCGGTGTTCGGCACAGCCGACGACATCGATTTCCGGTTGCGGTTGAGCGGCGGCCCACTCCTTCAAGGTGAGGATGCGATCGAGTGATGGCTTGATATGGCTTTCGTCGATCAGCTCGCGCGTGTAGGCCAGCACCAGACCGCCGTATAGCCGCTCCTGGGTATCGACGTCGTGCATGACGAGCATGAGATCGACCCCGGCGCGAACGGCGGCGATGACGTCGATGATCTGCCCCGCGCCCTGGGTGATGGCGCCCATGTCGAGCGCGTCGGTGATGATGACGCCCTCGAAGCCCAACTCGCCGCGAGCATAGTCGGTCATCACGCGGCGGGCGACGGTGGCCGGATAGGCGCTTGTGCCGGTGAGGGCGGGAATGGCGAAGTGGCCGGTCATCAACAGTTTGGCGCCCGCATCGATGCCCGCTTTAAATGGCGGGGTTTCGATGCGATCCAGTCGCTCGCGGCTGTGGGCGATGACGGGCATCTTGTAGTGGGAATCGACGGCCGCCTCGCCCTTGCCGGGAAAGTGCTTGAGCGTTGCCGCTACGCCGGCCGATTGCATTCCAACCACCATCGCTGCGCCCAGCGCGGCGGCCGGTCCCGGCTCATCCCCGAAGGAGCGAATGCCGAGCGATGGGTTGCGTGGATTGGTGTTCAGGTCGAGCACCGGCGCGTAGTTGACATTGACCCCCATCGCTGCCAGCTCCAGGCCGATCGCCCGCCCTACACGCAGCGCCAGTTCCGGGTCGCGGGTGGCGCCCAGGGCCATGTTGCCGGCGAATTGGGTTGTGCCCGCGCCCATGGCTGCCAGTTGGCCGCCTTCCTGATCGGTGGCGATGAGCAATGGCGCTTGTCCGGCCTCGCGCGCGGCGCGCTGCAGGGCAGCCGTCAGCTCTCGCACCTGTGCAGGGTTATCGTAATTGTGCGGCCGAAAAAGGGAGAAGCCGCCAATCGGGCGATGGGCTATCCAGTCCAGAATGCGCGCCGGGGGCATGTGGCCCGTGAAGGCGAGCATGAGCTTGTAACCAATGAGGTCTTCGGTCTTGGGAATCATAAGATTTTCAACCAGGGATTTCACGGAGGTAACGGATGAAACGGATCCAATTACCAAAAAAGGATCCGTTCCATTCGTTGCATTCGTGAAAATGGGTCGCACCTGTCAGGGTGCGACCCATTTCGAGTCAAGCTACTTGTTTACTTCGGCCAGGAAGCGTCGATCTCGGCCAGGGCGGTGTCCAGGTCGGTCGCGCCGCTAACCCAGTCGGTCATTCCCTTCCAGAAGGAACCGGAGCCAACTTCGGCGGGCATCAGGTCGGATGCGTCGAAGCGAACGCTCGTGGCGTTCAGGAGCATCTCGGCTACCTTGCGGTCGGTGTAGGTGGTGTACCAGTCGAGGTCGGCATCCTTGTGGGGCGACAGCGTGCCACCGGCGCGGACCCAACCCTCAACGCCTTCCGCCTTGCTGAAGAACTCCATCAGGGCGCGAACTTCGGGGCGGTCGTTGAACATGACCATCATGTCGCCGGCGACCAGCGCCGGGCGGCCCAAGGACTCGTCGATGGGCGGCAGGTAGAAGAAGTCGTAATCTTCGCCGGCCACCAGGGCATCGTTACCAAAGAAGCTGGTGATCCAGGCCGCTTGCGCGTGGAACCAGCAGCCGGGCGGGTCGGTGAACATCGGGACGGGGGAGTCGCCGATGAACGTCGAGACGATCGACGGCACGCCACCATAGACATACTCGTCATTCAGCCAGATCTCGGCCATTCTTTCGGCCGCGGCCTTGACCTCAGGCGAAGCGAAGGGCAGCTCGCCGGTGACCCATTTGTCATAGTTCTCCAGCGAGGTCGTGCGCAGCATGATGTTCTCCATCCAGTCGGTGGCAACCCAACCGGTGGCCGCGCCGGACTCGATGCCGATGCACCAGGCGGTGTCGCCGTCGTCGGCGATCTGCTGGGTCAGGGCCATCATTTCGTCCCAGGTCTCGGGAACGACATAGCCGGCGGCGTCGAACTGGGCCTTCGGATAGAAGACCATGCTCTTGGCCGAGGCGCGCTGCCAGACACCGGCGATGATGTCATTGCCATCGGCGCCGGGCATCGTCGACATGTCGATCCAGCTGTCGATGTAGGTCTCCTGCAGCTTCTCGCGGGGCAGGAAGGTGCTGACGTCAACCAGAGCGCCGGCGGTAGCGAAGCGCTGGACCATGGCGGGCTGGGAGATGTTGGCAACATCGGGCGGGGAACCCGCGTCAACGGCGACGTTGATCTGGGTCTCGAATTCCTTCGAGCCTTCGTAGACGACGTCGATGCCGGTGGCTTCCTCGAACGGAGCCAGGGCCAGTTCCATCTTGGTGGCTTCCTCGTCAACCATGACACCCCAGAGGCTCACGGTCGTGCCCTTGAACTCGCCGGCCTTGGCGCGCTCCAGGAAGGTGCCTTCGGCGACCGGCGCTTCGGTCGGGGCAGGCTCTTCGGTTGGGGCAGGGGCCTCAGTCGGGGCAGGGGCCTCAGTCGGGGCGATAGCCGCCGCGACGGTCGGGGCGACCTGTTGAACGGCAGCTTCCACCGTCGGCGCAACTTGCTGCACCGCGGCGCTGCCACCGCAGGCGACCATCATGGCCGTCAGGGCTACAAGCAAAACTACAAGCATAAAACGTTTCATTCTTTCCTCCGGACTAACTAGATTGAATTTTCACAACATGTTTATACTGATTCGATCTTTGACAGAGGTAACGGTTCTTTATTCTCTTCATCTTCCTCCCGCCGGCTTATTCGTCTTGGCCTTGGTGCCAGGTGCACGGCCCCTATCACTCCGGCGTTAAAATCAACAGGGGCAATCGTTATTTTTCCGTCGGGCATCATTGATGACACCAGCGCCGAGTTGGATCGTAGCATACTCAGCGCATGCCGCAACGGCCTTTCAAAAGCGTCCCCGGCGCGGGTTACACCCCCGCCCAGGACAACCTGATCCACATCGTAAGTCATGAACAGCAGATAGACGGCGCGCGCCAGATAACCGGCGGCGCGGTCGACCACCTCAGCGGCTTCCGGATTGCCGGCGGCCGCCAGCGAATATACTTCATGGGTCAAGGGCGGGCGACCATGGATGGTGATGCCCGCTGCCGCCGCTTGCGCGGCGATGGCCGGTCCCGCGGCGATTGACTCCAGACAACCATAGGAACCGCAGACGCAGCGTGGCCCGGTCTCATTCATGGGAATATGACCAATTTCGCCGGCCATGCCGTTCGACCCGCGCCAAATGCGACCTTCCAGCACCAGCCCGGCAGCGATTCCCGTGCCGATGCTGAGATAGGCCAGGCTGTTGAGCGGCGCCTGCTCGCATGCCCAATGATATGCTCCCCACGCGGCCGCCCGCACGTCGTTCTCCAGCGCCACGGGAACGCCCAGCGCATCCTGCAGGACCCGGCCCAATGGATACGGCTCGCGCAAGTTTAGATTGACTGCCAGGCGGACCGAGCCGTCGGCGGGATCGACTTGCCCAGGGATGCCGATGCCTGCGGCGAGCAAATCGCTTCGGTCGCTGCTCGCGTCCTGAAGGGCCTCGTCGATGATGCGAAGCGTGCCGGTCACGAGACGTTCCGGACTGGTGACGTCCGTGGGTTTGGTCGCCTGACCCAGCGGAGCGCCGGATTCATCGACCACTAACGCGGCCGTCTTCGTGCCACCGATGTCCAGGCCCAGGCGCAAACTCATAGTACCCCCAGCTCCCGCTGCAACAGCAAGGATGAACAGCCCAGGATAATGATGTCGCCGACCCGATCGGGGGCAAGGGATGACAGCCGGATGGTCGTCATCCCGGCTATCGAGGGTAGTACTCGCTGATGTAATTCAGCCTTAACCGCATCGAGCAGGATGTCGCCCAGATCGGCGACGCGGCCGGCCAGGACCATCGTCTGTATGTTGAATGCGCCGACGAGATTGGCTACAGCTACACCCAAATGACGGCCGGCGGTGACGGCGATATCGGTGGCGACGGGATCATGGTCGGCAACGGCCGTCACGAACTGATTCCAGTTGGGCGATGGATGCCCGGCCGGCGAGGCGTGTACGCCATCTGCGATGCTTAGCTGATGAAGAATGGCGTTGACGCTGCTGGTCGTTTCCAGGCAGCCCCGATTGCCGCAGGTGCATGGATCGCCGTCGATGTCGACAACCACGTGGCCGATCTCGCCCGCGCCAAATCCATCGCCATAGAAGGGCAGGCCGCCCAGAATGATGCCCGCGCCGACGCCGCGACTGGCGCGGATGACGATCAGATTGTCGCTGTCGATCGGTTCGCCATAGGTGAATTCGGCCAGGGCCGCCATGTGACTGTCGTTGGCGATGTGCGCCGGCCGATGATAGCGTTCTTCCAGCAGGTCTCGCAGAGGGATATTGACCCAACCCAGGTTAACGGCTCGCCGAATGATGCCGTTGTTGGGGTCAACCAAACCGGGGGTTGCCACGCCGATTCCCAGCAAATCGCCTTTTAGTGGGGTAATCTCCTGGACCAGTTCGTGAATAGCGGTGATCACGTCGTCGCCGTGAATTCCAGCGGCGGGGAGAGCGGCGCGCGCCTCGATCTCGCCGCGCAGGTTGAGACGTGCTGCTCGAAAGTTGGTGCCGCTCAGGTCAACGGCGATCAGATAGCGACTGTTGCCATTGATCGATAACAACGTGGGGCGTTTGCCGCCGGCCGACGGGCCTTGGCCGGTCTCGATGACCAGAGTGCTCTCAAGGAGTTCGGCGACGATTGTGGAGACGGTGGGGCGGGTGAGGCCGGTCAACCGGGCTACGTCGGCACGGCTTAATTCCCCACCATTGTAGATAGTCCGGAGAACGAGCCGGCTGTTGTGGCCTTTTGTTTGTTGTCGGGTTGCTTTTTGCATTCCAGTGACCACAATCGATAGTAAGTTAAATTAACTTACAAAGTATATTATAGAGAGTTGCTGTCCCATGTCAATAGCACAGGCGAGCGATTTTTCGGAATTCCTCTCGTAATCGACCGGATAATAAGTAAAATCGAGACAACTAATTTTTGGACAGGCTCCGCATCGTGCGAAAACTATTTGGAGCCATGAGAGCAGGCAACGAAAGAGGCTAAAAAAGAATAATACTATGCGAGACTCACGATCTTCTTCGCGAATTGGTGTGTATGTAGATACGGCGAATATGTACCGCAATGGCGGCTTCCGCATGCGCTATGATGTGCTGCGCGATTTTGCCTGTCGGGATGGGGCAGAGCCGGTGCGGCTTAACGCCTATGTCAGCTTTGACGCCGATCGTGGCCGCACGGACTCTGTCTACCAAAAAAGTACCCAGCGCTTTTATTCCCTCCTTCGCGACTTCGGTTTCAAGGTGATGATCAAGGAAGTGCGCTGGTACGAAGATGAGAACGGCAAGCGGTATGGCAAGGCCAACGCCGACCTCGATCTGGCCGTTGATATGCTGCTGCAATCGGAGAATCTGGATCGAGTCATGCTCGTCACCGGTGACGGTGATTTCACCCGTGTGGTGAGCGCCGTGCAGAACCGGGGCTGCCGGGTAGAGGTGGTTGCGCTCGATAACGCTTCGGCCGATCTTCGGCGTGAATCAGACCTGTTCATCTCGGGTTACCTCGTGCCCGACCTGGTGCCCACGTTCACGAACGGCGGCTCCTTTGATGATGAAAAGCCATGGGGGGAGATCAGTTCAGTCGTGCGCGGGACGTGCTATTTCCACAAGCAGAACTACGGCTTCATGCGCTTCCTGCGCGATTCCGGCCCAAAGCTGTGGCTCACCGACACGCAGAACCCCGACTCACCCTATGAAACGGCCTACTTTAATGACTCCAGCCTGCCCGATAACGTCGATCCCTTGAACCTGCCCAGCTATAACCACATCTTTCAGTTTGAGTTGGCCGAGTCGCGCCACCCCACGGGGAAGTTCGAGGCGCGGAATATCCAATTCCTCAGCTGGGTGCCGACCTGAAATTGGAAGGCCTGGATACCCGCCAAAAATGAGGCTGCGAGATATTGACAGCTTATGGCACTTCTGATAACATCCTGATTCACGCATGGGGGCGTGGTGTAGCGGTTAACACGTCGGCCTGTCAAGCCGAAGATCGCGGGTTCGATCCCCGTCGCTCCCGTAGCCTATAGCGAATTTATATAGGACAAGAGGACCTCAGCCAAAGAGGTCCTTTTTTGTTGCCTGATAGAGTTAAATCCTTCTGCGAGGCCGCATCCGGCATTATTTAACTGCGCGATCCGGGTGGAACCTTTTGCTTTTTGTGAGCGTTATACTGATATGTCCGGTTGACCGGTTATACTTTCCTTAATCAGACAGTCATGACGATCCCGGCAAAAGGAGTAAACAATGATGTCACGTACAAAGTCGATTTTGATGATATTCGTGCTTTTTAGCGCATTCCTGGTGGCTTGTGGGTCGGCCGCGAATGGTCCTGCGTCCGGCACGCCCTTACCTGAGGCGACCGAGCCGCCAACCCTGGTGGCCCCTGAAGAGATCGAAGACCCCGCTGAGGAAGACGGCTCCGGCGCGATTATCGCCGTCGTTGTGCCGTACTTGGCGCAGGAACTGGGCGTTGCCGAGGACAAAATTAAAGCCACGGAGATCGTGGAGGCTGAGTTCAGCGATTCCTGTCTGGGATTGGGCGGTCCGGCTGAGAGCTGCCTCCAGGCGATCACCCCCGGATGGCTGATTTTGGCCGACGTGGACGGCACATCCTACGAGGTTCATACGGATGCGACGGGCGAGCAGATTCGCATTGGCCCCACGCTGCCCGCAGAAAGCGATGCCCCTGCTCCGTCCGACACGGCCGCGGCCGCGGCCCAGGAGTTTTTGGCGACCCAGCTGGATGTGGCCCTTGGCGATGTTCAGGTGATGTCGGTTCAGGCAATGGAGTTCAGCGACTCCTGCCTCGGTTTTGGTGGGCCGGACGAGAGCTGCCTCCAGGTCATCACCCCGGGCTGGATCGTCATCCTCGACGTTGGCGGCAAGACCTATGAGGCCCATACGGACGAGGCCGGCCAACAGGTGCGGCTTGCTCCCACGATGTAGCCGGTAGCCGCAATTTGGAATAAATGCCGGATGGGAGCGGCATTTCCGCTCCCATCCGCACGATAACGATGTCTTCGCCCACGCTCGCAACACCGTTTTCTTTCTCGACGCCACAACATTTCTACGACGCTTACATCTTTGACCTCGACGGCACCTGCTATCTGGGCGATGCCCTGTTGCCCACCGTGCTGGAGACCATCACGCGCCTGCGCGACATGGACAAGCGTACGGTCTTCCTGTCGAACAACCCAACCCAAACCCGCGAGGCGTATGCCGAACGCCTGACGCGGCTGGGGCTGCCGACGCCGGCGAGCGACGTCGTCAATTCATCGCTGGTCATGGTCGATTTCCTGAGCGAACGCATGCCCGGCGCGCGGCTGTTTGTGGTCGGCGAGGCTTCGCTGGAGCGCGAGCTGTCCGCCGCCGGGTTCGATCTGGCCGACAGCGCCGAGGGTGTGGCGGCGGTCATCGCCAGCTTCGATCGGGCGTTCAATTACCACAAGCTCCAGGTGGCCTTCGACGCCATCCGCGCCGGGGCGCGCTTCTTCGCCACCAACGCCGACCGCTTCTGCCCCGTGCCGGGCGGCGGCCAACCGGACGCGGCGGCGATGATCGCCGCCATCGAGGCCTCGACCGGGGTGCGCGTCGAGGCGGTGGTCGGCAAGCCGTCGCGCTATATGGCCGACGCGATACTGCATTTTCTCGGCCTGCCGCCGGAGCGCTGCATCATGATCGGCGACCGGCTGGAGACGGATGTGCTGATGGGGCTGAACGCGGGCATGGCCGGGGCACTCGTGCTGACCGGGGCGACGGATGAGGGGATGCTGCGACGGTCGGAGGTGCGGCCGACGTTTGTGTTGCGGGCGCTTACGGAGCTTGTTCCAGGGGATTGTATTTAGAATCAGGTGAATGAGACTATAACAACCTGATAGTAATCACAATCTATCTCAACAAAAACCCATCCCGCAACGGATCTCCCGGATCAATCACCCACTCATTCCGCCCCACCACATAAGCCGTCCCCGTCACTTGCGGCACGACGGCCGGGTAGGGGCCGAATGTCGTTTCCTCGACGACCTCGCCGGTGAAGGTCGTGCCCAGGATGCTCTCCACGACGAACGGCTCGTTGAGGCCGATCTCTCCCTTCGCGTAGTGCAATGCAGCCCGGCCGCTGACGCCCGTCCCCGTTGGGCTGCGATCCACCTCGCCGTCGGCGAAGACGCACACCTCGCGGCTGTGGTTGGCCGGGTCGTGGGCCGGGCCGACGAAGAGCGTGCCGTAGAGCAGGCTCATGTCCGGCTCGAACGGATGTTGCGGCGTGCCGGCGGCGATGATGGCTTGCTTGATGCGCGTGCCCCGGTCGATGATCCGGCGGAAGTCGTCGGGCGTCAGGTTGAGGCCCAGCGCTTCGGCCGACACGTAGGCGTAGAACGCGCCGCCGAAGGCCAGGTCGTAGCGCACGCGGCCGAGGCCGGGCACATCGACCACCTGATCGAGCGCATAGACGAACGACGGCACGTTGTGGAACGAGACGTGGGTGACTTTGCCCGCCGGGTCGTAATGGGGATAGGCGGTGACGCGGCCGGCAGGCGTGTCGAGGCGCACGACGGGAT
Organism: Promineifilum sp. (SeqCode); assembly: GCA_035446145.1. Taxonomy (GTDB): domain Bacteria; phylum Chloroflexota; class Anaerolineae; order Promineifilales; family Promineifilaceae; genus Promineifilum. The sequence goes on along the minus strand of DAOMSB010000009.1, from coordinate 4,308 downwards.
CGGCCGCCAGCAGCCCCGTCTCAATGCCGACCTTCACCAGCCCGATCACGCCGTGGCCGCACATGGTGCTGAACCCCTCGTTGTGCAGAAAGAGGACGCCGAGCGTGCCGTCGGGGGTGGTCGGCTCGGTCAGGATGCAGCCGTACATGTCGGCGTGGCCGCGCGGTTCCCACATGAGGGCCGTGCGCAGGTGGTCGAGGTGTTCGCGGGCGTAGCGGCGCTTGGCCAGTATCGTGTCGCCGGGGATAGGCGGCAGGCCGCCGGTGATGATGCGCAGCGGTTCGCCGGCCGTGTGGGCGTCGATGGAAGTGATGCAAGTCCAGTCGTTGGGTGGTTGCCAGTTGATGCTCATGGGTTATCTCCTGAGAGAGAATTTAACGCAAAGGCGCAAAGACGGGAAGAAATCCACAGATTACACAGATTTTGAAGAGTAGATCTTCAATCTGTGTAATCTGTGTAATCTGTGGATTCTTTCTTCATGATTGCATATGTAACGCAAACGTTGCGCCAACATAAATCTTACGCCGATTCTGTATGGTATAGAAAGTCTAAAGAAAGAATTAATTGGAAGGTCGTCGGTGCGCGTGATCGACTGATCATCGACCACCGGCCACTGACCACTGGAAGGGAAAAATGAGCAAAATCCTGGGAATCGACCTGGGCACCACTAACTCGGTGGTCGCGGTGATGGAAGGCGGCGAGCCTGTTGTCATCACGACGGCCGAGGGCGGACGCCTGACTCCATCAATCGTCGCCTTCACCAAGAACGGCGAGCGGCTGGTCGGCCAGACCGCCAAGCGCCAGGCGACAATTAACCCCGAAAACACGATATTTTCCGTGAAGCGGTTCATCGGCCGTCATTTCGACGATCCTGAGACGATGGAAGACCGCAACCGTCTGCCCTATCCCATCGAAAAAGGGCCGCAGGGCGACGTGCGTATCCGCGTCCCGGTGAAGAACCAGACCTACACGCCGCAGGAGATCTCGGCGATGGTGCTGGCCAAGATGAAGAAGGACGCCGAAGATTACCTGGGCCAGCCGGTGACCAAGGCGGTCATCACGGTGCCGGCCTACTTCAACGACAGCCAGCGTCAGGCCACGAAGGACGCCGGGCGTATTGCCGGTCTGGAAGTCCTGCGCATCATCAACGAGCCGACGGCCGCCGCATTGGCCTATGGCCTCGACAAGCAGAAGGACGAGCGCATCCTGGTCTTCGACCTGGGTGGCGGCACGTTCGACGTGTCCATTCTGGACGTGAGCGAAGGCCTCATCGAGGTTGTATCCACCCATGGCGACACCCATTTGGGCGGCGACGACTGGGACCTGGCCATCGTCGATTGGGTGACGAGCGAGTTCCTGCGCGATCAGGGCATCGACCTGAAGCAGGATCGACAGGCGTTGCAGCGCGTCCGCGAGGCGGCCGAGAAGGCCAAGATCGAGTTGTCGTCCACCATGGAGACGGAGATCAACCTGCCTTTCATCACGGCCGACATGAACGGGCCGAAGCATCTGCAGATGCGCCTGACCCGCTCGAAGTTTGAGCAATTGACCGAAGATTTGGTCAAGCGGATCAACGAGCCGTTCAATCGGGCGTTGCAGGACGCCAATATCAAGGCCGGCGATCTGGACGAGGTCGTTCTGGTCGGTGGCGCCACCCGTATGCCGATGGTCCAGGAACTGGTCCGCAAGCTGACGGGCAGGGAGCCGAACAAGAGCGTGAACCCCGACGAGGTTGTGGCGATTGGCGCGGCCCTGCAGGCGGGCGTCATCGGCGGCGACGTCACCGACGTGCTGCTGCTGGATGTGACGCCGTTGAGCCTGGGCCTGGAGACGCTGGGCGGCGTGATGACCACGCTGATCCCGCGCAACACGACCATCCCGTCGCGCAAGAGCGAGACGTTCAGCACGGCCGAGGACAATCAGACGGCCGTGGACATCCACATCTTGCAGGGCGAGCGGCCGGTGGCCAAGGACAACAACACGCTGGGCGTCTTCCGGCTCGAGGGCCTGCCGCCCGCGCCGCGCGGCGTCCCGCAGATCGAAGTGACGTTCGACATCGACGCCAACGGTATCCTGAACGTGACCGCCAAGGACCGCGCCACGGGTCGCAGCCAGCAGGTGACCATCACCGCCAGCACGAACCTGAACGAGAGCGAGATCCAGCGCATGGTGAAGGAAGCCGAGTCGCATGCGGGTGAAGACCAGCAGCGCCGGGCGTTGATCGAGGCGCGTAACGCGGCCGACCAGGTGATTTATCAGACTGAGAAAAGCCTGGGCCAGATGAATGGCAATGCCCCGGCAGATACGCGCACGAGGATTGATGGTTTGATCGCCGAATTGCGCGAGGCGACTCAGACTGAAGATACCGATCGTATCCGCCGCCTGACCGAGGCGTTGCAGCAGACGGTCATGTCGCTGGGCGAAAGCATGGCTCAACAGCAGGCAGGGCCTGAAGCGGCTAATGCCAACGGCCATGACGAAGATGTCGTCGAGGGCGAGTTCGAATCGGCGTAACGTGAGCTATGACCGTCACCGGTCATCGAGAGACACCGGTGACGGAGGATTGTTCTCCTTGCTAAGGGCAACGGCCGGTTGGAGTTTATCCAGCCGGCCGTTGTCTGTTTATGGAGGCCTTGCGTTCGACAGCGCGCGCAGGCTCCGTTAAAATTCGTATGCTTTCCCATTCAGACTGTCACCCGAATATCGTGCAGTCTGTTGCCCGCGGGCCGCGAGCAGATTCCTCTTCCCGGCCCGCGGATTTATTTTTTCGTTGCCCGTTACTTCTCCGCTTTTTCAAGATCCCGGGCAACGTCCCGCCGGAAGTCCCATTCCAGATAATACGATGTCGTGGGCAGCGCCAGTTCGACCGTGTGCAGGGCCTGAACGCCGGCGCTCACGTGGCGCGGCCGGCAACTGAGCAAGTGGCCGCCGTGGGCCAGGTCGTCCGACAGGAAATGCAAGTGCATCCCCGGCACGCTGACGGAGGCCATAAACTCAGGCGTGTAGAAGCCGGCCAATGTGCCGCTGATATTCTCGAACTCGAAGACCGGTTGCTCTTTGGCAATCTCCACCAGCGGGATATAGCACTCTGATTTGGGCACGGAGCGCACCTTCATGTGGGCGAACTCGCCGGTGATGCGGAAGGCGTAGAAGATATTGGGCGAGGGCAATGACTCCTGCAGGCGGCGCAGGAAGTCGTCGTGGCTCAATTCGCCATCGAGATCGAACGTCTTCTCCGGCCGGTAGAAGGTGACACAGGCGAAAGGCGTCGTCGCGTCGTCGCCCACTTCCTGCACACAGCCGTCGGCCGTCATCTGGTAGATGCGGCCGTCGAGCATGACCATCTCGCCGTCGAGCAGATCAAACGTGCCCAGCCCAAAATCGCCGTGGCGCCTGATCTCGCTGAAGGGGACATGCTCCTCGTAGATGCCTTCGACGATGGCGTTGACGGGGGCGGAGAGATAGAGTCGGCCGTTCGTAGTCATAGGGCTTACTTCGGCTCGGAGGCAACGATGACGGGGCCAACCGACCGCTGTTGCTCGCCGGCGAGATGCGGGATGATGTTGTCATTGAACCAGGTCGGGCCGAAGACTTTGGAACCGTTGATCGCACTGAGAGCATCCTCCCATAAGAGGATTACGATGGCTCGATCTTCGGCCGACTTGACCAGGTAGAAGTCCCGAAATCCGGGCAACCCGACCAGAATCGGCATTCCCTCATTCATGATGCTATCGCGGATTTCATCAACTGGTTTGTTGAAATAGAGATGGTTTACGACTGCGAACATAGCAAATGACCTCCTCGAAATCTAACAGATTGTCAATAAGGTTTTACAATTCGTATCTGCAGCGATCATATCTGCAACGACACTGGCTTACAGATACCCCAACCCGCGCAACCGCTCCTCAATTTGCTCCGCTTCGGCCGCATCGAACCCCTGCTGAGCGGTCATATTCGCATCGTCATCTTCCGAGAATTGTACCGGGTTTGACTGCGTGAAAATCTCATCCAGCACGCGGCCGTCCATCACTCGCGGTACAGGCTCACCCAGCAGATGCATAATAGTCGGGGCCAGGTCGAGGATATTGACTTCGGGTAGCTCAACGCCGTTGTGGATGGCCGGCCCGGCAGCGATGAAGATGCCCTCGCGCCGGTGGCAGCCGGAGTCGCCGCGAATCTGATTGGTCATCACTCGGCCCTCGGTGGCGAAGAGGGGGCAGGCGATCATGGCATAATGATCCAGTTCCAGGTGTAGGTCGGGGCCGAGATGGGCGTAGGGGCCGTGGTAGACCTCGCGGCCGCGCCACA
>DAOMSB010000008.1:0-61398 GCA_035446145.1 Promineifilum sp. (SeqCode) | reverse complement strand
GTTCGGGCAACTTGTCGCGCTGGTTGGCATGGCGCGGCGGCCGTTGCGCCGGCGTTTCCCGCCACGGCACGAACGTCGGCTCCACGGCGTTGGTCATCAACGCGTAATTGGCGCGAGCGAAGATCAGGTCCAGCTCGGCCACACGTTCCACGACGCGCTGGATGGCGTCGCCCTGGTCGGCCACCAGATTGGACAGCTCCCGCAGGATTCGCTGAATCTCCTCCTGCTCTTCCATCAGCAGGCCGCGATATTCGTTGTTGAGATCCACCGTGCCCAGCGGCTCCACCCATAACGTGGCCCCGCTGCCACTCTGGTCGTGGACGATGCCCTTCAGTCGCCCCTTGGCGTCGGCGCGAACGGGGATGACATAGCGGCCGCCGCGCTGGGTGATGATCGCTTCCTGCAAAAACTGGGACATGCTGCTATTGAGGATGCGTTGCAACTTGTCCTGAATGCGGCCATGGACGGCGCGCTGCTCCTGCCGAATTTTGCCCAAACGCGGGCTGGCGCTGTCGAGCACGTCGCCGCGCTCGTCGATGGTGTTGGTGATAGCGTCGACGATGCCGCGACACTCCTCGATGAGGACGGCGACGGCCGCCAGATGCGGCACGCGCTCCTCCATTCGCAGCAGCTGGCGACGCAGATTGCGCCCGGCGACGATAGTCGCCTGAATTGCCAGGAGATCCTCCGGCAGCAGGATGAAGCCGCGCATGGCGTTATCGGCCGCCCGGCGCACATCGCGTGCCCCGCCGATGGTCACGCCGCTGTCGGTCTCGAACAGCGAGACGGCTTCGCGCGTTTCGGCCTGCCATTCGCGGGCTTGCTCCAATTCGGCCGTCGGCTGCATGGCCAGCGCCAGATCGCGCCCACCCGAGAAGTTGGCATATCCGGCGACGATGTCACGGATTTTGTTGAATTCCAGCGTTGTAAGTGACTTTTGATCGAACATAATTTAATTACGAATGACGAATGACGAATGACAAATGAAGAGCGCGACTTTCGTACTTCGTCGTTCGTACTTCGTACTTTTCTCCATTCGTCACTCGCTCGTCGGTTGCCAATTTACCCAACATGCTATACTATCCGCGCGCCTATGAGTACGCAAAGCCAACCGGCGATTCGGTTGCGAAATGTCAGCAAACGCTTTGCGTTTACGCCGGATATGCCTCAATCCGTGCTGGAAACCGCCATCGCCGCCGTCACCCGCCGTCGGCGACGACGCGATCGTTCCCACGACCTGTGGGCCGTCCACGACGTTTCTTTTGACGTTTTTCCCGGCCAAAGTCTCGGCATCATCGGCCGCAACGGCAGCGGCAAAAGCACCCTACTGAAGATCATCGCCCGCATCATCCAGCCCACCTCCGGCGAAATCACGGTCAATGGTCGCGTCAGCGCGTTGCTGGAGCTGGGCGCCGGCTTCCACCCCGACCTGACCGGCCGCGAGAACATCTACCTCAACGCCTCCGTGCTGGGCCTCTCCAGGGAAGAAACGGCCACCCTGTTCAACGACATCGTCGAGTTTTCCGAGCTGGATGAGTTCATCAATATGCCGGTCAAGCATTACTCCTCCGGCATGTACATGCGCCTGGGCTTCAGCGTCGCCATCCACGTCCACCCCGACATCCTCATCGTCGACGAGATTCTGGCCGTGGGTGATCAGTCATTCCAGACCAAATGCATCGACCGCATCACAGAGATGAAACGCGCCGGTGTCACCATCCTCTTCATCAGCCACGACCTGAAGAATGTCGCCCATCTATGCAGCGACATCGTCTGGATGGAACACGGCGAGATGCGCGCCGTCGGGCCGGTCGATTCGGTCATGGATCAATATCGCAACCACCTGTTTAACCAGACCGGTCGCCAAATGGCCGTCATGAACACGTCCGGCGGCTACCGGCGCTGGGGCACAAAGCAGATCGAGATCACCGGCGTGCGCCTGCTGGATGCGTCCGGCGCGCCCACTACTATCTTCCGCACCGGCGAGAAGATGGCGGTAGAGATAAGCTACATCGCCCATGAACCCATTGAAGAACCGGAATTTGGGCTGGCGCTCCATCGCCACGACGGCGTCCATGTAACCGGCCCCAACACCCATGCCGCCGGCCTGGAGCTGGGCGTGGTCAGCGGGCCGGGCATCGTGCGCTATGACATCCGCGCCCTGTCGTTGCTGCCGGGGCGCTATAACCTGACGGCCGCCGTCCACGACAGCGAGGCCCCCATCGCCTATGACTATCACCAGGAAGCCTGGAGCTTCCGGGTGGTCGACGGCGGCACACCCGCGGCCGAGGGCATTGTCCTGCTCGACGCCGACTGGCAATATGTGCCCGCCGCGCCTGAAAGCACCCAACCCTGTGGCCAGCCCGCCATCGAGCCGGTCACTGCCGGTTCTCATGCGCCGCACTCCCTGGCTTAGCAACGCGTTAGACCTCGCGAACGATTGCCGAATTAACAAACGGCTCAAGCTATACTGGGCACGGCAGTTCTTGCCCATCGAAACCGAAGGGGGTCATTATTCGGGGGAGAAGGAACAAATATCATGACAGAGACGATCACTGACAAGACGAGACCTATCCCGATTATTGCAGCCGTTGCCGTGCTACTGATCACGGTCGTCCTGCTGCTGGGTCGGCCGGCCGCCGCCGCGCCCGACGCAACCGACGCCTTCGTCACCGCCTACCCCATCCCCACCGTCGGCAGTGAACCGACCCACATCATCGCCCTGGGGCCAAATCAGGTCTGGTACACCATGCAAAACGCCAACGCCATCGGCAAGCTCGTGGTGGCCGGCAACGGGCAGGCGACCCACACCAAATATGACATACCCACGGCCAACAGCGCTCCCTACGACCTGGCCTGGGACGGTCAGTACATCTGGTTCACCGAACGGCTGGGCAACAAGATCGGCCGCCTGAACCCGGCCAACGGCCAAATCACCGAGTACCCCATCCCCACCGCCAGCAGCCAACCGATGGGCATCGCCGTCGCCCCCAACGGCCACGTCTGGTTTGCCGAAAAGGGCGGCGACAAGGTGGCCCGCTTCAGGCCGGCCACCGGCACATTCGATGAGTACAGCTACACAACGCCGGGAGCCAAACCCGAAGACGTAGCCGTATCAAACGACGACAGCATCTGGTTCACCGCGCCGGGCCTGAAGTCCGTCATCCGACTGCTGCCTAATAAGCCGCAAAACCAGCGCTTCGAGCCGATTTCCGTCTCCAATTATGGACAGTCGCCCCTGGAGCCGGGCCGCATCGCCGTGTTGGGCGCATTCCCCTACGACTTCCCCTGGATCACTGTCCCGTCAAAGGACTATATCGGCCCCTATTTCGGCGGTACGACGGGTACTTGGGGCTGGTACGCCCTCAATAACCAGAACACCGGCATCAACAGCATCTTTTTGCAGCTGGCCGGCAATACTTATCGTACCTGGTTCACCGAGCCGAACGGCAACCGGGCCGGGCTATTGATTACCCACAAGGAATCGAGCCATGTGGTCACACTTTTTGAGATACCATTGCCCGGCACCAACCCGCGGCCGGCCGGCATTGTTGTCGATTCCGGCGGCACGGCATGGATCGCCGCGCCGGGTACGAACGCGATTTTGGCCTGGCGTTCGCCCTATTTTAACCAGACATTCCTTCCGACTCTGTTTCGTCCCCGCCCATAACCGAACAAGCGACCTCACCACAGGATTTATTGATAGTTATGAATATTAATGACCGACCATTCTCCATGAAAGCCGTGGCCGGCCTGATTGCCACTTTACTGGTTATTGTGATGCTGACCCCGATAGTTGGCTCAACCGGCACCCGTCTGGCGGCCATTGGCCCCGAGCCGGAATTGGCCGGGCAAGCCTCGCGGGTGTTCATGCCGGTGGCTCTCGTCGGTCGGCCAACAAAATGGGCGCCGGACTCCATCTTCGGCATGCAGATGTACAACGATTCGCGCCCTGGTTCGCGGTTCCATCCCAGCCTGATGGACAGTGGAGCCACATGGCTGCGCATCGCCGTCAACTGGGATTCGGTAGAGCCGACGAACACTACGCCTGACAGCTACCTGTGGCAATACGCCGACCAGCCGCTCGGCGCGGCCGTGCCGTCCCATGGCGCGGGCATACGGGTGATCGGCACCATCGAAACCGCGCCGCTCTGGGCCCGTTACGATAGCTACAGGCCTGACGGGCCAATTAACCCGGGGAATATGAGCGACTTCCAGGAGTTCGTCGGCGCGATTGTGGAGCGCTACGATGGCGATGGTTATCAGGACGCGCCCGGCTCACCCGTCGTCGATTACTGGGAGTTCTATAATGAACCCGATCGACGATTCAACTCGCCCGACGGCCGTTGGGGAGATCATCCGGTCGAATACGCGATGATGCTCGCGGCCGTCTATCCGACGGTGAAATACCATAATCCCCAAGCCCAGGTTGTGTTCGGCGGTATTGCCTACGACTTTTTCACCGAGATGGGCGGGCCGTTTGTGCGCTCCTTTCTCGACGATGTGCTGAATGCCGGCGCAGGCGAATATTTCGATATCTTCAACTTCCATACCTACCCCGCCTTCGCCGACAACTGGTTGCCGCCAACCAACTCCAATCAGGGGGCGGGCCTCTATGAGAAAGCGCAGCACTTGCGCCAAAAGTTGGCCGGCCATGGGCTTAACAAGCCGATTATCATCACCGAGGCCGGCTGGCGCAGCAATAGCACCGCCACGTCAGTCGGTAGCGAGGAAATTCAGGCACGTTACGTAGTTCAATTATTCACCCAAAGTCTGGCAGCGGACCTGGACACCATGATCTGGTGGATGCTTAGCGATCCCGGTACGGCCGAAGGTGATTATGGATTGGTTACGCGAGACAATCCTCCCTATCGAAAGCTGTCTTTCACCGCCTATCAAACCATCGTCAACCAGTTGACCGGAAAGCCGTTCGTCCGTGCGTTGCCGTCCTCGGAAACACAACATACCCTCATGGAAGCCTATCAATTCCGCGACACCTCCACCGGCCGCGCTCACTACGTCGCCTGGCTCAACCCGGTGAGCACCAATGCTAAAGCCGGGCTGAGCATCGCCGCGGAAGAAGTGCGCCCGACGAACCTCTACGGCGTGGCCGGACCGATCATCACCGACGCGGCCGACGGGGCCGACGACGGCCGCGTGCGCGTCACTATCAGCGGTCAGCCGGTCTATCTTGAGGTTCTTCGATGAGAGTGACGCGCATTTTGGGTCTGACCGCGTTTGTGACCGCGTTGACGGTGATGGCAATTTGGGCCTTGCGCCCGGCCGTCGCCCAAACGTCGCCCGTCGCCGCAGCGGCCGACGCGGCCGCTCCGCTTTGTCGTTATGGCGTCAACGTCATCAGCAACCAGACTTTCATCGACCACGACACGACGCCCTTGAGGATGGGCTGGTATCTGAACTACCGCGCAACCCCTAACACCAACAGCCCGGCCGGTGCGGAGTTCGTGCCGGTTATTCGCCTCAGCCAAACCGGCGAGACCGAGTTCTCCTATACGCCCAGCGGCGCGGCACTGCAGAACGCCATCGCCGACAACCCCGGCGCGCGCTGGCTCATTGGTAACGAACCCGATCGAGCCGGGGTGAACGCCGGGCAGGATAACGTGGAACCTCACATCTACGCCGCCGCCTATCATGCGCTTTACTATCTCATCAAACAGGCGGACCCCACCGCCCGCGTCATCGCCGGCACCATCGTCCAGCCCACGCCGCTGCGTCTGCGTTACCTGGATATGGTGCTCAACAGCTATCATCAGACATTCGGCGAGGCCATGCCCGTCGATGGCTGGAGCATCCACAATTTCATCCTCAACGAGGTCAGTTGCCTCTATTCTGAATCCCTTCCTGATGAAGAAAAAATACCTTGCTGGGGGGCCGAGATACCACCGGGGATCGACGAGGTAATCGGCGAGATCGTCGATATCAATGACAACGATGACTTCGACCGCTTCAAGGAGCGTGTTGTCCGTTTCCGCCAGTGGATGAAAGACCGCGGCTACCGCGAGACGCCGCTCTACCTGAGCGAGTACGGCATCCTCATGCCGCCCGACTATGGCGATCCCCCATTCGGACCGGCGCGCGTCAACACCTACATGACCAGAACCTTCGATTACCTGACCACCGCCACCAGCGCGACGCTGGGCTACCCGGCCGACGGCAATCGCCTGGTGCAGAAATGGTCCTGGTATAGCGCCACCGACCAGCACTTTAACGGTTGGCTCTTCGACTCAGGATTGAGCGCGATGGGCCAGAACTACGCCACCCATACGGCCGCCATAGCCGTCGAGAACGACCTCGCCCCGTGGCGACTGATGACCGACCCCGGCACCCTCTACTACACCGGAGCGCCGCTCACGATCCAGCTGCAGGCCGTCGTGAGCAACGCCGGCAATCCGGCGGCCAAGGCGGGGCCGGCCGTGGTGCGCTTCTATGACGGCAACCCGACCCAGGGCGGCCAACAGATTGGCGTCGACCAGACGGTGAGCCTGGCCGGTTGCGGCAGCAACACAATCGCGGCCGTCCAATGGGCCAACGTCGGCCCCGGGCTGCATCAGGTCTATGTCGTGGTCGATGCGACCAACGCCATCGCCGAAACCAACGAAGCCAATAACATCCAGTCGTTCCCCGTTCTGGTGGGGACGCAGCGCGCCTTTACTCCCCGAATCGCCAGATAACCGAGCAACACCTTGACCCGACCCACGCTTTCCGTCGTCATTCTAAACTGGAACGGCCGCGCCTGGCTGGAAGCATGTCTGGTCGCGCTGGCCGCCCAGGAGCCGCCGCCCGACCGCGTGGTGCTCGTCGATAACGGCTCCGGCGACGACTCCGTGGCCTTCACCCGCGAGCGGTTCCCGTGGGTCACCATCCGCGAGAACGGCGGCAATCTGGGCTTTGCCGCCGGGAATAACGCTGCCCTGCGCGACGACACAGCCGAGATCGTCGTGCTGCTCAACCCCGACGTCGTGCTCGCCCCAGGCACGCTGGCGGCGTTGGCCGAAGCGCTGGCTGCCGACCCGCGCATCGGCATCGCCGGAGCCAAATTATGGTATCCCGACGGCGAGACGATCCAGCACGCCGGCGGATTCATCACCCACCCCCAGGCGCTGCCCGGCCACTACGGCATCGGCGCGGTGGATGCGGGCGATTATAACACCCCCCGCGACGTGGATTACGTCATCGGCGCGGCCACCGCCCTTCGCCGCAGCATGCTCGACGAGATCGGGCTGCTGGACGAAGGCTATTTCCTCTACTTCGAGGATGCCGATCTCTGCGCTCGGGCGCGCCGCGCCGGCTATCGCGTCGTCTATTGGCCCGCGGCGACCGGCGTCCACGTCGAATCGGCCACCGCCGCCAAGGGTAGCTTCGCCTATCTTCACCGCTTCCACGGCGGCCGCTGGCGCTATCTGCTGAAACATTTCCCGGCGGCGGAGATCATCCATGAGACCCTCCCGGCCGAGGTGGCCTGGCTCGAGCGGCTGGCCCCAACCGAGCGACGCGCCGTCTCGCTGGCCTGGCTCTCCACCCGGAGCCAGCTGCCCCAAATCCTTGCCGCTCGCGCCCGCGAGGGAGAGGGGGCGCTATCGACCGAAGAAACGGCCGTCATCGGCGAGGGGCTGGCGGTCTTGCGCCAAAAAGCTCTGGCTGCGTCGTTTGACCCGGCAAGCCTGGCCCGCTTGTCAGCCGCGGCCGAGCTGCACGAGCGGCCGTTTACCTCGGACGTGCCCCTCCTCGGCCCGCTCATCGCCCGCTTCCGGACAGCCTGGAATAACGTCGCCTCCCGCTGGTATCTCGGCCACCTGATGAGCCAACAGAACGAGTTCAACCGGCTGGCCGTCGCCGAGATGTCACGACTGGAGCAGGAACTGCGGGAACAGATGGCGCTGCTGGAAGAGCAGATCGTGGCCGGCGTCGAACTGCGCGAGGAGATCGACCGGCTGCAGGCCAGGCTCGCCGAACTTGCCGCTCTCATGCCGCTCTCATCATAACTGACTAATATCAGTTCATTGTTATATGAATAACCGCATGCCATGTGGCGGAATCTGATCCCGATGGGGCACGATCCATGTTGCATCATCGTCATGGGCGTGGCCGGCAGCGGCAAAACGACTATCGGCCGCGAACTGGCCGTGCGCCTGGGCGTACCGTTCCACGACGGCGACGACTTTCACCCCTCGGCCAATGTTGCCAAAATGACCGCCGGGGTTCCTCTAAGAAATGAAGATCGCGCGGTTTGGCTGGCGGCTCTGGCGAGTCTCATTCGCGACGACCTGGCCCGCGATCAGGGCGGCGTCATCGCTTGCTCCGCCCTGAAAAAGAAGTATCGTGATGTCTTGCGCGTCGATCCCCGACGGGTGCGGTTCGTCTACCTGAAAGGCGACTACGACACGATTTGGACGCGACTGCAGCGACGCGAAGGGCACTACATGCGGGCGGAGATGCTGCGCAGTCAGTTCGACGATCTGGAGGAGCCGGCCCATGCCATTCAGGTCAGCGTCGCCGCCGAGCCGGATGCAATTATCAATTCAATTATGGAGAAGCTTATGAAGAAGCAGTACGCGTTGGGTATCATGGGATTGGGCGTCATGGGCCGGAGCCTGGCCCTCAACTTCGAGCGTCACGGCTACCCGGTCGTCGGTTATGATCCCAAACCCCATCTTCCGGCCGATTTTCCCTCAACGGTCGTCGATTCGCCGGCGGCGCTGGTGGCCGCACTCGATGCACCGCGCGTCGTGCTGATCATGGTGCCCGCCGGGAAACCGGTGGATACCGCCATCGCCTCACTGAAAGATTCATTGCAAGCCGGTGATATTATCATCGATGGCGGCAACTCTTATTTTCTCGATACAGAGCGACGGGACAAGGAACTGGCCGGCGTGGGCCTGCACTTCGTTGGCATGGGCGTCTCCGGCGGCGAGAGCGGCGCGCTGTGGGGGCCGAGCCTGATGCCCGGCGGGGAACAGACGGCCTGGGAAACCATCGCCCCCATGCTGCGCGCCATTGCCGCCGTGGCCGAAGACGGCGAGCCGACCGTGACCTGGATTGGGCCGGGCGGCGCGGGCCATTATGTCAAAATGGTCCACAACGGCATCGAGTACGGCGACATGGAACTCATCGCCGAGATCTATGACCTGCTCCACCGCGGCGCGGGCCTGTCCAATGCCGAATTGGCCGACCTGTTCGACGGTTGGAACAAGGGCGAATTGCGCTCCTATCTGATTGAGATCACGGCCAAGGTGTTGCGCTATGTCGACGAGGAGACCGGCCGGCCGCTGGTGGATCTGATCATGGACATCGCCGGACAAAAGGGCACCGGCCGTTGGACCAGCCAGATCGCCCTTGAGGTCGGCGCGCCGACACCGACGATCAACGCCGCCGTCGTCATGCGACTGCTGAGCGCCGACAAGGAGACACGCCTGCCGGTCGCGGCGCGGCTGGGCGGCACGACAGCTTTCACCGGCGACCGCGATCGACTGGTGGCCGCGGCCGAAGCCGCGCTCTATGCCGGAAAGGTGACCGCCTACGCGCAAGGCATGGACCTGATCCGGACGGCGAGCAAGGATTACGACTGGAATCTCAACATCGCCGCCATCGTGCGCATCTGGCGCGCGGGGTGTATCATTCGGGCGCAGTTGCTGGAAGGTATTGCCGCCGCTTTCGAGCGACATCCGGACCTGCCCAACCTGCTGCTGGATGACACTGTCGCCACAGCCATCAAACAGCGACAGGCAGACTGGCGCGCGGTGGTAATCGCCGGGGTCGAGATGGGCATCCCGCTCCTGGCGCTGGCGGCCGCATTGGGCTATTTCGACGCGCTGCGCTCGGAACGGCTGCCGGCCAACCTGATTCAGGCTCAGCGCGACTTTTTCGGGGCGCATACTTATCATCGAATCGATCGGGACGGAGTATTCCATACCGAGTGGGAACAGCCTTTGCCGAAACCGGGCTTATCGAAATGAACCGGTTTCCGGGCTGGAAAAATCCAAAAGAGAACTTTGATCATGCAAGAATCAATTGAACTACAAAATCAGGCAATCAACACCATCCGCTTCCTGTCGGCCGACGCCATAGAGAAGGCGAACTCCGGTCATCCGGGCCTGCCGATGGGCACGGCCGCCATGGCTTACGCCCTCTGGACGCGCCATCTGCACCATAACCCGACCAACCCCCGCTGGGCCAACCGCGACCGTTTCATCCTCTCCGGCGGCCACGGCTCCATGCTCCTCTACAGCCTGCTCCACCTGACCGGCTACGATTTGGGGCTGGACGAGCTGAAGAACTTCCGCCAATGGAACAGCCGCACGCCCGGCCATCCCGAATATGGTCTGACGCCCGGCGTGGATGTGACCACCGGCCCATTAGGCCAGGGATTCGCCAACGGCGTCGGCATGGCTATCGCCGAAGCTCATCTGGCGGCCGTCTTCAATCGCCCCGGCCACGACATCATCGACCACTACACCTACGCCATCGTCACCGACGGCGACCTGATGGAAGGCGTGGCATCCGAGGCCGCCTCGCTGGCCGGCCACATGCAGCTGGGCAAGCTGATCTACCTCTACGACGACAACCACATCTCCATTGAAGGCTCCACCGATATCGCCTTCACCGAAGACCGCGGGAAGCGCTTCGAGGCTTACGGCTGGCAGGTGCTCTACGTGGCCGACGGCCAGGACGTGGACGCCATCGATCGAGCCATCAGCGAGGCCCAAAGCGACGCCCGGCCGTCGCTCATTATCGTGCGCACCATCATCGGCTATGGCCTGCCGACCCGCGCGGGCACAGCCAAGGCCCACGGTGAGCCGCCGGGCGAAGCCGAATTGAACGGGGCCAAGGAAAATCTCGGTTGGCCGCTGGAGCCACGCTTCTATATCCCCGACGACGTGCTGAGCTTTTACCGCCGGGCGATCGAGGAAGGTACGACCCGCGAGGCCGAATGGCAGGTCCGTTTCGACGCCTATCGCGCCGCCCATCCCGACCTGGCCGCGGAGTTGACGCGCCGTCTGGCGGGCGAGCTGCCGGTCGATTGGGACAAGGGGTTGCCCGAATTCCCGGCCGACGCCAAGGGCATCGCCACGCGCAGCTCATCGGGCAAGGTGATCAACGCGCTGGCTGCCAGGATGCCGGAACTGTTCGGCGGCTCGGCCGACCTGGCGCCCTCGACCAAGACGTGGATCGACCATGACCCATCGTTCGACCTGAACCATGCCGGGCGCAACGTCCATTTCGGCGTCCGCGAGCACGCGATGGGGGCTATCGTCAACGGCCTGACCTATCACGGCGGCACTATCCCCTATGGGGCTACCTTCCTCGTCTTTTCCGACTATATGCGCCCGGCCATCCGGCTGGCGGCCCTGTCGCATCTGGGATCGATCACCGTCTTCACTCACGACAGCATCGGTGTGGGCGAAGACGGGCCGACCCACCAGCCGATCGAACAACTGGCCGCGCTGCGGGCCATCCCCAACCTGCTCGTCCTGCGCCCGGCCGACGCCAACGAGACGCGCGAGGCGTGGATCATGGCCATCACCGACCGCGACCGGCCTTCGGCGCTGGTGTTGACGCGCCAATCGCTGCCCACGCTCGACCGCACCGTGATGGCTTCGGCCGACGGGTTGCGCCGCGGCGCTTACGTTCTGGCCGACCTGGGCGGCGGGCGGCCGGAGATCATCCTGATGGCGTCCGGTTCCGAGGTGAGCCTCATCGTTGAGGCCGGGCAGCGGCTGGCCGAACAGGGCCACAGCGTGCGGCTGGTATCGTTCCCCAGTTGGGAGCTTTTCGACGAGCAGGACGAAGCCTATCGGGCCGAGGTGCTGCCGGCGGACATCACCCGCCGCGTGGCCGTCGAGGCGGGCGTGGCTCAGGGCTGGCATCGTTGGGTGGGGGACGCGGGGCGCGTCATTGCGCTGGATCGTTTCGGCGCATCGGCCCCGGCCAAGGTAGTTTTTGAACAGTTAGGGCTGACGTCCGGGCACGTTTTCGCCACGGCCGAAGCCATGTTAAATGACCGGGCCTGATCGCCCGACGCGAAAAGAGGTAATACGATGAACAAGGTACAACAACTGGCCGAGATGGGGCAGTCTATCTGGTACGACAATATCGAGCGCGGCATGTTGGAAGACGGTGAGTTTGCCGGGATGATCGCCCGCGGCGAGATTCGCGGCGTCACGTCGAACCCGTCGATTTTCATGAACGCCATCGCCAAGACGACTGAGTACGACGACGATCTGCGACCGCTGGCCGCCACCGGCCGAAGCCCGGAAGAAATCTTCTGGGAACTGGCCATCGAGGACATCCGCAACGCGGCCGATCTGTTCCGGCCGCTCTTTGATGCCACCCACGGCGGCGACGGCTTCGTCAGCCTCGAAGTCGGCCCCGGGCAGGCCAACGACACCGAGGCCACCATCGCCGAGACCCAGCGGCTGTGGTCATTGACCGACCGGCCCAACCTGATGATCAAGATTCCGGCCACGCTGGCGGGCATCCCGGCCATCACCACGGCTACCGCCCACGGCCTGAACATCAATATTACCCTCATCTTCGCCCGCGAACGCTACGCGGCGGTGATGGATGCTTTCCTGAGCGGGCTGGAGCAGCGCGTGGCGGCCGGGCTGCCCATCGACCATATCGCCTCGGTGGCCTCGTTTTTCGTCTCGCGAGTCGATACCAATGTCGACAAACGACTGGAAGCCATCATCGGCGCAGGCGGCCCACAGGCGGCCGAAGCCCGATCATTGCTGGGCAAGGCGGCCATCGCCAACGCCAAGCTGGCTTACGCCGACTTCCAGCGCGTCTTTTCATCCGACCGGTTCGCCGCGCTGAAAGCGAAGGGCGCGCAGGTGCAGCGACCGCTGTGGGCGTCCACCAGCACGAAGAACCCGGCCTATCGGGACGTCATCTACGTCGAGGACCTGATCGGCCCCGATACGGTCAACACCGTGCCGCAAAAGACGCTGACCGCCCTGCTGGATCATGCCGTCCTTGCGCAAACGCTGACGACCGGCGTGGACGAGGCCCAGACAGTCATCGACCGGCTGGCGGCGCTGGGCATCGACATGGCCGACGTCACCCACGAGCTGGAGATCGAGGGCGTGCAGGCGTTCACCGATGCCTTCCACACGCTGCTGGCCAGCATTGAGAAGAAATTGGCGGTAGTGGCGGCGTAGCGATTCGTCGCCTGCCCCAACACGAAGGACGGCCGCCGCGGCGATTATTTTACGCCGCGGCGGCCGTTTCCTATTATCCCCCCGCCTGTCGGGCAGCTTCCATCAGCCGCTCCCGGTCGGCAATCCTCAACTTCGTGCGGGTGATATCGATCAGGCCTTCGTCGGCCAGCTCATAGAGCAGCCGGCAGACGATTTCCCGCTTGGTGCCGATGAGGGCGGCCATCTCATCCAGCGTTCGGCCGCGCGAAACATACTCCCCCGCGGTGTCACCATACAGGTCGAGCAACATGCGCGCCAGCCGCCTCTTCACCGGCTGGAATGCCAGTTCCTCCAGGAAATCGCCGGCCTGCAGGATGCGCCGGGCCATCATGGTTGACAGCTCCCACATGGCGCGGCCATCCTCCTGTAGCAGGGGCTGCAGGTAATCTCGCGGCCAAAGGTACACGTCTGTCGGGCGTTGAGCTTCCAGCAGCATAGGCATCGGCGCGAACTCAACGAAAAAGGCCGCCCCCCAATACAGGTCGCCCGGCTTCATCTGCAGGACGATCAAACTGCGCCCTTCCGGCGACTTTTTCAAGGCGTGGATAGCGCCGGAACCGACCAGGAAAAGATAGTCCCACGTCTCCCCATAGGGCGCGATCCATTCCCCTTTCTCGAACCGCTTGTGAATTGCCTGCCGGGCCAATTCCGCGCGCGCGGACTTATCCAGAACGCCAAAGACCGGGCTGCGGGCCAGCCAATTTGAGATAATGGACATCATTTTCCCCAGTTCGGTTTTTCCGTTGATTTAGCTCCACAAATCGGCTCCATCTTGCCTCACTATTTGACAAAAAGCAAATACCACTACCATCGCTTGTGATATAATTCACAAATAAAGGAGAACCTCCCGAAAGGGGGAGTAGCCAAATGAATGCATTAACAAAACGAATCGATTATCTCTTTCGGTCTACCGCGGGATTAATCCTGGTAGCCATTGCCGTGGTCTCATTGATCACGGCCATCTGGGGCACGCTCTCAGGCCCAATGGTGGAATGGGGCATTCGGGACGTGACGGTCCGGCTGTTGGGGATGCAGTTGGTGCAAGCGGATCGTGAGGCGCGCATCATCATGCTCTACCACACCATCGCCATGACCATCGTAGCCATCGAGGTCTACATCATCACCGACATCCTGCCGATGAAGCGCCACGAGCAGGTCGTCATCAATGCCACCATCACCATCGGTTACCTGACATCTGTCATCTTCGGCATGTTGTTCGCCTATTGGGGGCAGAACTTCCTGTTCCACGGGCTTTTCCTGCTGGGCCAATCGCTGGTCTTCTTCGCCGGGATTTTGCTGGCGGCGGCGTTGTGGCCGTGGAAGAAGGCGTACCGGCTGGCCGCGGATTCTCCCTACGCGCACACAAGAGGCGGCGTCGATCTGGAGCGGGTCGCCTTCTTCGCGATGGCCATCGCCACGCTGCTCTCGGCCGCCTTCGGGGCCGTCACCGGTTCCTATTGGGGCAACGGGCACGAGACGTTCCTGGCCGAAGACCTCATCCGCGCGCCGCTCAAGACCGGCTTGCAGCGGGCGATCATCGGCCACTTGCATATCATGCTGACCCTGATCGCCATCGCCATTACTCTCATCGTCGGCCGCTGGATGGATTTCAAGGGCCGTCTGCACAAGGTCGCCATGATCCTGATGATCATCGGCACGATTATCATCACCTTTGGGGCGTTGTCGGTGGTTTGGGTCGAGTGGGCGCACGTGACCATCTACGTCGGTTCGGTCTTCGTCATGCTGGCCGCGCTGCTCTTCGTCATCTACTCGTGGCGGAAGCTGATCCATGACCGCACGGCCGAGCTGGGGTTGGTCAAACCCACATTGGGACAGAAGGTCAAAGCGCTGCTCCACGACCCGCTCAAGTTTGGCCCCGGCTGGCAGATGGTCTTCATGAACTTCACCGTGAGCGGCATCGGCATCTTCATGGCCGTCAAGCTGGACGAGATATTCCGGGTTTGGCCCCACCGCGAGGAACGCATCACTCTGACGGGCCACTGGCACATCCTGGCCAGCCTGATCGCCACAATCATCCTGATGTATTTTGCCGATCGCGCCGGCCTCAAGGGGCGGGCGCGCAAGTGGTTCGGCTGGACGCTCATCATCATGTCCAACCTGGCCTTCGCTGCCGTCACCGTCTTCTCCATGAAGCGCCTGTTTGTCAGCGAAGGGGCACAACAGCCGATCGTCAACTGGACGATGCTCCTGGCCGATATTGGGCTGGCCACAGTCCTAATCGCGCTGGGGATATTCATGGCCTGGCGACTCATCGACCTGTTCCGCGCCCGCGGCCGATGGACGAAGGAGTTGAGAGAGGAACGGGAGCGCGTGACGCGCGCAGAGATTGCCGAAAAGCAGCGGCGGCTGGAGGAGCTAAACCAAACCCTGGAAGAGGTATCCACGCCCCGAGGAGGTGCGGCATGAGAACCATCATCTTCCTTCTGATACTACTTCTGTCGGTGACCGCATGCGGCCCCGCGCCCAACATCGCCGCCATCACCCCGCCCTACATCGAAACCGGCATCGACGCCGACGCGTGGGCCACAGTCCCGGCCGGTGATTTCCCCTACGGCCAGCACGATCACATGACGCCGGTCGATTACGATTACGAGATCATGGTCACGTTAGTGACCAACGAACAGTTCGCCGCTTTTCTGAATGAAGCATTGGCCGCCGACGTTGCGAGCCTGGGCACCGTGGAGGTCGAAGCAGGCGAGTCGGTCTGGACTGAGGAAGGGGTCTTTGGCCCCTATCCGGGCGATCCGTTCGACGCCTATAAGCATGAGGAAGAGATTCGCGCCGGCGACAAGCTGTGGATGTCGACAACGGCCGAGGGAGCGCGAATCACGTTCGATGGGCAGGCGTTCGTCGCCCAGGACGCCTATCGTAATCATCCGGCGACGATGGTCACCTGGTATGGGGCCAAGGCTTATTGCGAGTTCTACGGCGGGCGACTGCCGACTGAAATCGAATGGGAGAAGTCGGCCCGGGGTACCGAGACCATCGACGGACGCGGGCGCCCTTTCCCCTGGGGCGAGACGATCGAACGCAACAACGCCAACTTCTATTCTTCGTTCGACCTGTTCGTGAAGATGTTCGGCAAGCTGGGCAACACTACGCCGGTCGGGTTCTATAATGGCCGCACCTACGACGGCTACCAGACGCTCGATTCGGCCAGCCCCTACGGCCTCTATGACATGGCGGGTAACGTCGCCCAATGGACAGGCGACGATTACCCGTATCAGCATTATCGTTATCTGCGCGGCGGCAGCTTCTACTCGTATGAGGTCGATTTGAGAACGTGGAAATCCAACAGCGCCGGCCCGCAGTACTTCGGCCCGGCGGTCGGTTTCCGCTGCGCCCGAGACAGCAATCCATAAGGCATTGAGAGAACCCATGGCCACGAATTTGCGAGCCACGATTTCCCGATATACCCCGCTCTTCAAGAGCTTGCAGACAGGTTTGTTGCTGCTGACCGGTCTGGCGGGCTACATGAGCGCCCGCTGCCCCATCTTCAACGTGTTCACCGTGCTGGCGGTAGCGGGCAGCCTGCTTCTGGCCATCAGCGGCAGCACTATCCTCAACATGTGGTATGACCGGGATATAGACGCCCGAATGGA
This sequence comes from Promineifilum sp. (SeqCode), assembly GCA_035446145.1. Lineage (GTDB taxonomy): Bacteria > Chloroflexota > Anaerolineae > Promineifilales > Promineifilaceae > Promineifilum. The sequence continues at coordinate 44,558 of DAOMSB010000008.1, read as the reverse complement.
GCGCACCGCCGGGCGGCCGATCCCGTCCGGGCAGGTCAGCCCCGTCGAAGCGTTGCGCCTGGGCCTGCTGCTGTCCCTGGCCGGCGTGGTCTGGGCCGTGACCCTGGATCCGCTCTATGGCGTGATCGTCTTCGCCGGGCTGTTCTTCGATGTCGTCGTCTATACCATCTGGCTGAAGCGGCGCACGCCGTGGAGCATCGTCTGGGGCGGGCTGGCCGGGGGCATGCCAATTCTGGCCGGGCGGGCACTGGGCATGGGGCAGGTCGAATGGGTCGGCGTCGCGCTGGCGCTGGCCGTCCTGTTCTGGATTCCGACCCATATCCTGACCTTTGCCGCGCGTCATCACGAGGATTACCGGCGGGCCGGCGTGCCCACGGTCCCGGCCGTCTATGGCTTCGCCATCAACCGGGCCATCATCGCCGTCTCCAGTATCCTGGCGGCGGTGATGATGGGCATCGCCGCCTACGGAATTGGCCTGGAGGTCGGCTACCTGCGGGTGATGGTCGTGCTCTCGATCGGCTTGCTGACGCTGGCGATCAGAAGCCTGATGCGGCCGTCGGAGCGGATCAATTTCGGCCTGTTCAAGTATGCATCGCTCTACATGCTGGGGACGATGCTGCTCATGATGTTCGTTCAATGAGTGGATCAATGGGTAATCCCGTGAAGAAGATGTCCGCGATCGATCGTGTTTTTCTCCTGCTCACAGGGCTGCTGGCCGCCTACCAGATCGCCATCGGCGTGGAAGGCGTGCCGGCGGTGTCCCTTTGGGCCTATACGGTCGGGTTCGGCATCCTGCTGCTGGCCGGGATCATGCTGATCATTCTCGGATTTGAAGGCCTCGACAGTCCGTTTGTAGCTATCGTGAGTACGGCGGCGCCTCTGGCGTTGTCCCTGGGTCTTGTGTGGGATTACCTGCCGGCCTGGCGAGTTGCCTATCTCGTGTTTGTCATTGTCGGGTTTATCGCGGTGACGATAACGCGTGTGGCTCGGATGGGCCGGGTGGCGACGATCACGCTGGCTGTCGTTCACGGCGTGGCCGGGTTGATCATCTTCGGACTGCCAATCTACCTGAGCCTGACCGGCACGACGCCGGGCGGCTTCATCCTGGTTGGAATCGGCGGGGCGCTCATCGGCGTGGGCGGGCTGATGCTCTCATTTCTGAAAATGGGCAAGCCTGTCCTGTCGCAGAGCGCTATCCTGACCATCCTTCCGGGCCTTTTATTTCTCATGACGGCCGCGTTTGTGGCCGGTTTCACATTTTCCTGAATGGAGGAACCTCTAATGTTCGGCAAGATTTTGCGAGTTGTTGGAATAATTTTGATGGCGTTGACAGCGGTGATGACGCTGCTGGGCGGCATCGGCACGACTTGCGTTGCCCTCGACGCCGCCAAATATGGGGACAGCATGGCCGCGTTGGCTGATTATCAATGGCTCTACATGCTGTATGTCCTGGCCGGTATCGTGCTGGCCATCGCCGGTCTTCACGCCACGCGGCTGCTCATCAAAAGCCGCGCCAACGCCTACCGCATGGCCATGATCGTGCTGGTGTCGGGGATGGTTGTGGGGATTATCCACATGCTCACGTCCCGAGCGCTGCGCGGCAGCTCCATGCCGGTTGATTTCATCGTCTATATAACGGCGTTCACGCTGGTTGTCTTCCTGCTGTTCCGAATCCCGGGCATCTGGCAGAAGGTTAATCTGACGGGCAAGGACGATCACACCACCGGCATGGGAGCGGGCGTGGCCATGATCGTGGCCGGCTTCATCATCCTGACTGTGCAGGTGTGGGGCGGCGCGATGCACACCATCAATGGCGTCAACTACGCCGACGTGTGGCATACCCAGTTGGCTTTGGCCGGTTCGGCGGTGCTGCTGGCCGGCAGTATCGTCCTGCTGCGCAAGGTGCTGGGCGTGTCGTTGCCCAGGCCCTCGCAGGTGACGGTGGCCAGGGAAGTGATTCGCTAGACGCCATAGCGGGCGAACAAACACACGGGGGCCGGGCTGCGCGCCTGTCCTCCTGGCGTGGTGACAGACGATTCAGGGCGCACACACGAAGGCAAACTTCGCATGTGCGCCCTGCTTGTTATTGATGACGACGACGTAATGCCGATTAGTGCCCTAGCCGTTCGTCACGCCGCGATGTGTTGAAGATGCCGGTCGGCGTGTCGAGGCCATCCAGCACGGCCACCCGCGCGAAGGTTTCGGCGTCGTAGACCCGGATGACTTCATCTTGCCAGTCGGCGATGTAGACGTAGCGGCCGTCGTTTGTCATTTCCGGGTGCAGCGGTTGTGTGCCTTCCTCGATGACATGAACCACCGCGTGGCTCGCCTTGTCAATGACGTAGATGCGGTTGGGCACGGCCGCGAACATCGTGTCGGCCCATACATAGGGGGTCTGATCGTGGGTGCGGATGAACAGGCCCGGCCCGCTGGTGGGTATTTTGGCGACGATCTCGTTATCGGCCAGATCCCAGACCGTGACCAAGCCCTCGCCTGCGTGAGTCGTCGCCCCATACTCGGCGCCGTTGGCTTCCCACGTCGCCCCGGAGCCGGGATGCGGCGTGTCGCCGGTGTTGATGCGCGCGACGACCTTCCAGTTCTCGACGTCGATCACCACCATCTGATTGTCTCCCTGAGAGGCGATGTAGAACCGTTTGTTATCGGGACTGAGGAAGCCGTCGTGGAGAATGCGCCCGACGTCGGCCAGCTTTGTGACGGGGAAGTCGGGTTGGCTGTAGTCGATGCGCCACATCTGCCCGGCTTCTTTCAGGGCGATGATGAAGTATGGCCCGACCAGCTCGGGGGCCACATCGCTGGTGATGGCCACCCGCGATTTCACCCACTCGCCGTCCAGCCCATAGCCCTCGGTATGCAGCAACTTGAGCGGTTGCAATGTGGCGGCGTCCAGGATGACGGCCGTCGCCGGGGCGAAGTTGCCGGCGATCACGTATTTGCCGTCGTCGGATATGGCCAGGCCGCGCGAATCGAGGCCGACCCGAATCCGGCTGACCGGCTGCAGTGAGTAGAGGTCGATCTTGTGGAGCCAGCCGTCGCGGCCGATGTTGAAGGCCCAGCGCTCGTTGGCCGGGTCGAAGGCGTAGCCATGCGCCCGATAGCCGGAGTCCACGCGACCGAGCAGCGTATGGGTGTCGCCGTCGAACACGGCGATTCGCTGCGCCTCGCGTTCGGTGACCAGCATCAGATTGTCCATGTTGCCGGTGTGGGTAGGCACGGGTGGCAGGGTGGACTCCTCGACCAATTGTTCGCGGCTGGCGATGATGTCGTCCATCTCCCAGGTCGCCTCGCTCTCGTCGACGGGGCTGCGCAGGAAGCCCAGCATCAGCCAGATTTCGGCGTCGGTGAAGGTGTATTTCCAGTTGGGCATGGGCGTGCCCGGGCGGCCGTTGCGAATGGTGTCGATGTAGAAGCTGTCGCTCGCGGTCAGGCTCTCCGGCACCAGAGCCGGGCCGATGGCCCCCTGGCGATCCGCTCCATGGCAGGCGCCGCAGGAATCGCGATAGGCTTCGCCCACGGTGCGGCCGTCGAAGAAGTCGGCCGCGCCGTTCGGCGACACGACAATAGCACCTTCCAGTCCGGCCGCACCGCCGGCGGTATAGGGGTACACGCCGCTGCCGGTGGGCGCCCATTGGTAGCGGCCGCCGGGCGCGATGGCCGGCGAGACGAAGGCATCATTGGCGGCGGTCAGGGTTTGGGCGCTGCCGGACAGATTGGCCCACTCCACGATCTCGCCGCCGGCGACGGCCAGAACATGGGGCCGGAAGCCGTCCGCCTCGATGGCGATGTCGTAGCCGACGGCCGACAGCACGACCGGCAACAGAATCCGGGACGCGCCGTCCCTGGCCCCCAACGCAACACGGCCGCCCAGGGCGGTTAGTCCGGCGACGCAAAGCAATACAAGCGCAATGTGAACCTTGCGGATCATGATAGCTCTCCCCTATTGAACGGTATTGATGGTTCCGGTGAACCCAATTCGGGGGGATTATAGCCTGAGAACCGGATTTCTCCCCCCAAAATCCTTGGAAACCGGGTTTTCAGGAAAAAGCCCGGTTTCGATCATTAACTCCTGAAATCTTTCTCTCCGGCGCGGATGGGCACAGCCAGCCAGTTCTCGCGCGGCGGCAGGGGGCAGGAGAAGTAGGAGGAATAGGCACAATACGGGTTGTAGGCGTAGTTGAAATCGACCTCGATCTCGTCCTCGCCCAGACGGCGCAGCCCCGGTCGGTGGTTGTCCAGATAACGACCCGCGCCGTAGGTCTCGTTGCCCGATGTGGCGTCGCGGAAGGGCAGGAAGAGTTCTTCGCCCGTCGGGTCGCTGTAGAGGGTCAGGCGAGCGGGCTGCGCGTCGACCTCGAAGGCAAACGTCCCCCAGCGACGAAACGGCCGCGCGTCGCCGGTGCTGGTCTCCATCTCGATGATCGGCTCGTCGTCGGGCAGGTGCTCGACGGTGGCGACGATGACCAGCGCGGGGTTCTCGCCGTAGTAGTCCAGTCCTTTGAAGCCGTCGCGCTGGTCGTCGGCGAGCGGCGATTGGGGATGGAACTGCATGAAGTCGTCTATCTGTTCGCGGAGTGCTTTCAGTTGGTTGTCCATTTTCTCTTTTGCTGCCTAAAGGAACCGTTGCCCGCGCTCTATTCTACCCCAGGAAGCTGATGACGGCGGCGTTGGCGGCGGCGGGCGTCTCAAAGGGGAAGAAGTGGCCGGCGTGGGGAAGGATTTCCACTTGCGCGCCGGGGATGCGGCCGGCCAGCAGGGGGGCGTTGGCGGGCGGCACGACTTTGTCTTCGGCGCCGAACAGGATGAGCGTCGGGGCGGTGACGGCGGTCAGACGATGTTCGAAGGCAGCCGCTTCGGCGATGAGACCCAGGCCGATGGCCAGCTGGGCCTGATAGCCGGCGGGGTCGATGGGATGGGCGACGCGGTAGTTGACCCACTGCTCGACGAATTCAGGATTGGCCTCGACAAAGCCGGGCGCGCAGCTGACGGCGATGCCGCGCCGCAGCCGCTCGATGGGATCGCCGGACATGTTCATCAGCACGGCCATCGCCTCGGCTGAGATGGGCACGTGGCGTGGCCCGCCGAAGTTGGTGGCCGAGAGGATGAGCTTGTCCACCCGGTCGGGGTAGTCGAGGGCGAATGCCTGGGCGATGAAGCCGCCCATCGAGTGGCCCATGATGTGGGCTTTGGGCAGGTCGAGGGCATCGAGCAGACCCGCGACGTCGGCGGCCAGCATGGCGGCGGTGTAGGGGCCGGGTGGCTTGTCGCTTTGGCCCACGCCGCGGTTGTCGATGCGGATGACCTGATAGCGCTCGGCCAGGCCGGGGATCATCCGGTGCCACATCCAGCCGTCGTAGCCGAGACCGGGGATGAGCACCAGTGGCTCACCGCGGCCGTGGAGTTCGTAATACAGGTTGATGTTGTTGGTTTGGGCGTAGGGCATGGGGTTGATCCTTTTTTAGTGACGAGTGACGAGTTACGAATTACGAGTGAAGAGGGCCGACGACAGGCCACAGACGACCATTATTGCCGCGTGATAGGTAGGGGCGGGACAGGGCGGCCGAATGGTTTGGTCTTGCGAATGGTGTGGCTGCCGCCCTGTCTCGCCCTTTTGTTGTTGTAGGCGGGGAACAGCGCTGAAGCGCTTAACTACGAGCGAAGAGGGGCGAGACAACCGGCGAGCGACGTATTGGTGATTGGATGAAGCCATGCGCCGGTTGTCCCGCCCGTACATATAATTCCACGGCACGCTCTTCATTCGTCACTCGTCACTTCTCGCGTATTTCTCGCGCAGTTCGGCTTTGATGACCTTGCCGTAGGGGGAGTAAGGGAGCGACTCGGCGAAGATGACTTGCTTGGGCACCTTGTAGCGGGCCAGGCGGTCGCGGCAGAAGGCGAGCAGCTCGCCGGCCGTGGTCGCGGTCTCGGGCCGGGCCACGACGATCATCACGCCCACCTCGCCCCACTTCTCGTCGGGGTGGCCGATGAGCGCCGCCTCGCGCACGGCCGGATGCTCCAGGAAGACGGTCTCCACTTCGGCGGCGTAGACGTTCTCGCCGCCGCTGATGATCATGTCCTTGTAGCGCCCGGCCATATAGTAGAAGCCGTCGGCGTCCTGGCGGGCCATGTCGCCGGTGTGGAACCAGCCGTCGCGCAGCGCCCTGGCCGTGGCTTCGGGGTTGCGCCAATAACCGGAGCAGACATGAGGGCCATAGATGATCAGTTCGCCCGTCTCGCCGCGCGCCACGTCGCGGCCGTCCTCGTCCACGATGCGCATCCGGCTGTGGAAAACCGGCTTGCCGACCGACCCCACCTTGGCCACCGACTCCTCGTTGGTCATGGTGAAGCAGTTGACGCCGACCTCGGTCAGACCATAGCCCTGGCGCAGATAGCCGCCCTTGGCCGCGCGCCAGGCGGCGATGAGCGACATTGGGCAGGGCGCGCCGCCGCTGACGAAGTAGCGCACGGCGCTGAAGTCGGCCGCGGTAAACGACGGGCTGCCTAGCCACATCTGGAACAGCGTGGGCACGCCCAGCACGACGGTGGCCCGCTCCCGCTGGATGAGCGCCAGCGAGGCCTCGCTATCGAACGAGCGGGCCAGCAATATCTTCCCGCCCACGTAAAAGAGCGGCGTCAGAAAAATGAACAGCCCCCCGGCGTGGAACATGGGCGTCATCACCGGCGAGATGTCGTCGGCGGTCAGCTCCCAACTGATGACGGTGTTGATGCAATTCCACAGCACTTGCCGGTGGGAGATCATCGCTCCTTTTGGCCGGCCGGTGGTGCCCGACGTGTAGAGGATGCAGCAGATGTCTTCGCCGGCCGGCGGGGGCGGGGGTGGTTCGGCGACGGGGGCGGCGGCGACACAGGCCTCATAGGCCAACGCGCCTTCGATGGCCGCGCCTTCGATGCCGACGACGACGGGGAAGGCCACCTCGCGGCGCAATTCCGCGAGCAAGCTGGTGTGTTCGGGGCCGCAGATGAGAACCTTCGGCGCGCAATCGGCGGCGATCCAGGCCAGCTCGCGGGCGGTCAGGCGCCAGTTGAGCGGGGCCAGAATCGCGCCAATCTTGCCCAGGCCATAGAGCAGATCGACGGTGTGGACGCTGTTCTGGGCCAGGATGGAGACGCGGTCGCCCGGCCCGACGCCGAGGCCGCGCAGCCAGTTGGCCAGCCGATTGGCGCGATCGTTGAGCTGCCGGTAGGTGTATTCGACGCCGGTGTGGACGTCGAGCAGAGCCACCCGATCAGGGGTCAGTTCGGCCCGCGCGCGCAGCAAATCGGCCGCGCCTTGCGGATAATGATTCTCAGATGTCATGGCCGCGCTCCGGCAAGATCAGGTGCCGACGACGATGCCGCCGTCGACGCGCAGGACGTCGCCGGAGATGTAGCTCGCTTCGTCCGAGGCGAGAAACAGGTAGGCGTTGGCGATGTCGCGCGGCTCGCCGAGGCGGCCGAGCGGGACGTGGGCCTTCATGCCCGCCAGGATGTTCTCCGGCATGGCGGCTACCATCTCGGTGGACGTGAAGCCGGGGGCGACGGCGTTGACGCGGATGCCATACCGGCCCAATTCGCGCGACCAGACTTTGGTCATGCCGATGACGGCCGATTTGGTGGCGACGTAGTTGGTCTGGCCGAAGTTGCCGTCGAGGCCGACGATGGACGAGGCGTTGAGGATGACGCCGCTCATCTGGCGGATCATGTGGGGGGCGACGGCCTGGGTGCAGTTGAACACGCCCTTGAGGTTGACGGAGATGACGAGGTCGAAATCGGCTTCGGACATCTGTTTGACGAGGACGCCGTCTTTCATCTTGACCAGGGTGCCGTCGCGCAGCACACCGGCGTTGTTGACGAGGACGTCGACGCGGCCGTATTGTTCGACGACTTCATCGACGAATGCGCCGACGGCGGCGCGGTCGGTGACGTTGACCTTGACGAAGCGGGCGGCCGGGCCGAGTTCTTCGGCCGTCTTGTGGCCCTGTTCCTCGTTCACGTCACAGATAATGACGGACGCGCCTTCCTCAATGAAGCGCTGGGCGGTGGCGCGGCCGATGCCTGCTGCTCCACCGGTGATGATGCAGATTTTGAATTTTAAGCGCATGAGGTCTCCTTAATTACGAAGTACGGACTACTTCATTTCATCCAATTTTCCAAAAACTCGACCAGCGCGGCCATGAATGCCTGCGGCTGCTCGACGTGGGGGCTGTGGCCGGCGTCGGTGATGACGACTTCGTGGTAGACGCCGCCCTGGGCCACGTAGCGGCGCAAGACGGTGCGGGTCTGCAGGAGCATGGGCTGGGGCGGGAACACGTCGTCGCCCGGCCAACCGGGAACCGCGCCAAGCTTGCCCAGCGTGCCGAAGTCGAACAGGGACATATCACCCACGATCTGGTCGCTGTCGCCGCGAATCCAAAGGATCGGCGGCTTGTGGGGCATGTCGACGATGCCGCTCAGGTTCAGGTGCCTGGGGCTGGTGGCGTTGATGGGGCCGTAGACGCCAGGGGCGACATTGGGCCAGTTGACCGAGGGGGTCAGGTCGCCGGGGTAGCGGTCGTTGCCGGTCTTCTCCGACAGCAGCGAACTGAGGAACTCTTCCTCGCGGGCGGCGCGGAAGGGTGGCTTGTAGTAGAAGGCGTTGATGACGTTGCGCGGGCTGTTGGGGTCGTCGCCGGAGCGATCGTGGATCTGCATGCGGCGGACGAACTCCGGGTTGACGCTGCCGCCGCCGGAACCGGCGCAGTCGTCGTAGCAGGGGACGCCGTCCTCGCCCTTGGTGCCGCCGAAGCCGTAGGGGCTGATGGGGTTGACGAGGGTGAGCGATTTCACCAGCGCGGGGTTGTCGATGGCGAACTGGAGAATCGGCGCGGCCCCCAGTGACCAGCCGACGAGGTGGGCGGGGCGCTCGCCCAGGGCGTCGGACAGCGCGCGCAAGTCGTCCGACCAGTCCTTTGCGCCACGAGTCGCGTCGACGAGCAGGTCTTCAGTGTCGCCGTAGCCGCGCAGGTCGGGGGCGATGCCGCGGTATTGGGCGGGCAGGGCGAGCATGCTCTCCTCCCAGAAGGTGGCTGATGAGGCATTGCCGTGGACGAAAACGACCGGTTGGCCGTCGTCGGGGCCGCTGAACAGGACGTGGGTGTTAATGCGGGCGGTAGCTACCATCCGCGAGGTGATGCCGGGAAGGATGGGAATGGGTGACATGGTTCTCCTTGCTAATTCGTAATTCCTAATTCCTAATTGTCTTCAGTTCTCGTTTCAGGATTTTGCCGGCGGACGAGATGGGCAATGCGTCCATGATCGCCACCGTCCGGGGCACCTTGTATTTTGCCAGACGATCGGCCATGTAGGCCAGTAATTCGGCTTCGTCGGCCGTCGCGCCGGGCTTCAGCACCACGCAGGCCTTACCCACTTCGCCCCATTTGGCGTCGGGCAGGCCGATGACGGCGCACATGAGCACGCCGGGATGCCCATAGAGCACCTTCTCGATTTCGGCCGGGTAGATGTTCTCGCCGCCGCTGATGAACATGTCTTTCTTGCGGTCGACGATGTAGAAATAGCCTTCGGCGTCGTAGCGGGCGATGTCGCCGGTGTGGAAGTAGCCGCGCTCGTCGACGGCCTCCGCGCTCGCCACGGGGTCGTGGAAGTAGCCGGAGCAGTAGCTCGGCCCTTTCAGCACCAGCTCGCCGTCTTCATTTGGCCCCAGAAAGCGGTTGTCGTCATCGACGATGCGGGCATCGACGTAAAAGTTGGGGCGACCGATGCTGCCCGCCTTGCGGATGGCGTCTTCGGGAGCCAGGGCGAAGATACCCGGCCCGAACTCGGTCATGCCGAAGCCCTGCTTGAAGCGGATGCCCTTCTCGCGGGTGTATTGCTCCACCAGCGGCACGGGCAGCGGCGCGCCGCCGGACGTGCAGAAGCGCAGCGACGACAGGTCGGCCGTGGCCCAGTTGGGGGCCTGGGTGATGAGCTGGTACATGGTGGGCACGGCGGCGAAGATGGTGGCGCGCTCGCGCTCGATCAGCTCCAGCACCCGCGCGGGGTCGAACTGGCGCATGAGGATGGTGACGCCGCCGAAGATGATTTGCGGCAGGGTGTAGACGAACAGGCCGCCGGTGTGGAACATGGGGAAGACGTTGAGGTAGACATCGTCGTGGGTCACGTCGTGGATGACGGTGTTGAGCGTGTTCCAGGCGATCATGCGGTGGGAGACCTGGGCGGCTTTGGGCAGGCCGGTGGTGCCGCCGGTGAAGATGAGGGCGGCAATGTCTTCGGCTTCGAGGCCGTCGGTCGTCACGGGCGTGGCCGGCGAGGAGCGCAGGGTGGTCTCGTAATGAGTGCTTCCACCGACGCCGTCACCCTCGGTATGGAAGTAGTGGCCGATGGCATGGGGGCGGCCGCGCAAGAGGGCTTGCAGTTCGGCGACCTGGGAGCGCATGTCGTCGGAGAAGATAAGCGCGCGTGGGGTGGTGCGGGCCACGATGTCGGCCAGCTCGCGGGGATGGAGCCGCCAATTGAGGGCGGTGTGGACGGCCCCCAGCTTGCCGCAGGCGAAGAAGGCATCGAGATGCTCCACGCCGTCGTGGGCCAGAATCGCCACCCGGTCGCCCTGGGCCACGCCGACCTCATCGCGCAGCAGGTTGGCCAGGCGGTTGGCGCGGTCGTTCATCTGCCGGTAGGTCAGCCGCCACTCAGGCGACTTGCCGGTGTCGATGATGGCGAGGCGGTCGGGCGAATAGAGTTCGCGGCGGGCGAGGTAGTCGCCGATGTACATGAGATTCCTCGTAGTCATCCAGACCTTACAGGTGGGCAATAAAGGGTTTGATTAGACAGGTATTGTGCCGCCCACCTGTCAGGTCTATTCATGAGTCCAGCGCCAGACGGACGCGGCCATACTGATACCGCCGCCGCTGGCGCAGAACAGAACGTTCTGGCCCGGCGTTGGCCCGCGGCCGTTGTTGATGGCGTCGTCGAGGGCCATGATGACGCAGGGGGAGCCGGTGTAGCCCCATTTGTCCATGACCCAGTGGGCTTTGGTCAGCGGTTGGCCGATGAGTTCCATCATGGCCTCGATGGTGCGCAGGTTGAGCTGGGTGAACAGGAAATGGTCGATGTCGTCCAGGGTCAGGCCGGCCTTGTCGAGCGCGCCCTGCATCAGTTTGGGCCAGTATTCGGTGTTGAAGGTGCGCGGGAACTTCTTGACGAAGGCCACGCAGGGCGGGCCATAGGCGGCCAGGTTCTCCGGAGTGCTGGGCAGGGACGCGCCGCCGCCGTAGATGCCGAGCGCGTCGTAATATTCGCCGCGGGCCAGCAGGTTGCCGGCCAGGAAGCCAGGCGTGTCGCCGACGCCCAAAACGGCCGCGCCCGCGCCGTCGGCGAACAGGTTGGCGGTCTTCTTGTCGGTCAGGTTGAGGAAGCGGCTCATGCCGTAGCCGCCGGCGACCAGAACGTAGTTGAGGGTGGCGTCGCCGGCGATGTAGTGGGCGGCCTGGTTGAGCGCGGTCACCCAACCGGCGCAGGCGCTGTTGACGTCCCACGCGCCGGCATTGGTGGCGCCCAGTTTGTGCTGGACGACGACCGAGGTGGACGGCGAGAGGTAGTCGGGGGTGTCGGTGGAGACGATCACCAGGTCGAGTTGGCCGGCGGTGATGCCGGCCTTGTCGAGGGCTTTTTGGGCGGCGGCGACCACCAGATCGGATGTGGTTTGTTCGGGCGACATCCAGCGGCGTTCACGGATGCCGACGTTGGCTTCGAGCCAGGGGCCGGTGGATTCGCCAAGGATGCGGTCGATCTCGTCGTTGGTGACGACGCGTTCGGGGACATAGCTGCCGGTGGAGAGGATTTGGGCGATTCTGTTCATGGAAAATTAGGAATTAGGAATTGAAAACGCGACTCCTGTCGCGCGACGACAGACGACGGACGACAGACCACGGCAAGAGGGCACTCGTCATTCGTCACTCTCTTGTGGTCGCGCGACAGGGGTCGCGGCGACAGCCCGTGGTCTGTGGTCTGTCGTCTGTGGTCTTCATTCGTCATCTCGTCGGACGACAGGAGTCGTCATTCGTAATTCGTCATTATTTAGTTTGACAAAGCGGCCGATGAATTCGAGGGCTTCTTGCCAGTGAAGGAAGTGGTGTTCTTCGTTGGTCTGCACATTGAGGACGGAGCCGCGCAGGGGGGCGTTCTCCGGTGGGCCGGAGTGGATGAATCGAACGACGAAGGAAGTGATCGTGAGCGCGTTATCTTCCAAGGGTGTTTCACCTGTTGCTGTCTCTTGGGTCAGTGGCTATCAGCATAGCAGAAGGGGGGTACGGGGGAGTTACAGGGAATTCGGTCATCCAACCCATACTCCAGTTTCAGGATGCCGTTCATGCGTTCCGCAAGCGCATTTTCGTAGCAGTCGCCAACCTCGCCCATGCTGGAGCGAATCTTGTGTCAACTGGGCCACGGCTGTTTCCAGCTCCCGTCCCCGTGCTTCAACTGCCTTCTGCCGGACGCGCTCATCGCCGCGCTGGATGACGGCCAGCTCGTGGCGGGATCCGGTGTGAGCACACTTCTTGATCCAACCCCGCCGCCCGCTTGCCGGTACATGGCCAGGAGCCGTCGTGTTTGCCGCAGGCTCAGCCCCAGCATAGTAGCGGCCTCGATTCCTGTCAGTCGCCCGGCTTGTACCTCGTTGAGCACTATCAATCGCTTCTGTTCCTTGTTGTTCAATGTCACCTTGTCCATTAGGGTGACATTTTCGCTTTTTCCTTATGGGGTGTCAGATTCGCTGAAGAATAACAACCCTGGTCGTCCCCCCTTTGACACCACCCCCCCGCCATGCTATACTTCCTCGATGTTCCCTCGCAGGATTGCCCGGAGGGATGGCAGAGTGGACGATTGCAGCGGTCTTGAAAACCGCAGTGGGCGCAAGCTCACCGGGGGTTCGAATCCCTCTCCCTCCGCCTGGTTGACATTCGAGTGCGATACGGCTTGACCCACTTGTTGGGGAGGTGCCAGAGAGGTCGATTGGGGCCGCCTGCTAAGCGGTTACCGGGGTTAAACTCGGTCATGGGTTCGAATCCCATCCTCCCCGCTCATCAACTCATGAGCAAGCCGTTGTTTCTCTTGTCAGCAGCAGGCATTTCTGCTAATCTTGGATTGGTATGGTGATGCGCCCTTAGCTCAGTGGATTAGAGCGTCTGGCTACGAACCAGAAGGCCGGGGGTTCGAATCCCTCAGGGCGTACTACAGGCAAGGCGGCGCTACGGGCGCCGCTTTTTGTTTTGACGCAGAAAGCAGAAAACCATGATCACACCCGCCGGCAAAGAGTGCCGCTTCTATTATCAGGACTACTTCCGGGGTCGTTCGGAGCAGGAGTGCCGGCTCATCAAAGCCAATCCCCGCTCCCCTAAATGGCAACCCAAAGACTGCGCTACCTGTCCTGTCCCCGACATCCTGAAAGCCAACAGCAACCCCAATCTTATCCTTGAGGCCACTGTCAAGCCCGGCTTTCTGGGCATCAACCGCCACGTCTCGGTCTATGCCTTCTGCAGCCTTCACCTGATCGACGTTGAAAAACCTGAAGCGGGTTGCCCAAAATGCGCCGCCGAACGCCCCGGCCTGCGAGAACTGTTCGACGATCTGAAATAAGCGGGTGAGCCACCCGACCTGTCAAACATACTATGATTCAATCACTGCTTCTTGATCTCGACGACACATTGCTGGGCAATGAGGTCGATACATTCATGCAAGGCTACTTCGGCCTACTCAGCAATTACGCGAGCAAACTCTTCGATTCATCCACCTTTATGCCCAACCTGATGCAAGCCACCCGGGCCATGATCCAGGACACGAATCCCGCTCTCACCAACGACCAGGTCTTCTGGCAGTCGTTTGAGAAACTGGTCGACGGCAAGCGCGACGAGCTGGAGCCTTTCTTCCACACGTTCTATGAGGAAGAGTTCGGCCGCCTCAGGCCCGCGACCCAACAACGCCCCGCGGCGGCGGCCATCGTCCGCGCCGCGCAGCAGCAAGGCTTGTCCGTCGTCATCGCCACAAACCCGCTTTTCCCACGTGCCGCCATCGAACAACGGCTGGAATGGGCCGGCATCCCCATCGACGACCACGATTTCGCCCTGGTGACCTCCTACGAGAACATGCACGCCGCCAAGCCGCAGCCGGCCTACTACCGCGAGATCCTGGCCGCGGTCGGCACAAACCCCGCCCGCGCGCTGATGGTCGGCGACGATTGGAAGAATGACATCATCCCCGCCGCCGCAGTTGGCCTCCACACCTTCTGGATCGCGCCCGACGACGCGACCGCCGCCGATCCCGCGCTCATCAGCGGCCGTGGGTCGCTCGACAATCTGGCCGAGCGTGTCGCCAACGGCTGGCTGAACCAACTGGGCGCATCCGCCTGAAACTGTCGCGAACGGCCACACCATGCAAAACCCACCCCCTGCCCCCGATCTGCTCGACGAACTGAAATCATTTCGCGATTTCACCGCGCTCGTGCTCGCCGATGCTCATCGCGACTGGGCATATCGTCCTTCGGAAACAGATTGGTCCCTGACCGAGATCGCCTGCCATCTGCGGGACGTCGAGCGCGAGGTGCATCAATCGCGGATACGCGCCCTGCTATTGGAAGACGGCGCTTTTCTGCCGGGCATTGACGCCGACCAATGGGCGATCCCGCGAAACTATCGTGGCCAGGTGGGGCGTGCGGCGCTGTCGGGGTTTTTGGCCGCTCGCGACGAGACGATCGCCCTGCTGTCGCCGTTATCGCCCGAGGTGTGGGCGCGGCAAGGGCAACACTCCTTCTTCGGGCCAACCTCGCTGCAGGAACTGGTGTTTCTGGCCGTCCAGCACGACCGAATTCACGCCCGCCAGATCGAGGCGCTCCGGCAAGCAAGCGACGACAAGACTGAATAGAGCTGCCACGCCCGGCGCCTACAGCTCCGTAATGGACTGGCGCAGGGTGATGATCGCCTGCGCTCCGGCTGCATCCTGAAGATGGGCGTGGTGGCGCTTGCGATAAGCCAACTCGCTCAGCATTTGATAGCGTTGCCCCGCCAGCCGGTAGGCCTCGACCCCCTCATCGAACAGGAGCCTCATGCGCCGGCGGCCCCGCTGTGCCGCCGAGCTGACGATAGCCAGCTCCTCGGCCGACAGAGTGCCCAACCCCACCTCTTCGGCCAGATAGTGGCGCATCCAGCGCCGCTCCTGATAGAGCGACAGGATGATGATGGCCACGGTCAACATCACCCCGCCCCAGCCAAACGTCAGACCCGCCAGGAAACCGGCGATGGAGCCGGTGAACATCGCGACATTGTGAAATGCGTGCAGAGCCATCGCCGCCATCAGGCCTAACAGCGGCGCGGCGATGCGCACCGCCCAATTGCGGCTCATCCGCGCCAGGGCGATCCCCAAGCCGGTGAGCGACGAGTAGAGCGCGTGATTGAGGCCAAAGATGACGCCCCGCACGAACACCAGCTCGTTCCAGCCCAACGCCCCGCTCTCATTGAAGTACGTCGTGTAGTAGAGGACATTCTCGACCATGGCGAAGCCCATGCCGACCATCGCGCCATAGATAATACCGTCCAGCGGGCTGTCCAGCTCGTTGCGTTGAATGATAAGGATGAGGAACAGCGCCAGCCCCTTGACAAACTCCTCGACCACTGGCGCAATGGCTCCCCCGGAGATCAGTTCGGCCGTGCTTTCCGAGAGCAGCGCGTAGAACGGCAGGCTGAACAGCGTGTTGAAGAACAGAGCCAGCAGAGCCGCGGGGATGGCTCCCCACACGAAAGCGGCCGACAGCAGCCATACCGGCTCCTTCTCGTAATGATCCACCCAATAGATCAGGCCGATATAGATCAGCACCGGCAACGCGGCCGCCAGCACCGATACCAGCACGTAATTCTCAGCGCTCAAAGAGGCACCTGTTCGAGTTAAGCGGATCCCGGCCGGGAATCATGTACGCTAATATCATGGCAATATCATGGCCCAACCGTGATCAAATCCCGAATCGCCTCAAACTTCCCGTCACCAATGCCGGGGACATCCATGATGTCCTCGATGGTGGCGAAGGGGCCATTGGCCTCGCGGTGGGCGATGATGTTGATCGCTGTGCCGGGGCCAATCCCCGGCAGCATCTCCAAATCGGTCTGGGTGGCGGTATTGATATTGACCAGCCCGCTGATGCTGATGCCGCCCATCCGGCCGGCGACTGTCGGCTCGGCTCCCGAGGGCAAGCTGACCGGCGGTGGCGTAGGCAACGCTTCTGCCAATAATGGGACATGGACTTGCATCCCGTCGGCCGCCGGCTGGGCCAGATTGACGGCCGCGGTGTCGGCGCCGGCGGCGAACCCGCCCGCGGCGCGCACGGCGTCGTCGAGCAGGCTGCCCGGCGGCAAGGTGTAAACAGCCGGCCGCAGCACCGCGCCGCTCACATAAATGTGGATCGGGCCATCGGTGGGCGAGGTTTCCGTCATGGGTGCGGTCGCCGGAGATGAAGCTTGCGTAGCTTCCGGCGGCATAATCTCGATTGGCGCGGGTTGGGCCGCCCCGCGCAAACGCGCCAGGCCAACCCCCGCTCCCACCAGAAGCACCGCCGCCACTGCCAGACCGACCAGTTGCCGCCAACCGACCATCGCTCGCTCCTCTCCGGCCGATCGGCCGGAACCCGCATCGCCTAATAGATCAAATTAATGAACGCGTCCACATCCATCCGGCCGAAATAGGCGTCCAGATCCGTCTCGGTCAGCGCGGCGGCCAGCCGTTCGCGATCATAAGGCGTGCCCACGAGGCCGGCTTCCAGCTCCGCCACGTCGCGCTTGCCGCTGAAGTCGCCGAATAGTCGAATAGACCGGATGATACCCTCATTAACCTCGATGCGCGCATCCACCTTGCCAATCGGCAGACGGCCACTCTTCTGCACGTTGAACTGCGGCGAGCGGCCGTAATTCCAGTCCCACGTTGCGTAGCGCGACGCGCTGATCTCCTCGATCCGCCGCCACTCCTCATCTTGCAGCCTAAGCTCGGGCACAGCGCCGGCGCCGAAAATCTCGCGCAAGATAGCCGCTCTCAGGTCATCAATCGTCATATTGCCGGGCAGCATCTCGCGGAGATTGCCTACCGCGCTGCGCACGGATTGAACCGCCTTCGATTCGATCGTGATTCGCCGCGGGTTGATGGCCCGCAGCATCGCGCTCAGGTCGGTGTCGAACAGGAGTGTGCCGTGGCTGAACATCCGCGCAGTCGTGGCGTACTGCGCGTTGCCCGAAACCTTGCGCCCATCGACAAAGATATCGCTCCGGCCGCGAATCTCGGCCGCCACACCCAGCGAACGCAAACAGGCCACAACCGGCTGGATGAACTTGGTGAACTGATGCAGGTCGCCCTTCCCCTGGGTCACAAAGCTAAAATTGAGGTTGCCCAAATCATGATAGACCGCCCCACCGCCGGAGAGCCGCCGAACAACATGGACGCCATGGGTATTGACATAATCGGGGTCGATCTCCTCAATCGTGTTCTGATTGCGGCCGATGATGACCGACGGTTCGTTAATATAGAACAGCAACAGTGGTTCCGTCTCCCGAACATGACGCAGCAGATACTCCTCGAATGCCAGATTCAGGCGCGGGTCGGTGATGCCCTTGTTATCGACGAACAGCATATATCAATCCTATCATGCCGGATAAAAGGTTGCGACTAATAGCGATCCTGCTCCGTGTGTTACCCATCAAATCGCCAACCCCAGCCGCCTTATGGCGTCGCCTCCGGGGTCGGCGTCCGGTATGGCTCGGTGACGATCTCCACCGTGTTGATTTGCCCTTCCTTGACCTCCACAGTCTGTCGATATGCCACGTCCTGAAGCTTGATATAGACGTCATACGTGCCGGCTGCGACCGGCCCAAAGACGAAGTTCTCGGCCAGCGAAGGATCGGGCCGGATGAGATGATCAGGATCGTCGAGATAAGTCCACGTATTGAGGAAGTCTGATTCACCGCTCCGGTCGATGAGCGTCACCGTGACCCCTTGCCAGGCGCGGCCGTCGGGATCCACCAGTCGCCCGGCGATGATGCCGCTGCCGCTCCAGGGTTCGATCCACAACAACGGGTTTTGCGTCGCGCCGAAACGATTCTCACCGGCGCGAATCTCCAGATGCAAATGACGCACTACGGCCACCCCGGCTGTTCCCTCACGGGCCACCGGATCGCCGCGCATCACGCGCTGGCCCTCGCTCACCTCCACATCCTGGATATGGCCGTAGAGCGCGTAAACCGGCCGCTCGTTCCACAACATATCGAGCCGGATCACAACCAGCATCCCGTACCAGTCGCAGCGCCAGCCGAACATCTCGCCCAGGTCATCACGAGCAATGATGACCGTACCGTCGGCTACCGCCCCCGCCGGAGCGGCGTTCGCATCGGTCATATCCAAACCGTTATGGAGCAGATATCGCCCGCTGCCGTCGGAGCCATAGGAGTAGCCGGTGTTGCGACCGGCCGCCGGCAGCGGGTCGCTCAAGGAGAGAGGTGGCGGCTCGGCCTCCGGATCGGGTGTGGGCCACGGCGCGGCCGAGAGAACGTAGCGAACATAGTCGGGCCTGGCCGGCGGCACAGCAGGGCAGGGCAACCCGACCCCGGACAGATCGGCCGTCGGGCTGGGCACCGGCGTGGACGTTGGCGCGGCCGTCGGTTGCGGCGGCGGTTCAACCGTGGCCGTCGGCTCCGTCGTCGGTATCGGCGTGGCAGTCGACATGGCGGTCGCAGCCGGCAGTGTCACCATAGGTTCGGGCGTCGCCGTTGCCACAATGGCCTCCCCCGGAGCACAAGCCACCAACAGGAGCAGCGTCGTAAGCCCAACGACCAAAGCCCCAAAATAAAGCCCGGAACTCTTCATGACGGCTGATTGTGCTATGGTCATTGACTTGGGTCAACCATTCTCAGGAATATGCCGGCAATCATAAGGCAATATTGCGCCTCGGCCGATCATCCTTTATCATGACCGTACACAGGTGCCCAATGACTGACAGTCTGACGCTCGCCCAGCAACACCTCTACACCTTCCAGGCCTGCCCGCGCCGCTTTTTTCTGCGCTTCCTGGCGCGCATCCCCTGGCCGGAAGCGCCGCTTGGCCCGGAACAGGAGCAAGCTTACGAGCGCGGCCGTCGGTTCCACCGGTGGATCGAGCGCCGCTTCCTTGGCCTGCCCGTGGCCGATGAATCCGACCACGACCCCGTGCTGAACGCATGGTGGAACATCTATCTGCGCCACGCGCCGCCACTGCCCGAAGGTCGCCGGTTCGTCGAAACATCCCTGACCGTGCCCATTGGGCAAGGCGGCAAGCACCGCCTCACCGGCCGCTTCGACCTGCTGGTGGTCGGAGACAACCCGCCCGCGGCGAGTCTGTTCGACTGGAAAACGGGCGATCCCCGCCCCATCGAGCGGTTGCGGCGCGCCTGGCAAACGCGAGTCTACCTGTTTCTGGCGGCCGAAGGCGGCGCAGCATTGGTCCCCGACAATCCGGCCGCGTTTGAACCCGAGCGAATCTCGCTAACTTACTGGTACGTCGAAGATCCCACCCGCCCGCGCCACATTCCCTACGACGCGGCCGCCCATCGTCGTAATCGCACCGAGCTGGAGGCAATCGTGGCCGAGATTGATCGGCAATTGGTCGAAAACGACTGGCCCCTCACCGATGACTGGTTAGAATGTCGTCATTGCCCCTATCAGGCCTACTGCGGCCGGCAGGCCGCCGGACATGAAGCCTCGGATGATACGCCGGACGAAGACGAAGAGCCGGGCGACCTGTGGCTGGAACCCCAATGGGGGTAATCGCCGGTAATGGATTCCGAAGCATTAGCGTACCTGCTTGGCCCACACGGGCGAGCGCTCCTGGATGAACTGACGGCCGAATCATTGTCGCCCGACACCCGGCTGGCCACAGCCACACGGCTGCGCCGGCACCTGGAACCGGGCATAGCCGCCGCGGTGATGGAGATGGCCTTGCTGCGGCAACGCGCCGCCCGAAAGTTCAGTCGGGCAGATTGCATGTTCTTCACCCGCGACGGCCTGGAGCAAGCCACGGCCGAACCGGTGGCCATCCACCGCGCCGGACGCTACGCCGCTGCCGGCATCGCTTCCGTCGCCGATCTGGGTTGCGGCATTGGCGGCGACGCCCTGGCTCTGGCCGGCACCGGCGCGCAGGTCATCGCCGTCGACAAGGAATGGAACCACATCATGCTGGCGCGAGAAAACGCCGCCGTCTATGACGTGGGCGAATACGTTCATCCCGTTCTGGCCGACCTGACCGAACTGCCGGCGCTTGCGGTGGGCGCGTTCTTCTTTGACCCGGCGCGGCGCACCCCCACCGGGCCGCAGCTCGCCCCAGGCCGTCGTCTGCATTCCGTCGAGGAATATCGGCCACCCCTGAGTCTCATCAATGCCTGGCGGCCGCAAGTGTCGAATGGCGCGGTCAAGGTCAGTCCCGGCATCGACTACGCCGAACTGCCGGCCGATGTCGAGGCCGAGTTCGTCTCGCTCGACGGCGAAGTGCGCGAGGCAGCGTTGTGGTTTGGCGAGTTACGCACCGGAATCGCCCGTCGCGCCACGCTGTTACCCGGCGGTCACACGCTGACCGACCGCGACCCCGACGAATCGCCCGTGCTGCCCCCGCGCCGCTATCTCTATGAGCCTGACGGAGCAGTCATCCGCGCCCACCTTGTCGGTCAGCTCGCCCATCTGATCAGCGCTTCCCGGATTGACCCCCAGATCGCCTACCTGACGACCGACACCCCGCAGCCGACTCCCTTCGCCAAAGGGTATGCAATCGACGACTATTTCCCCTTTCAGTTGAAGCGCCTGCGGAGCTATCTGCGAGAGAGAGATGTGGGTAACGTGACGATCAAGAAGCGCGGCTCGCCACTGGATGTGGACGAACTGAGACAAGCGTTACGCTTGCGCGGCCATCATAATCGTACCCTCTTCCTGACGCAGATCATGGGACAGCCCACCGTACTCATTGGACAACCGCTGGATGCATGAAAAAAGGCGGATGGGTTATTCCATCCGCCTTTCGCCTTATTATTGAGCGCTCCCTCATGACGCTCTAAGGCCAGCCGACCTCCAGCGCGTGGCACATGCCGCGCGCCAGCCAACCGTTGGTTGTGCCCGGCGCAGGATTCCAAATCACCATCTTCACCGGTTCGGCGCCGGGGCCGTGATAATACAATACATCCACATAGACGGCGTCGAACGTGATATCTATATCATAAATCCAGCCGCTATCCCGCCAACCATCGTCCGCCTCCCAGGCAGTCAGGAATCGCCCACCCACTTCCTGAACCACGTAAAGCCCGCGCCGTGCCGCCTGGCCGCTAACCTCAAAGTTGATGCGCAAGCAAGCCGGCAAGCGTGGCTCGCGCGTCGGGGTCGGGCTGGGCGATGGCGTTGCCGTGATTATCTCGGGTTCGGCCGTTGGCGTGAATGGAATTGGCGTCGAAGTCGCCGTCGGCGTGAACACCGGGGTAGCCGTGAGCGTGCCGGTAACGGTAGCTGTCGGCGTCAACACCATGGTCGGCGTCAATGTCGGGGTAGGCGTGAAAGTTGGCTCCAACGTGGCCGTTGGCGTCAGCGTCATGGTCGGCGTCGGCGTCACCTTTTTGTTGCAGAGGCCGATGAACATGCCGATGCTGTCGTTGGCTTCATAACTCAACACCCCGTCATAGGGAATAATAAATCGGCCGCGCGACGTCATCCCCTGCCCCATGATATAGATCACATTGTCATCGAGTTTGAAATAGTTGACGCGTTCGTCCTCGTCGTCGTCGATGGTGGCAAAGTCGATCACACAATTTTTTTCCACCGGGCCAACAATCCTGGTGACATTATGATCCGGCGCCGGAGCTCCGGTACTGCCATACACCGACCACACACGCTCGCCATCACGCGCGGTATATTCTGGTCCAGGCATCACCATAAATCCAAAGGGATGGCGCGTTTTAACGATAAAATTGTACCCCTCGCCCAGGCTATAACTTCCACCTTCCCCCAGGTAGGTCAGCGCCGGCACATCTCCGTCCGCCTGTACCTGCCAAGCCTGAATCAATGTCAAAAGCGCCAGGCCAACCCCCAGGCAAAGGAAAAATATTGTGGTAATTCTTAATGCGTACTGCTTCATTATTACTACCTCAAAACCCTATCCACTACGACTCACCTTGAGTGTATGTACCTAGAGGCAGGCAAAATGGGTAGTACCTTACAGGAAAACTGTAAAGCAGTTTACACTTACGTGAACCCCTCGTTAGAATGCTTCACGCCTGTAATCTTTGTAACACTTTTTGTAACATTTCATGATGACATAACGTTCCTCAAGCCATGTACTTCGCGAGGTGAACCCATTCGGCCGCCCTGCCCCACCCGTACTACCATTAATCTATATGCCTTCGCCCATCGCCCTCGACAAATCCGGGGCAAAATCGTAAGGTATAGGCAGGATTTCCGCGAGGAGCCGAATCACGTGCGCCGAGAGCCAAAGACAATCAGACCGGCTCATAGCGCGCTAAACGGGAGAATTGCTTCATGCGCTACATCATTACCGGCGGTTCGGGAGTCATCGGTACTGCGCTCACCAGGAGTCTGGCCGCCGACGGCCATGAAATCATCATCCTGAGCCGCGATCCGTCCCGACATTGGCTACCCGACGGGGCACGCGGCGTCAAGTGGGACGCCCGAACGGCCGGCGGCTGGGGCCACCTGGCCAATGGCGCGTTCGCTGTAATCAACCTGGCCGGCGAAACGATCGGCGGCAGCAGCGCGATCCCGCTTCCGGGAACCTGGTCACCCGAACGCAAAGAGCGCATCAAGAACAGCAGGCTGTGGGCCGGGGAAGCGATTGTCGCCGCCATCGAAGGGGCGACCGACAAGCCCAAAGTCGTCTATCAAATGTCGGGCATCGACTACTATCCGCCGGGCGACACGATGATGACCGAGGAGAGCAAGCGCGGCCGAGGATTCCTGACCGAGGTAGTCGCCGATTTTTGGGAACCATCCACGGAACCTGTCGAAGCCATGGACGTGCGGCGCGTGGTGGGCCGTACCGCGCCACTGCTCAACCTGAAGACAGGTCCTCTTCCAGCCTCGCTGCTTCAATTCAGGCTCTACGCCGGTGGCCGGCTCGGCAACGGCAAACAATGGTTTTCATGGATCCACACCAAGGACGCCGTTCGGGCGATCCGCTTCCTGACGGAAACACCGGCCGCGAAGGGTATCTATAACCTCGCTGCCCCCAATCCGGTGACCAATGGGGAGTTCACCCACATCCTGGGCAAGGTGATGAATCGGCCGACCTTCTTGCCGGTGCCGGAGTTCGCGCTCAAGCTCTTGCTGGGAGAAGTGTCAGCCCTGGTGCTGCAGGGGCGCCCGGTCAGCGCGGAAAAACTGGAGGGATTGGGTTTCACCTTCAATTACTCGACTCTGGAAGCTGCTCTGCGCCAAATTCTGAACAAATAATCGACGACGCAATAGACCGTCGCCGATCGCGTCATACATATAGTCAGGCCCAGGACGAATATAGGTTAATCATCACGCTTGCGCTTCGGGCTAACAATGGCTACGATGACGATCGTTACTTGATAACCAAACCTGATTGGAAGGAAACCGACATGTCTCGCAACCCCGATATCAATCTAACGGTCAACGATCGCTCTACCCGCGGCTATCTGGCACTGCCGGAAGGCGATGGCCCCTGGCCCGGGGTAGTTGTCATCCAGGAATGGTGGGGGCTGAACGATAACATTCGCGACACGGCCGACCGGCTCGCCCGCGACGGATTCGTCGCCCTGGCTCCTGACCTGTACTACGGCGTGACTGCTTACGAACCGGACGACGCTCGCAAGCTGGCAATGGCCCTGGAGTACCCCGACGCGCTGCGGATCATCCAGTCGGCGATCAATCTTCTCATCGACCACGACGCGGTATCTCCCAAGAAAATCGGTGTGGTGGGCTTTTGTATGGGCGGCGGATTGGCCTGGCACGGTGCGGCCAGGCTGGAAGGTATCGGCGCAGCTGTGCCTTGCTACGGTGGCGGGCCGGAGATGACCCTCGAGGAGGCGCGACAGATCCGGGTACCGGTGCTGTCGATCTATGGCGAGTTGGACCAGGGCGTCTCCCCGGAGGTAGCCCGGCGGCGGGCCGACTTGATGGATTCCGCCGGCGTGGAACATGAGACGATCATCTACCCCGGCGCCCAGCACGCCTTTATGAACGACCAGCGTCCCGTGTATCACCCCGAAGCGGCGGCCGATGCCTGGCAACGCATCGTGAGCCGCTTTCAGGAATCCCTCCGTTAGTTTCCACGGGTTGTAGCAACAAATTACCAGGCGCGCTGCCGGTGAAAATAAAACACCCGCTCCACAACGCGGTGGAGCGGGTGTTCGGCGTTTAACGAAACGGTGCCGCCAGGACCAGTCGCTCAGCGCTAGTCCGCGGCAACCATCAACTCATCCATCGCCTTCTTCTTGCGCTTCCTCCCCGGGCGACGGCGCTCTTGCTGCTGCAGGGCGCGCGTCTCCTCGACCAGACGAGTGCGTTCTTCTTCCAGGCGGGCGAGAATTTCCGCGTTTCGCTTTCTCTGATCTTCCGTCAACACTACCTTCTTCTTGGACATTCTCGGTAAACTCCTTTCGTCAGATAATAATGACAATCGGTCGGGCGGTCATCGCGCGGCAAAGCCGGTGGGTGGCCACATCCGGGAAACGGGTTCAGGGATGGCAGGGGAGAAGCCGGAAACCGAAATTCCCGGGCAGGCATCGATGATTGGATTTTCGTCAGACAGGGAGGGGCGATGGGTCGAGCGTTCTTGCCGAACGGCACAGGTCGGGCCAGCGCAAGCCTCGAGACAGGAGGTCGAACAATCGCTACAGGTCATGCAAAATTGCTAAATGCGAATCATCGCACATGATGGCGCGATTTGCGCCGAATGGTTGGCCTGCCCCCGGCGACCCCCACAGAAATGGGCCTGTCATCGCAGTCAGAGGGTTAATGATTATTGGAGCAGGCTGAAAAATCTAATGGAAGTTTAACACAAAATATGCCGATGTTCCAGTCCAATTTCCGGGTTGGTAGATATTGGTCGAATCCTGGGACGTTAGCGCCTGGAATTCTGCCCAAAGACAGTTTCGGGATAGAATAGGGCATCTATGGCATCTCCTCTTTTTATCTGGTTGGGCGCAGGGCGAGCGCGACGACGACATGTGGCCCAACGCGGGCAGCTGCTGGACCAGGCGGCTCGATCAGGCTTGCCCGTCCCGCCGGGGGCTATCCTGCTCGATGAGCTATTGCGGACTTTTATCGACAAGGGCCTGGTTGAGAATCAAGGCGACCGCCTTCTGATCCCTGATCCCGAACTGTTTTACAATACCCTGTTCTATAGCGTGCGCCTGCCTCCCTTCAAGCGACCGGTGCTGGTACTTCCGGCATGTGATGCCGTCCCTGCCGCCCTATCCAACCGCGACCCGATTGATTTCGGAGACAACATCGCCACTGCTGCGGCCCTGAGTGCCGTCTGGACGGACATATCGCGCGCGCCCATTGTCCGGGCCGACGTCATAGTCATTGAGCAGGTTGCGGCCAATCACGCGGGCGTCGCCCTGACGAACGACACAGCCGATGAAGTGTCGCTCACCCTGGGAGAGGCGCCTGATTTCCCGGCCGGCCTTCCCCGACTCTCCGGCTGGTCGAGGCCCGATCCGGCACTGCCGTCGTTCTCTCGTCGCCTTCAAATGTTGCTGCGCGGCGCGCGACGCACCTTTGGTCCAGGGAGGTGGCAAATCGAATGGGCCGATGACGGTCAAATTTGCTATCTCACCGACATAGCCGTAGCGCCCCAGGCTTAACGCTTCCCATAATGGCTTGCAACTCACGCCGTGTAACGGCACAATCCACCCCTTAATTCAATCCATCGCGGCCGAATCAGGGGACACAGCCCATGAGACATTCCGTCATTCATAATATCCTGTTGGTCATCTCTTTTTTGCTCCTGGTTTCAGCCTGCGATAGTCAATCGTCGGCAATCGCCACGCTGGCGGCGACGGCCGCTCTCCCAACTGAGACAACGGTCACTGTTGAAACACCAGCCAATTCTGACGACACAACAGCCACCACGGAAGCGAGCGCGCCGGACACAGCCGCCACTGATGTGGCGGCAACCGAGGTCGCCTATGCGGCGATAGTCGCCGCCCAAGGGACGCCCACCCCCGCCCCCACACCCACGGAAGCGCCTACCCCTACCCCCGCTCCGCCAACCGTCTATACGTATCGGGTCATCAATACCTTTCCCCATGACCCCAACGCCTTCACGCAGGGCCTTGATTTCGACGACGGTCGCCTCTTTGAGGGCACAGGTCGCTGGGGTGAGTCCACGCTGCGTGAGGTCGATCTGCAAACTGGCGCGGTGCTGCGCTCGCACTCGCTGGATGCCCAGTATTTCGGCGAGGGGATCACTGTCTTCAACGGCAAGATCTATCAGTTGACCTGGCAGGAGTTGACCGGCTTCATTTATGAGCGCGACACATTCGAACCCTTGCAAACCTTCAGCTACCCTCATGAGGGGTGGGGTATCACCCACGACGGAACACGTCTCATCGTCAGCGACGGCTCATCCACTATTCGCTTCTGGGACCCCAATACGCTTCAGGAAATCGGCAATATCACCGTGCGCGACGATCAGGGGCCGGTAAATCGGCTCAATGAGCTGGAATATATCGACGGCGAAATCTGGGCCAATATCTGGCTGACCGACCTCATCGCCCGCATCTCACCGGAGACGGGCGACGTGCTGAGCTATGTCGATCTGACCGGCTTGCTGGATACCGGCACACTGACCCAACCGGCCGACGTGCTCAACGGCATCGCTGTCGACGACAGCGGCCGTCTGTTCGTCACCGGCAAGCTGTGGCCCACGCTGTTCGAGATCGAAGTGGTCGAAAAATAACGGGCTTATGAGCTTGCGCGCCAATCAAAGCAACGATCGCTCATCGGTTGTGGTTAATGCCTAAGGAGCTATTGATCCGCATCTCCCAAAGTGATAAAATAAGAACTTTCGTTCTAATGTCACGGGCACACCGACAACGAGGCTAGTCATGTCTGAGTTCAAACTGGTATCCGATTTCGCCGCGACGGGTGACCAGCCGGCAGCGATAGACACCCTGGTGGAAGGGATCTATCAGGGCGACAAGTTTCAGACCCTGCTCGGCGCCACCGGCACCGGCAAGACCTTCACCATCGCCAATATCATCCAGAAGACCCAGCGGCCGACGCTTATCCTGGCGCACAACAAAACATTGGCCGCCCAACTCTATAGCGAGTTCCGCGACTTCTTCCCGCAAAACGCCGTCTCCTACTTCGTCAGCTATTACGATTACTACCAGCCCGAGGCTTACATCCCCCGCCACGATCTCTACATCGAGAAAGAAACGCAAATCAACGAGGAGATCGACCGCCTGCGCCTGCAAGCCATGACGACTCTGAAGAGCCGCAAGGATGTCATCATCGTCGCCTCAGTCTCGTGCATCTACGGCATCGGCAATCCCGAAGCCTGGGGGAAGGTCATCCTGGAGTTGGAGCGCGGCGGGCAGTATCGTCGTAACACCGTGCTGCGCCACCTCGTCGATATCCATTACGACCGCAACGATCTCGACCTGCGACGCGGCACCTTTCGCGTGCGGGGCGACACGCTCCACATCTACCCGGCCTACGCCGAAACGGCTATCTCCGTCGAGTTCTGGGGCGATATCGTCGAGCGCATCACCGAGTTCGATCCGCTGACCGGCGAAGTCCTGCTCGAACACACCCAAATCGCCATTTACCCGGCGCGAGAATTCATCACCGACGAGGAGAAGCTGGCGCGAGCCATCAATGACATCGAGACCGAGCTGACCGATCGCGTGGCCTTCTACAAGAAGGAAGATCGCTATCTGGAAGCCCAGCGCATCGAGCAACGAGTCATGTACGATCTCGAGATGCTGCGCGAGGTGGGCTTCACCCCCGGCATCGAGAACTACAGCCGTCACCTGGATCAACGGCCGGCCGGATCGCGCCCCTGGACGTTACTCGATTACTTCCCGGCCGATTACCTGATGGTCATCGATGAAAGCCATATGACCATCCCTCAGGTGCGCGGCATGTGGGGCGGCGACCAGAGCCGCAAGAGCATCCTCGTCGATTATGGCTTCCGCCTGCCCAGCGCGATGGACAACCGGCCGCTCAACTTCGGAGAGTTCGAGGGCCTGCTCAATCAGGTCATCTTCACCAGCGCCACGCCCGGCCCCTTTGAGATGGCCCACTCCGAACAAATAGCTCATCAGGTTATCCGGCCGACGGGCATTATCGACCCTGAGGTTGAGGTGCGACCGGTGCGCGGCCAGGTCGATGACCTCATCGGCGAGGTCAACCGGCGCATCGCCAACGGCCAGCGCGTCCTGGTGACGACGCTGACCAAACGCATGGCCGAAGACCTGAGCGATTATCTGCTGGAGATGGGGATCAAAGTCCATTATCTGCACTCCGAGGTGGCCACCCTGGAACGCACGGAGATCCTGCGCGATCTGCGCCTGGGCGTCTATGACGTGGTCGTGGGCATCAACCTTCTGCGTGAAGGGCTTGACCTGCCGGAGGTGTCGCTCGTCGCCATCCTCGACGCCGATAAGGAGGGCTTCCTGCGTTCCGAGACGGCGCTGACCCAGACGATCGGCCGCGCCGCTCGCCACGTCGAGGGCAAGGTGATCATGTACGCCGACAAGATCACCGATTCGATGGCCGCGGCCATCGCCACAACCAACAGCCGCCGCGAAATCCAGATGGCTCACAACAAGGAACATGGCATTGAACCACGGAGCATCGTCAAGGCGGTACACGTCCTGACCGACGAGTTGGCGGCGCAGCAAGAGATGGCGCGCGGTGAGTTGGCTCTCGCCGAATCGAAGGGTGGCTATGTGACCGCCGCCGACCTGCCCAAGATCGAACTGGCCAAGATCATCAGCGAGCTGGAAAAGGAGATGAAGCAGGCGGCCCAACAGCTGGAATTCGAGCGCGCGGCCGTGCTGCGCGATCAGGTGGTTGAGATGCGCCAGATCATGGTGCTCAAGGAAGCCGGCGGCAAAAGCGATCTGCCGGAGTGGGAACGAATGCGAAAACTGGACGAAGCCGGCGTGGCCTATGAGGTGGAATAACGCCTGGGGCCTTTCGTAAGTTATGGGTGATCGGCCGAGGCTCCGCTGATCACCACCACATATTCCCCGCGCGGCTCCGACTCTTCGGCCTGAGCAATCAGCTCGGAGAGAGTGCCCCGGCGCACAGACTCGAACAGCTTGGTCAGCTCATTGGCTACGGCCGCCGGGCGATCGCCATATACCGCCAGCGCATCGATCAGGAATTCCCGCAGTCGATAAGGCGATTCGTAGAAGATCAGCGTGTGGGGCGAATCGCGATCGACTGCCAGGAAGCTCCGCCGCTTGCCGCTTTTGCGCGGCGGGAAGCCCCGAAACGTGAAGGCATGGGATGGCAGCCCCGACAGGACGACCGCCATGATCAGCGCCGACGGGCCGGGGATCATCGTCACGGGCAGATCAAGCTCAACGGCTCGCCGAACCAGCGTATAGCCGGGGTCTGACACGCCGGGTGTTCCGGCGTTGGAGACGACAGCCACCGACAGACCCTGCTGAAGCAACGCCGTGATGCGTTGGCCGGCCTTGTCCTCATTATGCTCGTGGAAGGCGATCTGCGGCTTCTTGATCTCAAAATGCTTGAGCAGCAGCCCGGTCTTGCGGGTGTCCTCGCTGGCCACATAGTCGACCGCGCGCAGCACCTCAAGCGCACGCAAGGTGATATCGCCGAGGTTACCGATGGGAGTAGCGACGAGGTAAAGCATCAGCAGGCCATCGCAGCATCAGGTGGGAGCGACCCATTCCATCGACGCGCCCAACTTTTGCATCGTTTCGACAAAGCCGGGAAAGCTATCGGCCATGCAGGACGCGTTCTCAACCAGCGTAGTCCTCTCGGCCACCAGCCCGGCCACGGCCAAAGCCATGCCCAGGCGATGATCGTCGTGACTGTCCACGTCCGCGCTTTGCAGCCACTGCGGCCCGGTTACCGTAAAGCCATCCTTAAGCTCAGCAATATCCACGCCGAGTCGCCGCAATTCGCCGGCCAGAACGGCGATACGATCGACCTCTTTCACGCGTAGTTCGGCCGCATCGTGGACAGTGCTTGATCCGGTCGCCTGCGTCGCCACCACGGCCCAAATTGGAAACTCGTCGATCGCGCGAACAACCGTGGGGCCGCTCACTTCCGTGCCATGCAAACCGGCGTAGCCCACATGAATGTCGGCGATCAATTCGCCGCCGGTCACTTGCTGGTTGCTGATGGTGACGTCGGCCCCCATGGCGCGCAAGATATCGAGCAGCCCGATGCGCGTGCCGTTCACGCCCACCTGCCGAACCGTTATCCGCGAGTCGGGCACAATTGCGGCCGCCACCAGAGGAAACGCGGCCGACGAGAAATCGCCCGGCACCGTCATGTCGAGCGATAACAGGCGACGGCCGCCGGGCGGCGCATTGCCAAGCGTCACCCAACCGTCCTGCGCAGAAATAACCGTCCCCATGGCGATCAACAGTCGCTCAGTGTGATCCCGCGCCGGGCCGGGCTGAAAAATACGCGTCGTGCCGGCGGCATAAAGCCCCGCCAGCAAGATCGAGCTTTTCACCTGGGCGCTGGCGACGTGCAGGGTGTATTCAATGCCGTGGAGCGAAGCAGGCCGAATAGCGAGCGGCGCGTGTCCTTCTTCCGACTTGATGTCCGCCCCCATAAGGCGCAGCGGTTCCGTCACCCGGCCCATCGGCCGTTTGCGCAGTTGCTCGCTGCCGTCCAGAATCGACGGGAACGACTGCCCCGCCAGGATTCCGGCCAGCAGACGAATAGCCGTCCCGGCGTGGCGACAATTGAGCGGCGCGCCCGGCTTGCGCAGGCCATTCAGTCCGCGGCCTTCCACGCGCAAATCCCAGGAGTGGGGGCTGCGCTTGTCGACTTCAATCGCCACACCCAGCGCCCGCACGACGTCGAGCGTGGCCAGCGTATCCCCCGCCGGGAGCCAGTTGCGGATAATGCTAGGCCCCTCGGCCAGTGCCGCCAGCATAACGGCCCGATGGCTGATGGACTTGTCGCCGGGCACGGTAACCGAACCATTAAGCGGCGTGGTTTGGCCGCGAACAATTACGTTTGTAAATTCAGACATAAACTCAGATCGCCTTGCGGTGTGTTTGCACCGGCTGGGGCGCGTTATCGGTCACGCCGGTTTGGGCTTTGATGCGCACGCGCTCATGGCGCGCGCGCTGCCGGACACCGTCAGCGGCATGGCGCGGGTCAAGGCGTGTTACCGGGGGGCGACCGGCCGCTTTGGCTTGTTCCAAGGCGTGGTGGATCAGAAGCACGTTGTGCCGGCGCATGAACTCGGCATCGCTACCGGCCGCGTCGGCCGCGCGCGCGGCGGCCAGCTTCTCATGCAGATCGGCAATTTCGTTCGGCGGAATGTAGGCCGGCATGGCGAAGAACTCGTAATGTCCCTGCACTTCAACCGGACGCCCCAGGATAATCGCGCCTAATGGCGCGTTGCCATGCCCGGACGGCTCGACGACTTCCAGGTCCAATCCGGAAAAAATCTCTTTCAGCTGGAGCGTCTGGCGATCATATCCAGTAAGTTCATAGCCGCTCATGGGCAATCCATCGGCCCATTGGTCAAGTAGTTCCCGCTGATGAGCCGAAATATCCGCGCCCATTTCGCGGCCGTATATCTCAACGAGACGGTCGCCGGATTCGGGCAGCGTATAATCGAAAATGAGCCAGTCCAGGAAACGCTCTTCTTCGGATGGGCTCATGAGTGACAAGGTGTCAGCCGTATAGAGACCATCCCAGTAGTAGGCGGCCGCCTTCCCTGCCTCGGCGTCGAAGCGCTCTCCGGCGGCAAACTCAGACAGCGCCAGGCGCAAATCACGGGCCGCGTCGCTCCGGGCGCGCTGTTCGCGATCCGCGGCCAGGTCGGCCGTCATATGACATTGTTTATATTTTTTGCCGCTCCCGCAATAGCAGGGATCATTCCGGCCCGGTCTTTCCATACTGATTTCTCCAACTAAAAACGGTCGCGCCGGCCAGCCGGGCACAACTCATGCCAATTGCAATTGGCATCCAATTGTAGCAGAAATGTCACCGATGGGAGAATGACGGATGAACGGCCGCGCACCGTATGATGAATTAAAGTCGTTAAACGGGGGCCCGTTACAGGCTGACCGGCTTATTCGCCGGCATGACGAGCGGCAATCGCCTGTCTGAACGAGGCGATGACGTCATCCAAACTCGCACCGGGGCCAAAGACGGCCGTGATGCCCATCTCGCGCAAGGCATCGATATCTTCGTCGGGGATAATACCGCCCACGAACACCGGCACGTCGGCCATCTCGTTCTCGGTCATCAGCTCCATGACACGCGCCATGAGCGGCATGTGGGCCCCCGAAAGGATGCTGAGGCCGATTGCGTCCACGTCTTCCTGCAATGCAGCCTCGACGATCATCTCCGGCGTTTGCCGCAGGCCGGTGTAGATCACTTCCATTCCGGCATCCCGCAGGGCACGGGCCGTCACTTTGGCCCCCCGGTCGTGCCCGTCCAGGCCGGGCTTGCCGATTAAAACGCGCGGTCGTCGCTCGCTCATGAATAATTCTCCTCTCGTCACCACTCGACCGGCGGATAGGTCATGGCGAAGTTATGCTTGGCCAACAATCGGTCGCCATTCAGACTATCGCTCGCCGGCCCAATAGCCGGGTGGCGGAACAGACCGGCCAACTCCTCGACGCATAGCCGCCCTTTCGAGGTCAGGTAAATCCGGTCACCGCTCACATCCACCATCCCGTATTCCACCAGTTTTTCAAAAATCATTTCAAATTGGTCCAGCGGGCTTCTATTATAAGCGGTTCGGAACAGACTACAATCGATATAGGGATCGTTCTTCAGAGCGAACATCACATCGCGGTGAAACGATTCGCTGTCGGTCAATGGGTAGCCACGCCACAAAGGAGATAATCCGGCCGTCATACGCCGGCCATACTCGCCCAGATCAAATACATTCGCCATTTGAACGCGATTGTAATAGCCATAGGCCCCCGACCCTACCGGCAAGGTCACGGATGCCGACGGCAGTCGCTCCGGCCGAAAAGTCGTCGGGTCGCCCACATCCCGCGCCCAGAAGTCGTTGGGCAGTTCATAATACCCGGCTGCACCCAGCGCGATCTGGGCCATGAGGTGCTGCGTCTGCACGTGGCGATGGGACGGCAATGTTACCTGGCCGCGCCGAACCTGCTCATACAGGCCTGTCCCGCGATCAACAAACAGGAAGTAGGTCGAGATCGAGTCCGGCGCGAAGCCGATCGTGTGCGCCAGCGTCTTCTCCCAGCCGTCGAATGATTGGCCCGACAATCCATACATCAAGTCGATATTGACGATGAAGCCGCTCTCCCGCAACAGTTCCATCGCCCGATCCATGAACCCGGTCGTGTGGCGGCGATTGGTTTCGCGCAGGATCGCTTCGTCCGAAAACTGGTAGCCGACGCTGACCCGCCCAACCCCGTGCCGTTTGAGGATGCTCAGGAATCGCTCGGCGGTCGCTTGGTCATCGAAAAACTCCGGGTGCAGTTCAAACGTCCCCATCGCCGTCGGGTTCAGATAGCCTCTCTCGGCCATGAACGCCAGGAAGCTTTCCAGAGTATCGGGCGGGATGAGGCTGGGCGTGCCGCCGCCAAAAAAGAGGTAGGAGAAATCCAGCGTTGTGTGACGGGCGTGGTAATCCAGTTCGGCCTTCACCTGTTCCAGATAGCGCGCAATGGCCGCCCGCCGCCGGGGGTTGACGGCTACCAGATAGTAGCTGCAAAAATCGCACACACCGGAGCAGAACGGGATATGGATGTAGGCGTTGGCAATCGTCGCCGG
Organism: Promineifilum sp. (SeqCode); assembly: GCA_035446145.1. Lineage (GTDB taxonomy): Bacteria > Chloroflexota > Anaerolineae > Promineifilales > Promineifilaceae > Promineifilum. The sequence continues at coordinate 10,536 of DAOMSB010000008.1, read as the reverse complement.
ATAGGGCGGAACGTCGTCCGGCGCGAGCGGCCGCATCTCCGACAGCGAGGGATAGATGCTCAGATAGTAGTAGTCGAGGCTGTTGCGCTGTAGCGCGCGCGGCAACTCGTTGAGTCGGTATTCATCATAGAGATGAGTTGCCTCGATCGTCAATGGCGATAAATCGTTGGTTTTCATGGCGAATCCGTCAGCGAACTGCGAGCTGCTTTCGAAGAAGCGGTAGATGATTATGTGGAAACCTGCACAAGGTTAGGGCGCGCGCCGCAGAAACCATATTCCGGTAATATAATGCTTCGCGTCCCGCCCGAGATCCATGCAACCGTGGCTGCCGCGGCCGAGGTAAGTGGCAAAAGCATCAATCAATGGGCAATAGAGGTGTTAGAGGCAGCAGTCAAAAATTAGATGATTATAGAAAGCAATAGCACCATCAAAGCTCCCTGAGCCACAGCCGCCACAAATAATAGGCCTGCGTGCCTGCTTATTGACCCATTGGTTTGCGCATCGACAAGCAGGCCCACGATCATGAAAGCCAGGAAGGCCGGGATCAGGAAGTAGCCAATGCTGAACCCGCCGAGGATAACGAAAGCCAGCAGAATCCCGGCAGCCACCCACGGCAATACATTCCAGCGCGTGCCCAGCCGCGGCCGCGCCGCAGTGAATACAGCGACAAAAAATCCCAACAAGGCTATCTGGATAAGATAGAGGGCAGGAAAGAGGAAATCCCCCTGCCAAAAGGCAATCGACACGACGATACAATTGGCCGCGCCGATCAAAACGGCGATCCATTCAAGCATTCGCCTTCTATCAGTTCCTTCAACGGGATCTTTCATGAGTTGCTCTCCTTTGGCGGATCCCATTTCGCCAGCAATCATTTTGGGGTAACCAGACTGCAATGCGGCCGTCGTTGTGGTGGTTGCCGGCAAACATAACGAACCGCCTATTCCAGCGCGGCCGATAATCCCAAATAAGCGCCAAAACGCTTGGCGGCCGCGCCAAGGGCATCCTTTTCGGCCGGCGTCAGTGACCGCAACAGGTTCATTGTGATGACAACCGAATTTTTCTTCAGCTTTCGCGTCCATGTGCCCACGACCCGGCCATCGATCAGGATCGGCTGGTGGAAGATGATGTTGCCGGAATCGACCAGTGCGTTGTACTCCGGAGGCGACACCGCGTCACGGTCTTTATAGGCCACCATATATTCATCCACAAACGGCAGGAAATGGGCAATCGGAGAAGGAACACGATCCGCAATCACCGCAGCCGGATCAAACCAGTAGACTTCGCCCTCAATCGCCTCGTGCGCCAGTTGTGACTTGGCCATCTCCAGCCCGGCCCGCGCTTCGGCCGCAACCAGCCCACACCACCACATGAAATCCTTGATGGTGGCCGGTCCGTGGCTGGTGAAATAGCGCCGCGCCAGTTCGGCTAATGCCTCTTCGCGTGACAATTCTCTTCCTGGCGGCAACCAAGCATCGAGCAGGACGAAGGTCTGCTGCTTGCCCTCGCGTGGGCCGATGCAGATCAGCCCTTCCAGCGAATGTCGATACAGGATGTGATATCCACGCTGCCCGGCCATGGAGACGCCCGCCTCGTCCAGCGTTCTGTAGAGTGCCGAACGCGTTTGTGGTCGGCCGTCTGCCAGTACGCGAGAGAACACCTTCCGACTCTGGGCAAAGACGGCCTCATCCAGTTCCAGTTCACGAAGGCGAGCGTTACCTTTCAATGCGCGCGGAGCCGATAGTGCGAGCATCCAGCGGATATCGGTGGGCGTCACAAAGTGAATCGTACCGCGAAAGGGCCAGGTACGGACGATCTGCCGGTCGTTGATGGCCTGTTCGACAATCGGCTCGGTCGCGCCCTCGGTTCGCATGCCCAGCGCCCACATGGCCGGCAGGAAATCCTGGGCCTGGACGGCGCCGAAGAAAGCGACGACATCAACGGGGGTCGGGAACTTCGGCCCAATGAGGCGTTGGGTATGGAGACGACGTTGTGCGATCATGAAATCAGGCCGCCAAAAAACCACCGTCAACCGGGATAGCCGCGCCCTGGACGTAGCTCGCCAAATCGCTGGCCAGCACCAGAGCCATCCGCGCCACTTCATCCGGTCGGCCGACGCGGCCGATTGGCAGGCGCTGCCTGAACTCAATGCCCGTTCGGATGAGATCGAACTTGAAGCGGAATATCTCTTTGGCGGCGGCTTTCGTCCCCGGCGTCAGGATACCACCCGGCAGGATAGCGTTGACCCGGAAGCCATGCCGGGCATGTTCCTTGGCCAAGGCTCTGGTCAGTGCGATAACACCGGCCTTGCTCACGCTGTAGTGGGCTGCATCCTCTTTAAAGGGCAACACCGCTTCGATCGAACCCAGGTTGATGATCACGCCGCCGAGCTTGCGCCGCCGGGCGATCATCTCCCGACACATCCACGTCACCGAGAAGAGGTTGACTTCCATCAAATGGCGGACGAACTCCTCGTCGGAATCGACAAACTGACGAAAAGGATAGATGCCGGCATTATTGACCAGAATATCCGGCTCGTTGCCCTCAAGCGAGTTCCACAGGGCGTCAATTTGCTCCTTATTGGACAGATCGACGACGTGACTGCGGATACGCACGCCATAACCGGACAACTCATTGGCGGCGCCGGCCAATGTCGCCTCGTCGCGATCAACAAGTTCCAGGTCGGCTCCCGCCTCAGCGAAGCGGCAAGCGATGGCCTTGCCGATGCCGCCGGCCGCCCCGGTGATGAGGGCGCGCTTGCCGCGAAGGGAGATTAGTTGTTCCAGGGTCGCAAACTTTGTCATATACTCCCCCAAGCCATCGATAAACCCTAAAACATTGATCGTTGTGGTAAAATGGGTTGATGGGTGAATTGCTAAGGAATGCTGAAAACGCTTACATCGATCCTCGCAAACTTCGCGACTACGCCCTAAGTCTTAGCCACGATTCGGGTCGATATAAAGCGGCATTCTTCGCTCAAATGGGCTACAATGCCGAAAAATGGTGGCAACTCGAGAATGATATTCGCGAGCAACATTTGACTCAAAGAGCGGAAGAAGGGTCCGCCTCACCTTTCGGCATTAAGTATATCATCACTGCCCAAATACAGGGCCCGTCCGGAGAAAGTCGTTGGGTAACGACAGTTTGGATATTCCGCCCCGGCGAAGATCGAGCGCATCTCGTGACTATCGAGGCGGCGAAGGAGCGTTCAGGATGAATAGCCAACAACTCGAATTGCTGGATACCGTGATCGTAACTGTCGATTTACCTTCCGAAGAGGTACTGGCCGGTGATTTAGGCACAATCGTCGAGATCTATAACGCTCCATCCCCGGCTTATGAGGTCGAGTTTGTGAATCCTGATGGGACGACAAGAGCACTATTGACCCTATTGCCCGAAGAAATACGCCCGCTGTCGGCGATGGATGTTTTGACAACACGCCAGGTTATGTTGGCTGGATAAGTCGACGGTAGCTCCACAACGCGGTCATCCCACCACCAACGCAAGCAAACTTAACTGCATAAAAGCAGTATTGCAGCATGTACCAATAGGCATACATCAGTGCTTCCAATACCTGTGTGCAGTTTTTAGCTTTCTTTCGCCTCCTCCAAAATCGCATCCACAACTGCTTGGCTAATTGTGAATCCGTGTTGCCGTAACCGCTCAATCTGGGGAGCAACTACGGAAATCAACCCACGATTTTTCGCTAACAGGAGGATGCCAATCGTACCGATCTTGGGGATACCTAATTGACTCAGCTTGCGGCGTCCCTTGCGCTCATCCATTAATACCCAATCTGCCCCAAGTTCGCGGGCAAGCACGATGGTTTCCGCCTCGCCCAAATCGAGTTCATCAAGGAGAACGTCAACGGCAAGGCGATCCTTGATCTCAACAGTTGTGATCCATGCGGAGGCCGCAACTTCACGCCTGGCGCCGCCTTCATCACGGCCGGCAATAACGGACTCATCGTAGACTGCTCGCGATATGATGATCTCGCCGAACAAATCCTGCAACAAGCCAAACTGTTCAATTGAAGCCAGCCCGATCAGGGGCGTCGTGTTGGAAACGACGATCATTCCGGGCCAATGGGGGTAAGCGTGTTGGCGGCCGCCGATTCCTCAGCCACCTCCTCGGGAGCATAATCAATATAGCTGATCCCACGCCGTCGAAGCAGTTGGAGAAATTGGATACGACTAAGGCCGAGGAGAGATGCCGCCTTGCCGGATGAGATGCGGCCGTCGACAAAAAGAGACAAGGTGAGCCATTCAGCTACCTGCTCCTGAATTTCTTCTGCACGCAGACCATATTCAAGCAACGAATGTGGAACACGAATCTGGATAGTGTTTTCTTGCATAATTATCTACCTGCTACCCAAATTGTCGGTCATTAATGAACAGTATAGCATAATCGGTTGGGTAGACCTATCCCCCGACCACCAACCCCACCACCTCAAACTCTCTCACATCCACAATCCCCAGGTCCGAAATCCGCAACTCCGGAATCACCACCAGCGCCAGCAGGCTCAGCTGCATATAGGCGTTGTGCAGCGTGCAGCCGCACTCGGCGAAGGCTTCCACCATCCGCTCGGCCTTGGCGGCCACGACCTCGGCCCGCTCGGCCGACATCAGCCCGGCGATGGGCAGCTCGATCAGCGCGATCTCCCGCCCTTCCCTGAACACCACCACCCCGCCGCCAACCTCGCCCAGCCGATTGGCGGCGCGAGCCATGTCGGCCGTGTCCGTGCCGACGACGATCATGTGATGGCTGTCATGGGCCACCGTGCTGGCCACCGCGCAGGGAACATTAAAACCGAAGCCACTCACAAAGCCGTTGGTCACCTCGCCCGTCGCTCGGTGACGCTCCACCAGGGCAATGCGGCATATATCCTGGGCCATGTCCGGCTGGATGACGCCATCAACCACCGGTAATTCGGCTTCCAGCGCCTTCGTCGGCGCCTGATTCTCAATGACGCCGATCACCCTGACCCGAACTGTGGCCGGTTCCTGGCCCTCACCCGCGGGAGCAGGAGTGTCAAAGTCGGCCGATTCAAGAGCCTTGCCCAGCCTGACCGTGTCCACGGCAAAATCGGGGTAGCCGTATGGAGGAATATCGATCGCCATTCGGCCGTGTTCCGCCACGACCCGCCCACCGGCGATGACCATCTCAATGGGCAGCGCGGCCAGGTCGCCGGTGATCACGATGTCGGCGCGGCGGCCGGGTGTGATGCTGCCGATATCGCGTTCGACGCCGAAGTGCAGCGCCGTGTTGAGCGTCGCCATCTGGATAGCGGTCATTGGCTGCAAGCCCTGAGCAATGGCATGCCGCACGACGCGATCCATGTGCCCCTCACCGACCAATGTACCGGAGTGGGAGTCATCGGTGCAGAGGATGAAGTTGCGGCTGTCCAGCCCCATCTCGGTGATAGCCTTCACCTGTGCCGCCACGTCGTACCAGGCCGAGCCGAGGCGCAACATGGCCTTCATGCCTTGCCGCACGCGGGCGACGGCGTCTTCCAGCCGCGTGCCCTCGTGGTCGTCGGCCGGGCCGCCGGCCACATAGCCATGGAAAGGGCGGCCGAGGTCGGGCGCAGCGAAGTGGCCGCCGATGACCTTGCCCGCGCCCATCGTCGCCGCCATCTCGGCGTGCATCCTGTCGTCACCCATGTAGACGCCGGGGAAGTTCATCATCTCCCCCAACCCAATGATGCCCGGCCAGGTCATGGCCTCGGCCACCTCATCGGGGCCAATGGACGCGCCCGGCGTCTCCAGCCCCGGCGCGCTGGGCACGCAGCTGGGCATCTGGACGTAGACGTTGATGGGCAATGTGGCCGCCTCATCGTGCATCAGGCGCACGCCCGGCAGGCCCAGGACATTGGCGATCTCGTGCGGATCAATGAACATGCTGGTCGTGCCGTGGGGAATGACGGCGCGGGCGAACTCGGTCACGGTCACCATGCCGCTCTCGACGTGCATGTGGGCGTCGCAGAGGCCGGGGACGAGATAGCGCTGTTTGGCCTCGATGAGGCGCGTTTGCGGGCCGATGCAATGGCTCGCGTTTGGCCCGACATAGGCGATGCGGCCGCCATAGATAGCGACATCGGTGCCGGGCAGAATCTCGCCGCTGTGGACGTTGACCCAGCGGCCGTTGCAAATAACCGTATCGGCATGCTTGCGCCCCATCGCCACGGCGACGAGGTCTTGCGTCATTTCATGCCAGGGTTTGTGATTATTCATGTGGTACCCCCATGTGATTAGGCCTATTTTAGCCCCACGGGGGAACCTTGCATAATTGGTGGACACCTTGCTAATGGGAAAACACAAGGGGCACGGAGAGGATAAACCCTACTCCGTGCCCCTTGTGCAAAGACAGGAGATTCTCATCGTATTAGAACGGCTTGAACATCATGAGCCACAGAATAAGGGCGATCCCGCCAAAGCCGATAACAGCCATCGACATGGCCGGCGCGTTGGCCAGGAGCGTATCAATCTCTTCGGCCGAGGCGGGCTCGCCGGGGGGTTGCACCTTCCCGCGGTCGAACCAGGGCAAGCCCAGCGCCTTCCGTATCCGCGTGTAATATTTGCTGCCAATGGCGAACATGGCGACGATGATCCCGATGAGCAGCAATAACGACAGCCAGATCCAGCCTTCGCCCCACCAATGGCCGATAAATCCGCCGATAATGCCGCTAAGCAGGAGCACCAGCAGCGAGCCATTGAGCGCCGCATAAACGGCATGGTCGGCATAAAGCTCAAGCCAGGCTCGCGCCAAAGCCGGGTCGCGCTGCTTGCGCAATCGCAGGGAAACTATGCTGCTTGCACCGTGGGCTATCAGGAAAACGAAGGCCGCGAGGACGTGGATGTAGATCATCCAGTTATACATGACCAGACCCCTAACACATAATTGCGCAGGGCGGATCCGATATCTGCTCTGCAGTTGCCATAATGAGCCGGTTCATCAAAATAACCGGCGTTGTCGGTTGAGGTGCAGACAGGTCGACATGATCGGAATGGCCTGAGGGCACAGCACGATGGTCTTATCGACCGTTCAAAAGTATATAAAAATTTGCGTCAAATATCAAGAAGGGATCAAGACAAAACCTCTACGAATAAGCTGATATCCATGTATATCGTATCGTTTGGTTGTCCGCTACGATAAGGCTATTGAATTGAGTCCTCAGGTCAAACCGGCTTCTCGCGCCCGAATCGCCGCCTGTGTTCGGTCGGCAACCTGTAGTTTGCTGAAGATGTTCGAGGCATGATTGCGAACGGTTTTCAGACTGATGGAAAGTTCCTCGGCGATCTCATAATTGGATCGGCCGCGGGCGATCATCGCCAATATCTCCCGCTCGCGCTCGGTGAGGTCGGGGAAAGCTTCCGCGTGGGGAGATGTCCGCGCCGCTGTAAAGTAGTCCATCAGACGTGAAGCCACAGCCGGGCTAAAGATAGCTTCTCCTCGAGCCACAGCCTGAATAGCGCGAATCATCTCGTCTTCGTCGGCGTCCTTCAGCACGTAGCCACGTGCCCCGGCTTTCAGAGCGGCGAATACGGACTCATCGTCCTCGAACAAGGTAACGACCAGAATTCGCGTCTCCGGGTTCGCGGACGTGAGCGACCGGATGGCCGTCAGGCCGCCACCTTCGGGCATCTGCAAGTCCATCAGCACGATATCGGGCTGAAGGGCCAGCGCCCGATCCACGGTCTCTTTGCCGGTCGTCGCTTCGCCCACTACCTCGGTTTCAGGCATTGAAGCCAGCAATGTGCGCATTCCTTTGCGAAACAGCGGATGGTCATCGGCGATGAGAATTCGCAGCGGCGTCATGGTTGTAACTCGTTGATCGGCAAGGTCGCCGTGATTAAGGTCCCGGCCCCCGGCGTCGATGAGATTTCGCACCGGCCGCCCAACTCGGCCGCCCGTTCCCGCATGGAGATCAACCCGACGCCGCCCCTGCGTCGGGTCTGGAAGCCCGCGCCGTCGTCCCATACCTCAACCCGCAGATCGCCGTTCACCCGAATGCGAACGACCGCCTGCCGGGCCTGAGCATGATGGAGGACGTTGGCCAACCCTTCCTGAACGATCCGATAAGCGGCGACCTCGACCGCCGCAGGCAGAGACGGCAGATCGGCCGGCGCATCGACCTGAACGCTTAGGCCAGGCGCACCCTGACCATCGCTCCGGCCCAGTTTGGCCGCCATGACCTGCAGCGCCGGCACAAGCCCCAGGTCGTCCAGCGCCGGCGGGCGCAGCTCATTGACCACGCGTCGAACGTCATCGATCGTTGCCCGGATGTCAGCCTGTATCTCGTCGGCCAACCCCTCGGCCGCGGCCGGATCTTCGCGGATCATGCGCCGCAAGACCCGTGCCTCCAGGAGCAGCGACGCGAGGGATGGGCCAAGCCCATCGTGAAGATCGCGGCGCAGGCGTCGGCGCTCCTCTTCCCGACTGGCCACGATCTGCTGTCGGGAACGTTGCAAATCGGCCGTGAGCCGGGTGTCATAGACCGTCGCGCCTGCCTGCCGGGCGATGTTGCGCAACAAGTGTTCATCGGCCGCGCCAAGCGTCTCACCGGGAGTGCGAGAACCGACCAGCAGCCGGCCGATCTCTTCCGCCTGGTAGATCATCGGAAACGAAACCGGATCATCAACCGGGCGGCCGGTGGCGGCGACAGTGACAAATCGGTCGCCCTGGCGCTCCTGAAGATCGACGTAAGGCAGGCGAAGAGCCTGGGCAACCGTGTCTACCAGTGCAGGGAGGGCCGTGTCCGCCGCCGACTGCTCCAGGCTCTGTCCCAGACGCGTGAGCACTTCAAACGGCTCGTCGCGTTGGCCATAGAGAAGGCGATTGACGCCGCGCTGCAAGCGATCACGGATAGGTTGAAAGAGGACGGCCACCAACCCGGTGGCCACCAGCGCCAAGAGCCAGTTGCCGCTTGAACCGAAGAAGACGCTCGCCGTGCCGACGACGAGGCTGTAAATCAGGATAATGACGCCGGTCATCACACTGTACACCAGCGTCCGGTTAATGATGACATCAATGTCGTACAACCGGTAGCCTACGATGGCGATCGTCACCGCGACGGCGATCCCCAGGGTCACTAAATTCGTCAGGACGATGCTCAATTCCAGGGCCAGACCGTTGGATAAATTCCCTGAGAGCCAGTACGGCAGAGTAAAAGCGCCGGCAATCAGGATGAGGATGGCGGCATAGACCAGCCATTTCATCCGGGCGCGCTCGATTCCCTTCGAACGTCGGAAGCGCACTGCAATGGCGGCCATCGAACCGAAAACGCCGATTGCCAGTAAAAAGCTGCCCACCGTCATCAGACTATCGAGGGCACGTTCCGCACCGGCAATACCGAAGGGGTTGGGTTGTGATGCCCAATCGGCTATGGGGCCGGGGTGGGCAGCCAGACCCAGCATTAATGACAACAGGCCCAGCCCGGCCGCCCAGCCAATTATTCGCCAGCGCGGTGAAAGCAAACGACCATCGGGAAAAAGGAGAAAGACAAAGGTCAACGGCAAAAGTTGAGCCGGCAGCCATGCCCAATTGCCCAGCCAGGTCGCCAGGTCGAGCAGAAGCGGGCCGAGGGGAGCAGGGAGAATCGACGTATAAAGCAGCGCCCCGGCAGCTAACGCGCTGAGGACGTAGGACGAACTCACGATCAGAAAGATCCAGCCGATAGGGTTCCGGGGTCGGTGTTTAATGATGACAACGCCAAGGCCGGTATAGATGATCGACAGGAAAGGCGTCATCATCTGGTGCGACAAAAAGCTCGTCGTGTCACCTGTGCGAACCACATACCAGACGACCATCACAAAGTTCAGCGCCATCACGACAATGACGACCGCCGCCAACGCGCGCGCCAACCGCATCAAGCGGGGTGTCGCATCGTCCGCTTTCGTCGCGCTTGCCAGGGACAGGGGAGACGTGATTCGTTCAGTTTCGCGCATGATTCGAGAGCATTATAACATGGCTTTTCAGCCCGGGAGTGCGCCGTCGTTCCATCGCGCTAGAATGGCTTAAACATCATGAGCCAAAGAATGACGGCGATCCCGCCAAAGCCGATCACGGTCAGGGTGATGGCCGGCCCTCCGGCCAGGAGCGCCTCGATCTCCTCGGCCGAAGCGGGTTCGCCGGCCGGGTGCTCTTTTCGGCCATCGAACCAGGCCATACCCAACGCCTTCCTCACCTGGCTGTAATATCGAGAACCGATGAGACCCATGGACACTATGATGCCAATGAGCAAAACCAGCGAGAGCCAGATCCACCCGCTGCCCCACCATTTCCCCATGAAGCCGTTGATTACCCCGCTAATCAGCAGGGTGAGCAACGAACCATAGAGCACGGCAATGACGCTACCACTGGCATTGAGTTCCAGCCATGCCCGCGCCACAGCCGGATCGCGCTGGTTGCGCAGCCGCAGGGCAACGACGCTACTCACGCCGTGGGTCAGCAGGAAGGCGAACGTCGCCAGAACGTGAATATAAACCAACCATTGATACATACGTCAATCTCCTGGGGTGTAATTAAAAACCATTGATG
>DAOMSB010000007.1:0-75356 GCA_035446145.1 Promineifilum sp. (SeqCode) | reverse complement strand
TGAATCACATACTCCACCTCAGAAGCCTCATCAGCGGCCGAACCTTCCGCACGGACGAGATTGACTACGTTGACCCCGAATACGGGCCGGACGGCGTCGTCGATGTCGTCTATGACTATGATGCCATCAAGCGGGACATCAGCCGCGAGAGCCTGCGGCAAAGCGGCGAGCGCTCCATGTGGCGCTACAAACCGCTGCTGCCCATAGAGGCCGATGCCGCTGTGCCGCCGCTGCAAATTGGCTGGACGCCGATCTACCCCACCCCGCGATTGGCCGCCGATCTGGGTCTGCGTCATCTATGGGTGAAAGACGACGGCCGCAACCCGACCGCCTCATTCAAGGACCGCGCCAGCGCCATCGCCGTCGTTAAGGGGCGCGAGCGCAGGGCAAAGATCATCACCACCGCCAGCACCGGCAACGCCGCCGCCGCCCTCAGCGGTATCTGCGCCAGTGTCGGCCAGGCCAACGTCATCTTCGTGCCGGAGAAAGCGCCGGCGGCCAAGGTCGCCCAATTGCTGGCCTATGGCGCGACAGTCATGCTGGTGCGCGGCACGTATGACGATGCGGTTGAACTATGCCTGAAAGCGGCCGACGCTTACGGCTGGTACAACCGCACGACCGGCTTCAACCCCTACATGACCGAAGGCAAGAAAACGGCATCGCTGGAGATTTGCGAACAACTCGGCTGGCAGGCTCCCGACCGTATCTTCGTCAGCGTCGGTGACGGCTGCATCATTGGCGGCCTCCACAAGGGCCTAAAAGACCTCATGGCCCTGGGCTGGATCGAGAAGATGCCCAAACTGATGGGCATTCAGGCCGCGGGCAGCAACTATCTGGCCGAAGCCTGGGCGAACAACGAGGACGTGTTGACCAAGCCACCAATTGACGCGCAAACGGTGGCCGACAGCATCAGCGCCGGATTGCCGCGCGATCGGCTGAAGGCGATGGCCGCTGTGCGGGAAACGGGCGGCGCGTATCTCACTGTCAGTGACAACGAGATATTGGCCGCCATCCCGACGTTGGCCCGCGGCTCCGGTGTGTTCGCCGAGCCGGCAGGCGCGGCCGCCTATGCCGGGTTGGTGAAGGCAGTCACCAACGACATGGTCTCGCCCGACGAGCGCATCGTCGTTCTCAACACCGGCAGTGGTTTGAAAGACGTAGTCGGGGCGATGAAAGGCGTCGAATTGATCGGCACGCAGTCGCATCGCGTTGATGCCGACCTCGAAGACCTGCGCCGCGTGATGGCAGGAATGTGACGCGTATCCAGAAACCGAGTTTCTCGGAAGAAACTCGGTTTCTAATCTTTCTAATCTACTCCTTCGGCTGCACCGCTCCCACGCCCAGCGTGAAGATGATCAGCAGTGCCGCCGCCACGCGTGAATCATAGAAGCTCAACGTGTTGAACGGCACGCCCAACGCCAGCGCCCAGACTACGAAGGCGAACGTCGAGATGAAGATTTGCGTCCACGCCGGTTGCAACGACGGCATCTTCGTCTGGCGATAGGTCCAGAAGAAAGTCACAACCGTCAGCGCCGCCCACATGACCCACAGGATATTGGTCGTGTTTGCGTCGCCGCTCACTGCTCCGGGCGAGACACCAAACAGACCCAGGATAGCCGTCCATCCGGCCACGACGTCGCCGGGGATATTCTTGATCACCTTGTCCCAAAAGCCGTCGATCCGCTGGGTGCCAATGGCCGCGTCCTCCAGAGACTCCAGGCCATCCGCGCCCTTCATGGTTTCCAGTGCATCGGCGGTGATAATTCGTCGTCCCATAATGATGCCTCCTCAGATGAATGATGCCGGTCGGCGATGAAGTCGCTCGCGGCTGGTATATTGAATCACAATTCGCATCAATCGACACCGGAACGCCGCGGCGACGCCGCGGAATTCGCCCCGAACAACGTAAAAAGTTCAACCCGCCGCCTAATTGCGCGGCAGATAGCGCTCGATCAGGGGCAGAATGGCCTTGATCGGGATGCCCTCGTTGAACTTATACTGCCCCTTCAGGATCTTTTGCAGATCGATCGTCGCTTTCTGTGGGGGGTGCGCGCCGCCGCTGTGATGCAGGGCGACCACCTCCCAATGGTTGTTGAGCACCGGGGAGCCGGATGATCCCGGCATCGTGTCGGCCAGATAGTGTACCCGGTCGGCGCTCATGGTGCTGAGGACGTAGTTCTGCGTCAGCACGGCCTTCTGCGGGTTACCGTTGGGATGCTGGATGATGTTGACCCGCTCGTGCTCGACGATCAAGCTGGGCGAAACAAGCAGATAGCCACGATGGCGGCCGCGGCGCAGCAGTTCCAGGTAATCCAGCCCCACATCATCCGGCTGCATCTTCCGCTCGGCCAACGGTTCCCCCTTCACCTTCACCAGGGCGAAGTCCAGCTCCTTGTCGGAGCTGCCGATGTAGAAGTCGGGCACGAACTCGAACACGCGCCCCGGCGTCACCACCCCGTCGGCATTGGCCTGATAATCAAAACGGATGACGGCCGAGGGCAGAATATCCTTCGACTTGAACACATGGTAATTGGTCAGGATGAGATCGGGGCCGACGAGGAAACCGGTGCCGTGGGCGCGCCCTTTCGGCAGTTCGATGCGGCCGACGGCCTGGGCGCTATAGATGGCTCCGGCCAGCGTATCGATGTCGAGGAAGTTGTCTTCGGAATTGACGATCTGCTCCAGCGCTTCCTGATCGCCCACAACCGGGTCAAATTCAGGCTCATCGACAAGCGCGGGAGGCTCTGTTGGCGGCAATAGTGCCGGGTCTGCCTGGCGTGCCGGCGCTACATCAAGGCTGTACTTCGTTCGAAGCTCGGCCAGATAGCCGTGGTCGGCGATTAGCTCATACTTCACCAGAATCCCCGCCAGGAACCGCGCGTCATCCTGGGGGGTGTCGGGCTGGATCAGCGCATAGTTGACCAGCGCACCCAGGGCATGGTAGCCGGGCTGATTGGGCAGCATGCCGTATGGCTCCAGCTTGCTGATGAGCACACCCGCCAGCACACTGGGAGCCGCAGCCAGATCGGTGCCGGGGGCGAAGCGCCGCAGCCCGGCCTTATCCAGCAGCCCGAAGCGAGCCGCCGGGCCGAGCTGCATCTCATAGACGCGCTCCAGCGTCTGAGCGAGCTTGATGCGGTCATTGGTGCTTAAAAATGGGTCAGCCATGGTGTGGTTCCTGTGTGTCCAGCGATGGGAATGTCCGATTACTCGATTTGCAGATCGTACTTGGCGGCTATGGCGGCGATGATCCCCTTGTGGTCGGGTGGCAAGGTGGCATCGGCCACCAGGTAGGCCAACAGGCGGCCGATAGCCGTATCATCCGGCGCGATCGCGCCATACTCGTTGAGCTTCACCAACAGATTGGCGGCGACGCTCTGGGCACTGCCGTTCAGGTCCAGATTGACGAAAGGCGCGACCCCCGAGATAGCCAGGATCGTGTTGCGGCCGTCGGGTGTCTGGAAGAGGGGGTAGGCCGCCAGCACGGGCAGCAGCCTCTGGATGTCGGTGAAGTCGAGCTTGCCCGCGGCCGGCTGCGCAGGATCGGTCGTCGGTTCAATCCGGTTGGGCGCATAGGGAGCCAACAGGCTCCAGTCGATGTCGGGGCGCTGCGCCGGCCCCACTTCAGCCAGCCGGGGTAGCTTGCTGTGTCGCCAGAGATACAGGGCCAGTTCACGGGCTTTGGCGCCTTTGCTCGCGCCGGAGAGATTCTCGAAATCGATTCCCAGCGCCAGGGCGAGATCGGTCAACCCTTCCAGGTCGAAATAAGTCACGAAGATATCCCGCAGGCCGAGCATCAATTCGGTGGGCATCGGTGTCATTCGGCGTCTCCTCGCCAACCGGCGAACCATTCAAAGAACCGAGCGTATCATAACATAATTCTCGCCCTGTCTTCAACCGGGATGACAGGATTAGAATCAGGTCGCGCTTGTGATTTTCGGCACAAATACTGCTAAACTTATCGATCATGACCAGCGACAACGGACGGCCGAACCCCATCGTGCAGGTGCGCGACGTGATCAAGCGTTTCCCCGTGGGCGATGGCGAAGTCACCGTTCTGCGCGGCGTGTCGCTCGACATCTACCCCGGCGAATTCGTTTCGCTGGTCGGCCCGTCGGGCAACGGCAAGTCGACTCTGCTCAACATGATCACCGGCATCGACCACCCCAGCGAGGGTGAAGTGATCGTCACCGGCCAGTCAGTACATATGATGAGCGAGAACGAGCTGTCCGTCTGGCGCGGCGAGCATCTGGGCATTATCTTCCAGTTCTTCCAACTTCTGCCTGCCCTCAGCCTGATCAAGAACGTCATGCTGCCAATGGATCTGGTGAAGAAAGTGCCGAAGCGCGAGCGACCAGAGCGAGCCATGACGCTGCTCGACATGGTGGGGCTGGCCGACCAGGCCCACAAGCTGCCCAGCCAGGTATCGGGCGGCCAGCAGCAGCGCGCCGCCATCGCCCGCGCCCTGGCCAATGACCCGCCGCTGATCGTGGCCGACGAACCGACGGGCAATCTCGACTCGACGACGGCCGAGGATGTGTTCCAATTGTTCAAAGGGCTGATCGCCCGGGGCAAGACGATGATTATGGTGACCCATAGTCTCGATCTGGCCGTGCGTGGTTCGCGGGTCGTGGAGATACGCGACGGGCATATCACCAATGACGTCCCCGCCGCCCTGCACCCCCGCGCCCGGCGGTCGGCAGGCAGTAATCAGTTGATCAGTGAGTCAGTAGGTCAGTAGATCAGTGGACAGTGGCTGCCTCTTCATTCGTAATTCGTAATTCGTAATTTCCTATGGGCGTTTTGTGGGATAAAGTCTGGTTCGACCTGTGGCAGCGCAAGGCGCGCACCATCCTGGCCGTTCTCAGCATCACGGTGGGTGTCCTCGCCATTGGCGCGATCTTCGGCCTGACCGACCAACTGCTGTCGGGCATGAATGAGGCACATCAGGCCGTTTCTCCCTCGCATCTCAATATCATCGTCCGCCAATTTATCGACCGCGACACGGCCGAATCGCTGACCGATATTCCCGGCGTCGTCGGTGTCGAGCCGATGAACATGGCCACTGTGCGCTACAGGACTGCCCCCGACGCCCCCTGGCAACCGGCCACGGCCGTCTCTCGCCCCGACTATACGAATCAGATTTACGACTGGCTGTCCCTCAAGGCCGGTGCGTGGCCCGACGACAACACTGTCGGCGTCGAACGCATCACCAGCGAATATTACGACATCAAGATGGGCGACAAACTCATCTTCGAGATGGAAGGCACCGACCGCTCCTTCCCCGTCACCGGCCTGATCCGCCATCCGTTCGTCCCGCCGCCCGACTTCGGCGGCAACGCCTACTTCTTCTTCAATCAGGCCACAATGGCCCGCTTCGGCTTCCCCGAAGGCCAATACGTCCAACTGTTGGTGCAGGTCTCCCCCTACAGCGAGGCCTATGCCCGTGACCGCGCGGCGGCCATCAAGGAGCAGTTGGCCAAACAGGGCATCGGCGTCAGCATGATCATCTATCAGGAGCCGGAAAAACATTGGGGGTACGATACCGTGCTCGGCAT
This sequence comes from Promineifilum sp. (SeqCode), assembly GCA_035446145.1. Taxonomy (GTDB): domain Bacteria; phylum Chloroflexota; class Anaerolineae; order Promineifilales; family Promineifilaceae; genus Promineifilum. Next base: position 69,798 of record DAOMSB010000007.1, on the reverse strand, counting down.
CACCATCGTGCTGAAAATCCTGGCCATCGTCTCCCTGCTGACCAGCGTCATCATCGTCATCAACACGACGATGGCCATCATCACCCAACAGACGGATCAGATCGGCATCATCAAATCGCTGGGCGGCACGACGCGCGACGTGGCGCGTCTCTATCTGACCGGCGTGCTCATCTTTGGGCTGCTGGCTCTGTTGGTCGCCTTGCCCGCGGGCGTGCTGGCCGCCTGGCTCGCCACCAAACAACTACTGTTCATCTTTAACATCGATTACGACAGCTTTCATTTCTCGGCGCAGGCCATCGTGTGGCAGGTGCTGGCCGCCGTCCTGGCCCCGCTGCTGGCGGCGCTGTGGCCGGTGCTGCGCGGCGCGGCCATCTCCGTGCGCGAGGCGCTGGCGACCTACGGCCTGGGCGGCGATTTCGGTTACTCACGCGTCGATCGAGCCGTGGAGCATCTGGCCGAACGGCTGCTGCCTTCACCCTACACCATCGCCCTGGGCAATATGTTTCGCCGCAAGGGGCGGTTGCTGCTGACGCAGTTCGTCCTCGTGCTGGCCGGGGCCATGTTTCTCATGGTGCTGACCCTCTCGTCCTCGGTGACCCACACACTGGACCTGGAGCTAAACCGGCGGCAATACGACATGCGCCTGTTCTTCTTCGTCCACCATCGCTCCGATCGCATCGAGGCGCTGCTGGAGGATTACCCCGGCGTGGCCGAGGCCGAGGCGTGGTACTCCGTCACCGGCACGGTATTGCGCGAGGGCGAAGAGGTGGAGGATACCGGCGGTCTGGGCGCGGAACTGTTCGGCATCCCGCCGGGCAGCACGATGTACGCGCCGCTGATCATCGACGGCCGCTGGCTCACACCGGAAGATACCGACCGCGTCGTCGTCATCAGTCGCGACACGGCCGAGTTCAACAACGTCTCCGTCGGCGACACGATCACCATCAATCTGGGCGACCTGGGCGAGGCCGACTTCGAGGTCATCGGCACCTATCAGGCCATCTCCCCCGACGTCTTCTCGACCGACCCCATCTACGCCCCCGCTCCGGCCGTGGTCGGCGTCACGCGGCAGGCCAACCGCGCCAATCAGGTTGTCATCCGCACCACAGGGGACGACATCGACAGCGGCACATTGCTCATGCAGCTCGATGAATACCTGAACTCCTATAACATGGAAGTCAGCCCATTCTTCAGCCGCACCCGCGACCAGGATCGGGAATACGCCTACAACACATTCGCCATCGTCAACCAGATTCTGTTCAGCCTGGCCATCGTCATGGGCATCGTCGGCGGCATCGGTCTCATGGGGTCGCTGTCGATCAGCGTCGTGGAGCGAACGCGCGAGGTGGGCGTGCTGCGCTCTATCGGCGGCACGTCGCCGGTGATCATGACCATGTTCATTCTGGAGGGGGTATTGCAAGGGGTGATGAGCTGGCTCCTGGCTGTGCCGCTCTCTTATTTGCTGGCCCGGCCGCTCGCCGCCATCCTGGGCGAAACGATCTTCAAGGCCAGCCTCGACTTCGCCTACAACTATACGGCCGTAGCGGTGTGGCTGGTGGCCGTCATCTGCATCGCCTTCCTGGCATCGATCATCCCCGCCCACGCCGCCGGCCGCATCAGCATCCGCGAGAGCCTGGCGTATGGGTAAGATCGTCAAGACCTGACAGGTCGGCGACAAAGGCCTTGATCAGACAAGTGCTGTGCCGCCGACCTGTCAGGTCTGTGGCAACAAAAATCGCCTATAAACGCGTACAGCCCCGGCCAGGAGGGGGAACCGGGGCTGTACGCATTCTTGGCGACTTCATGGATAAGTCTATCCGCGGTTCCTAAATTTAGGGTGAGCCGAAGGTGAGTGGTTGGTGAGGGGTCAATGGGGTCATCTCTCCAACATACCGACGGTATACACGTTCTCGGCCAAAGGCGTCCCGGTGGCCATGGCCGCCAGCCGCGCGCCGCCGGCCGCATCATAGACGCCCACCGCGACGCGATACCTTCCCGGCGGCAGCGTCGTCACATCGATAACCCGTTCGTCGGCCAGCCCATCCCCGGTCGCCCACAACGCCTGCGGGGCCAGCCCGGCCCCCGGCGGCCCATCGCTCTGGGCAACCAGCGCCCCACTGCCATCATAGACATGGACGAAGGCGGCCAGCGGCGCGGCGCTCTTCCCGGTCACACGCCAATCCAGCCCCACGACGAGGCGCTCCGGCTCCGGCCATAGCTCCGCCCCGACCAACACCAGCGCGTCGCCAAACGTCGCCGCCGGATCGGCCACCTCGCCCGCACCCGGCTGCCAGGCGGCCGCCATGTCCGCAAATGTACCTCTCATCAGATCGAATACATAAGTCGCGTCGGCCGCCGCATGTTCTCGCAATCTCGCGCCATCAATCTCCGGCCCGAACGTGCGCCAGCCGGGGTTATAGCCGGGATAGGAGACGCCGGCCACGCTCCGGTCGGGGCCGCCGTTGAAACGCACAAAGTCGCGCGCCTGGGCATAGGGCGGGATGAGCACGCCGCCGATTGGCGTCCATGGATAGGGAGACGGGCAGCCTTCAGGCCGGGCGGCCGTGGAGCTGAAAAAGAACGGCGCGTTGATGAACACCACCTCGCGCCCGACCGGAGCGGCCGACCCGGCCGCCGCCATCCCGCGCGCAAACCGGCTGGTTTCGTCGTAGAAATCGAGCTGGCAGCGGATGAAGGGCAGTGGAGGCAAGAGGATGGCAATGATGAAGGCGATGGAAGTGACGAAGTGCGAAATACGAAGTACGAAGGACGAAGGAAGAGCGCGATCTGGCGGCCGTTCGCGGTCGGCGGACAGGAGTCCGCTCGCCGGCCACAACACCGGCAATCCCCACAGCAACGCCACCCCAATCGACGGCAGATAGCTGAGCCGCGGGCTGCCGTAGACATAGGCCGGGCCGAGGAAGAGCAGCGCGGGCAGCGATGAGAAGGAAAACCAGCCCAGAGCGAAGACCCACAGCCGTCCCGCACCCGCTCGCCATGCTATCCAGCCGAGACCCGCCACGACAACGAGCACCAACAGCACCAATGGCCACACATCGCCGGCGTCGAGCCGGATCACGGGCAGCAGCGGAAACACGAGCGTTTGCAGGAAGGGAACGAGGTTGCGGCCGATGTCGGCCAGACTGTTCAAGCCCTGCTCGCTGCTCTTGGGGATCAACACCCACAGCGCGGCAAACAGCGCCGGCGGCACGGCGAACATCCACAGGCGGCCCACCCGTTTGCGCAGCGGCGAACCGGGCCGCAGCATCCAATCCATCCCCACCAGCGCGGGAAAGATGAACAGGCCGTTCTCGTGGGTCAGCAGGCCGAGGGTCATGAGCAGGAGGATGATGACCAGTGGCCAGTGGCCAGTGGTCAGTGACCAGTGGCCAGGACCCTTGCGTTCCGGCTCTCTTGCAGCGGTCGCGCGACAGGAGTCGCGTCGGCCGTCGGCGGTCAACATCCCCCCATACAGCAACAATGCCGCCAGCATCCAGAACACCACCAGCGGGTGCGTGAGCGAGGCGACATAGGCCACGGCCTCATAATTGAACGGGACGAAGGCGAAAACCAGCGCGGCGGCCCAGGCGAAGATGTCGCGGCCGCTGAGGCGTCGGGCCAGCAGCCAGGCCATCACCGCGTTGGCCGCGTGGAGCAGGAGCAGCAACGCGTGATCGGCCACCGGGTTGTGGGGGAAAGTTTCGTTGCCGAATAGCAGCTCGCTCAGACGCAACACGACGAAGACGATCGGCCGATAGTAACCATAATCGGCCGACCCGGCGAAGAACTGCCACAGCGATTGCCCTTCCATCCAGGCGAAATGGCCGGTTGGGTCATCGTTGAAATAGGCAAACCCCAGCGCGCGGCGATAGAGCCAGATAGCGCTCAGGGCGATGAGGAGTATAGAGAGCAGGGAGTGAAGGGGGGAAGGGGTGAAGGGGTGAAGGGGGGAATTGAGTCTCCCATGCTCCTTTTTCTTCCCACTCATGGGCAATTCACTCATGGCGAGGGGATGCAAAACGCATCATCCGGCTATCGGTTTGGGCGGCAACGGATTCCCGCATCATAAGTCTCTCATACCGCTTTCCAGTAAATTACCCGGCCCGGGTTCAATTACATTAGCACGGATTTGGGCGACTCGCCACACCATCAGGCCCCCATATCAACACTGCGATTGTTCCATCGCCGACAATCCAATAGAATACCCGGAGTTATCGACGATTCAGCGAGACTCACAGGAGCCATTGTATGCGTCCTTCTTCAATACGGCCGACCCTCATGCGCGGGGTAGCCATCTTCCTGCTCATCCTTATCGGGCTGGCCATCGCCCCCCAGACCTTGTTCGCTCAGGCGGTCATCCGGGGCGGCAATCTCTATCCGGGCGAGGTGATCGACAACGACGTCATCATGACCGGCGACGCCGTGCAGCTATCAGGCACGGTCAAGGGCAACGCCTTCATCAGCGGTCGCGACGTCGTCATCGACGGCACGGTCGAAGGCAGCCTTTTCGTCATCGGCCAGCGCGTCACCATCAACGGTACAGTCGGCGGCGGCGCCTACGTCCTGTCCATATCATCCCGTTTGGGCGCTGCCGGCAGCGTGGGCCAAAACCTCTACTATCTCGGCGTCAGCTTCGTCTCCGAACGTGGCTCGCGTGTCGGCCGCGACCTGGTCGGCCTCAGCCTCGGCGCGGTGCTGCAAGGCTCGGTCGGCCGCGAGACCCGCCTGATCGCCGGTCTTCTGCAATTCGTCAACCTGTTCTTCGACTTTGCCCTCGGCCCCACGCCCGCCCCCCTGGTCACGGCAATCGCCGGGCGCGCCCCCGGCCTGGGCCAGATCATCCTGCCCGGCGAGGTCGTCATCGACGTCTTTGGCCAGACCGTCAATACGGCCCAGCCGCCCGTCCCACCGGAACCGCCTACCCAAAGCGAACTCGTTCTCGACTGGCTCATGGCCCGCTTGCGCGAATTTCTGCCCATGCTCATCGTCGGCCTCATCGGCTACTGGTTCCTGCGCGACCGGCTGGAACGATCCGTCGTGCCCATCAAAACCCATCCGCTGATCACGCTGGGCTATGGACTGGTCGGCCTCGTCCTTGTGGTGGCCGTCATCACCGCGCTCCTGCTCGTCTTCTTCCTCATCTTCATGACCGGCATGTGGATCGGCCGCACGACCTTCTGGAACGTCGCCTGGCTATTCTGGTCCATCGCCTTCCCGCTGACGGCGCTCGTCTTCAGCCTGCTGATGGCGTTCTTCAACTATGGCACCAAGGCCATCACCAGCTACGCGCTGACCGGCTACCTCGTTGATCGCTTCATCCCCCGCGCCGGACGACATCGCTGGCTGCTCATGACCCTGGGCCTGATCGTCTACGTCTGCCTGCGCTCCATCCCCACCCTGGGCTGGGTGATCGCCGTGCTGGTGACTTCCTGGGGCATTGGCGGGGCGTGGCTGGCATGGCGCGTCCGGCGGCCCATGCCGCTCTTCTACACCGCCGAACCCGGCCTCGCCGAAACAGCGCCCGACGACGCGGAAAAGACAGACGACCCCACCGGCTGATCCCGCGACGGCCGCACCCTTTCTTGCGTATTCGTCACGCCTGCTTAAACTTGCGTCATGGTCAAATCATGGCAAAAAACAGGCAGCGAGTATCTGGGCGACTTTCGCATTTTCCGCATCCGCGCCGACAGCAGCCGCTCGCCGCGCACGGGCCAGGTTCACCGCTTCTTCGTGCTGGAATCGCCCGACTGGGTCAATGTCATCCCCCTGACCCCGGAAGGCAACGTCGTGATGATCCGCCAGTTCCGCCACGGCACCGAGGACGTGACGCTGGAAGTGCCCGGCGGCATGGTCGACCGCGAGGACGGCAACCCGTCGGTTTCGGCCGCCCGCGAACTGCGCGAGGAGACCGGCTACGAGGCGGCGACGATCGTCCATCTGGGCAGCGTCGCTCCCAATCCGGCATTCCTCAACAATCACTGCCACTCCTATCTGGCGCGGGACGTTCGGCCGGTGGCTTCGCCCCAGCTTGACGGCGCGGAAGACATCAGCTTCGAGGAAATACCCCTGGCCGCCATCCCCGGTCTCATTCGCGACGGCACAATCACCCATTCGCTGACCATCGTCGCCTTCTATTATCTGGAGCTTATGGGACAGATGACCGCTGACGGATGACCGCCGACCGCTAAGAGAGGTTCGTGCAGGGGTGCGAGAGCGACAAGTAATGAACTGTGAATGAAGGGATCAAAAAGAGGCAGGTTTGAAACCTGCCCCTACTTTATTAAAAGGCGTGCGCGGCGGCCGGTTGATGGCCATTGGATGATATTGCAAGATCGCGGCCGATGAACCCCTGCACGACCAGTAGTTCGGCGTTGAGCAGCGCGCCGCTGGCCGCTCCGCGTAACGTGTTGTGCGTCAGCGACACGTAGCGCACATCGAGCACCGGGCACTCCCGCACCTTGCCCACCGTCCAGGCCAGCCCATCGCCGGCGTCGCGATCGCGACGCGGTTGCGGTCGATCAGGCTCCTCGCGGTAAATGAGCAACTCCTTGGGTGATGAAGGCAATTGAGCAGTGATGGCCGGCGGTTGCCAGGCGCGCAGGGCAGCGATGGCCGCGTCGGCCGAGACACGACGGCCGAGCTTCACCGACACGCTGGCCAAATGGCCGTCCACCACCGGCACGCGATTGGCCTGGGCGCTGAGAGAGAGGCCGGCGGGAATCATGCGGCCGTCTTCCACCACACCCAACAGCTTGGTCGGCTCATTCTGCAATTTGTCGTCCTCCCCGCCAATATAGGGCACGACGTTGTCGTAGATATCCATCGACGAGACGCCGGGATACCCCGCACCGGAGATGGCTTGCAGCGTGGTGATGATTGCCGCCTCCACGCCGAACGCCTCCTGCAAGACTTTCAACGGCAAGATGGCGCTGGTCGTCGAGCAATTAGGGCTGGCGACGATGAAACCGGGCCAGTTGTACTCCGCTTGCTGGGTGGGAATGAGCGAGGTGTGATCGGGGTTGACTTCGGGGATCAACAGCGGCACCAGCGGATCCATGCGGAAGACGGAGGTGTTGGTGACAACCGCGTAACCGGCGGCCGCGAACTGAGGCTCCCACACTTTAGCCTCGGCCGTGGGCAAGGCGGAAAAGACCACCGGCGGCGTGCCGGGAATATTCAGGTCCAGGCCGGTCGGCTGGACGACAAGCGCGGCCGTCGCCGGCGGCACGTCGCCCGGCATCAGCCAGTTGACCCCTTCGCCATACGGACGACCCACGGTGCGGTCGGACCCGGTGACGACCACCACCTCGAACCACGGATGATCGGCCAGCAATTGCACAAACCGCTGTCCCACGGTTCCTGTCGCACCCAGGATTCCAACAGGTATTTTGTTCATTTCCTATTCTCCCAATCGCCGGTTAATTAACCGGCGCAATTTGAACGTGTAATGAAAAACGCCATCGTCCGCATGGGGCGATGGCGTCGCGATTCCACCCAATTTCCGCCCAACCTGTGGCCGGGCGCTCGTGCGGCCGCTAACGGAGCCAACCGGATTCCCTTACTGACGCGTGGCGTTGGGGAAATCACTCCCGGGTGGTTTTGGCCGCGGCCCCAATTGGCGATGCTTTCAGCCTGTGGCCATCGCCTCTCTGATACGGGTGGCGCAGTTACTCGTCCCGGTCAACGCTTTAAGTTTCGATTATGGGATGAATTATAAGGAGTGGCCGGGCGCTGTCAAGAGGGCAAGCGTGCCACGAAAACGAAAAGCGCCGGAAACTCTCATTTCCGGCGCTTTTCCTCTGTGCCCTGGAGAGGACTCGAACCTCCACGTCCTAAGGACATAGGCCCTCAACCTACCGCGTATGCCAATTCCGCCACCAGGGCAACTTGTCGATATTATATCCTGATCCCGCTTGGGCTGTCAATTTCGCTAATGGTTCCAAGCAGCACAGGCAAGATCGTTTGACACCGGGCGGTCAACCGTCGGCCGCGCCAAGAAACACATTGTGGTAATAGTCGCAATAGTCTTGCAAAGGACATATTTGGCACTGCGGCGAACGAGCATGGCAGATTTCGCGGCCGTGACGAATCAGATTGATATGCATCGGATAATAGGTCTCCGGGGCACCCAACGCGGCCAAAAACTCATGGGCTTGATTGGCGCTCATTCGCGGCGGGATCAGCCCCAGACGGCCGGTCACCCGATGGACATGGGTGTCCACCGGAAAGACGGCGCGGCCGAAAGAGAACAACAAGATAATCGAGGCTGTCTTTGGCCCCACACCCTTGAGGCGAGTCAGCCAGGCCATCGCCTCAGGCACGGGCATATCTGCCAGGAAATCGAGGGACAATTCGCCGCGCTCCTGATAGATGGCTCGCAAAGCGGCCTGGATGCGCGGCCCTTTCGTGTTCGCCAGCCCCGCCGAACGAATGGCGGCGATAACCTCCTCCAGCGGCGCGTCCATGACGCTCTTCCAGTCGGGGAAGCGCGCAACCAGTTCGGCATAGGCGCGATCGGTATTGGCGTCGGTCGTCGCCTGCGAGAGGATCGTGCCCACAAGCTCGTTGAGCGCCGGCCCGGGAGTTCCTCGCTCGGGGCGGCCGTATACCTCAATGAGAATACGATAGACGGTATCGTATTTCTCGCGCAGCGCTTCAAAATCTTTCGTTCGCTCAGAGTCTTCCACTCGCTCATTTCTCCTTTGTCATGATCGGGGTGCGAGCGCGCAAACGGCGACCGGACAGGCAATCCAGCAACGCCGTCCGTGCAGCGTCACGTTCCGCGGGCGGCAACCCCACCAGATCAAAAACCATATCATCCAGCACGCGCTGCTGGGGCCGTTCCAGCGCCTCGGCCGTGTCGACCACCGGCAGCGCGGCCAATGCCTCAAAGCAGGATGACAATTCGCGACGTGCGGCGGCGTCCAGCGAGCGTGGGTCGGGCAACAAAATCTTCGCCAGCTCGTAAGCCGCCAGCCACAGCACGCCCTCTCCCAGATTCACCCGGCCCCCCAGCTCACACGCCAGGGCAAACCAGGCGCTATTGAGCAAGGCTGCAGCCTCATTGAGCATTATTCCATCGGCAAGCTCGACGCGATAGATCTGCTGATCCACGACAATCCCGCCTCCAACAGCCGGCGCAAAATGGCGCTGCCATACTCCCTTGGCCAACACAAGCGCCGCATCAGGCTGCTCCGGCAGGGCATACCACGGCCGCCGCCCGACGCAGGTAGGGCGCTGGGCGACGCCCTGCGATTCCGCCCAACCAATATATTCGGCGACAGCTGTCCCCGTCAGATCGGCATCCGCAGGAATAGCCAATACCTCATGACGACAATCCTCGGCCGACAGCCTCAGGCGCCGCACCCCGCGCAACGATTTGAGCAACGGCCGACGAAATTCCGGCTCGATACCCCACCGTTCCACTTGCTTGCGGTCCGGATAGAAAAAGTCGTTTGCGCCGGTGGTGTAGCCGCGCTGCACCGTGACCCATTCGGCAAGCGGAGCTACCGGTCGCGCGTGGCGATGGAGATAAACCTCCGGCGCGCGCAACAGAGCCCCCCAACGCCCGAATGCTGTCAGCGCCCCTTGCTCGCGCACGCGCACCGACGCGCCGGGCGTGACCCGATCGGAAGCAGGCATGAGCCGGGTCACCAGTTGCTCGACGGCCGCCATCCGCCGGCTATCCACATCCTGACCCAACAACTCATGGAGCGGTTGGCGCAAGCGGACAAAGCGGACACGGTTGGCCTTGCGGCTTTCCGGATCGTCGGCACGCTCCAGAATAACGAGGCAGGTATTGACGCGAGCGGGCGAAAACCAGCGCTCCACGGCCGACTCGATGACAGCAACGATGCGAAAATGATCGAGCAGAAAGCGCTTCAGCCCTTCGCCATAGGACACATCGAGCCAGCCGTTCGGCACGACAAAGCCCAGACGGCCACCCTCGCGCAAGAATCCCAGGCTGTGGAGAAAGAAATAGGCATGGATACCGGCCCGGCCGCTGAGCGTGGCGCTCAAGGTTTTCGGTAACATCGTCACGGGAGCAGCGCGTACGTCGGCCGCCTCTTCTCCTGGAAATAGCGCCAACTGCCCCGGATCGAATTCGATCTGTTCAATCCACTCGGCGCGGGTATAGGGGGGATTGCCGATGATGGTGTCAAACGGCGGATAGTTGCCGGGATCGAGCGTGAAGAAGTTGGCACGTTCGATCACCGCGCCGGGAATGATCGTCGCCGCCAATGCCGCCTCGGGGTCCAGTTCAATGCCATACAGAACACCCCCTTCTTCCGGGCGATCGGCGGCCAGCCATGAGCGCCATAGCGCCGCCCGCCGCAGCAGCGCCCCATCGCCGCAACCGGGATCGAGCAGTCGATCATCCGAACGGCGCAGGCAAAAGCCGAGCAACAAGTCGGCGACATCAATGGGTGTGACAAATTGTCCCCAGGCGCGCTGTTTGCTGGTCATGGAACTCCGGGCAGGCGACAATCGGTGAAAAAGCCGTCAAGGGCGATTATACTATAAGTGATATGACCGCAATATCCCAGAAGACGTTCTTCGATACTCTGCCCGATGCACTGCGGCCGTCGCTACCGGTGGCACTACAGGGCTTTCAGGTGCGGCGGCCGTGGGGTCTGCTGCAGATCCACTTCGGTGAACCGGCCTTGCATTATGAGGTCAGCTACGTAGGTCAGCGCCTCGGCCGGCTCATCACCGGCTGGGAGCTTGGCTTTCATTGTGAGGCGCGCGACCACCACCTGAACCGGCTATTGCTCGACGGCTTTAGTCATCACCTGTTTGAGATCAAGGCTACGTTGGGAGAGCATGTGGAAGCGGAGATGTGGGATCGCGGCTGGACGAAAATCTACGAGGTTTATCCCGACGCGCCGCTGACGCAGGCCTATCGCGCGGACGTAGCCACTCGGCTGGCGGAGTTCATCACCTGCATCCACCCCATCTTCGTCGGTCTGCGGCGCTCGGCGGCCGAGATATATCGATAAGTGGCCGGTAGCGGGTGATATTTCCCACTCACCCGCTACCGGCCGAATCTGCTACTTCTTGATGATGATCGGCAGCAATGAGTATTGCATACCGCCATCGCTAAACGTTGCCGTCACCTGTTTCGGCCCGTTGATCAGGAACGAAATGGTTGGCTGCGTGCCGGTCACCGCGCCACTCCAATTGCTGAAGGTCGCGCCCAGACCAGGATTGGCCGTTAGGGTAACATTGGCGCCGCAAGTCAATTGACCAATCGGCGGGTTCGCGGTCACTGAACCACTGCCAACTATCGTTATATCCAGCAGCGGCCGCTCCGCAGACATTGGCCCAAGGGTTGCGTTGTGGAAGTAATCAACAACAGCTGTATGCGCCGGCGCGGGAGAGTTCTTTCCTTGTACATTACCCGCGAAGATACCGGCCTTGGTCACATTCAGCGTATATTTGTTGAACGAACCTGCCTCGATCCATGTGGCACCGTTGCCGCTGTACTCCATCTTCCAAATTTCCCCGGTGCGCGTGACACGCAGATAGACCGCATCAGCCGGATTGACGATATCGACTGCTATACGCGCTTTCGACTTGGTTCCTTCAATGGTCGCCGCGTAGGCTTTAAGACCATTATTATATTGAATTTCAAATCGGGCGAAATTTTGCGCATCTCCCTCAACAATGATGCCTTGCATTTGGGCAGTTTGGGTTACGGTCGAGTCGAATTTGACGACGTATTGGAAATCAACATTATCGGCCGCCTGCATCACCCGCGGAGCATCCTTGTTATCACCCCAGAGATTATGCGTCGCACCCTCCGGCACGGTGATGCGCAAATGAGACCCGTCCACCTTGAAGGTCGCGTCGCCTGTCGGATTGATTGGTGATTCCCATACCGCGTTGAGACTGCACGTATCGAAATGGTCGCTAACAGGGGCGGCAGGCACGGTGAAGGTGGCAACGATATTCATATTACTGTTCATCGTCACGCTGAGGGGGTTAGCCGTGCTGGTCAGGCTACCTGACCACCCGGCAAACGCCGCCCCGCTGCCCGGTTCGGCCGTCAGCTTAACCTTCTCGCCGAAGGTATATTCGGGTTTCTCGGGGCTAATCTTGATTGTGCCACTGCCGACAACGCTCGTCGTCAGCGTAAAGGTGCTCGGCGGGGAGAAGGTGGCCGTCACATCAGCCCCATCAGCCCCAATGGTCACGGTTGTCGTCAGGTTCGTGCCGCTCGCGTCGCCGCTCCAGTTCACAAACGTCCAACCGGCGGTGGGCGCGGCCGTCAACGTCACTACAGTTCCCGGCAAGTAGAAGTTCTGATTCGGGGATTTGGTCACAGTGCCGCCACCGGATGGTGCGATCGTAATCGTGAGCGGTTCGCCGTCATCGTCGAACGTAGCCGTCACAGCTTTGTTCCCCGTCATGGTGACCTGGGTCGACGGGTTTGTACCACTCGCGTCGCCACCCCATTGGACGAATTTCTTGCCGGCATTGGGAACAGCCGTCAATGTTACGGTCGTACCGGACGGGTAGTTCGGACCCGGCGGGTTCTGCGTCACCGTCCCGCCACCGCCCGGCACGCTAACCGACAATGTGTAGAGTTGGGAAGCGACAAAGTTAGCTACAACCGACGTATTACCGTTAATCGGGAACGTCAACGGGTTCACCGTTGATGCCAGGTCTCCCGTCCAGCTGCCAAAAGCAAATCCCGAATCGGGCGTGGCCGTCACCTCAATCACCTCACCCGCAGCATAGGAGGCCTTCTTGGGTGTCCAGTCCACCGTGCCGTTGCCGGCCGATGTGGCGCTGAAGGTGAACTGCGGTTGGCCGAAGTTGGCCACAATGTTCATGTTGCCGTTGACCGTGATGGTCTCGCTCGGGTTCGAGCCGCTCAGGTCGCCGCTCCATTCAGTGAACGTGTAGCCGGAATTGGCCACGGCCGTTACCGTCACTTCCGTGCCCGGCGCATAGGACGGTCCCGGTGGATTGAGGTTCACCGTGCCGCCCGCGGCCGGGTTGGCGCTGGTCGTAACTGTGAAGTTTTGGGCAAAGGTGGCCGTGATGTTCATGTTCTGGGTCACCGTCACCGTTTTCTGGCTTTCGGTACCACTAACACCACTACCCGACCAACCGGCAAAATTATATCCCGGGGTGATTACAGTGGCCGTCAGGGTCACTTGCTCACCGTGGCTATAAGTCGGCTTGTCAGGCGACTTGGTCACTGTGCCGGTTCCGGGCGGGCTGATGGTGACATTGACCGTATACTGCACCGGCTTGAACTGTGCGGTGACGGTGTGCTCGCCGGTGATGGTGAACTGCACAGGGTTTTGTGTGCCCAACGATGCGCCGGAGCGCGCTTCGGCGCTGCCCACGTTCGTATTCAGGACGCGATAAGCGTTATAGATGATCGGCTTGGCGTTATCAATCAACGTCTCGTCCATCAAGCCGAACGTGAATTCGCGCGGAGTGGTGTTGTTGGGTAACAACAGGGTTGATCCTTGCCGGCCAAACCCCAGGATGGTCATCACTTTTGCGCCGTCGGTGAAATAGGTGTCGTTCTTGGTATCGTCCTGATTGTTGATCAGAAAGATTGATCGGCCCGTGCCCACAGTCGGGTCAGCCACATAGGCCCATTCTTCGTCAGGCAAATCGCCATCGCGGGTCTGACCGGCGTTAATTTGTTCACCATTACTGAACACCACGAAGTCAACCGTCGGGTTCAACTGGCCGCCCGGCGTACCCTCATAAAGGAACCAGAACGGATATTGCAGCGCGGGCGAGACCCTCGCCTTCACCATCGTGAAGACTGTGTAATCAGGGTAGATCTCATAGGTACCTTCCCATCGCTGTGAATCTCCCGATGCCTTTTTCCCCAGGAAATGGAGCGTGACCTTGATTGGCCCCTGGTTGAGGACGGTAGAAGTCATCTGTCCCTTGCCGGGATGAAAAACGGCTTCGTTGCTGCCACCCGTCGCGTTGGGGATCCCCCGGAAGGCACCATGGGCGCCGGTTGCTTCGCTCCAGCTGATCCAGTCGTTGCCGTTCACGTCCTCATAGCCGGAGACACCGGCGCTACTCTTGTGGATAAAAATGGTGCCGGTGGATGTCTGAAGCTTAAAAGCACCGACTCCTTCATCCGCCTGTTCACTCAGGGTAACCTGCGGGGTCACGTTAGGCGCGGAGAAGCCCTTGCCGGTCACATCAAAGTAGACGTGGTAGGTGCGCGTGGCGCCGGCGCCGGTGTTGCCTTCCATGATCAAAACCACAGTGCCGGCAGCCTTGGTCGCGGCGTTGAAATCCGACGCCTTGTCGAACTGGAAGGGTACATCGGCATCGATGACGTTATCGTTGCTGTCGACTTCTACCACGCGAATCGAGTTGGGATCCAGCACGCCGCTCGTGCCAAGCGAAGTCCAGAGCTGCGTGAAGTTGAGGTCGAATTCAGCCGGCTTGTTTTTGCGTGCGTAACCGGAGGCGCCGGCTGTTACCTCGACCCGATAGTCCCAGCCGGCGTCCCACCATTTGGTGTCGTCGGCCAGCACCCAGCGATCGAATACATAGCCGCTATTGGCCGTGGCCATCAGCGAGACGGTCTGGTTCTGGCTATAGGGTGGGCCGGGATCAGCAGTGGCCGTGCCACTACCAGGTGGGTCCACATTGAGCGTCAGGCTAAACGCATTCGTTTCGGCCGCCAACGGCCGCGCCGCAGCGAACACCAGCATAGTGACAGCCATCAGGCAAAAAGCCAATATCGATCGCAGCCATGTTTTCTTTTTCATTTTTCGCTCCTCTCGTTCTGTTTCTCGCCAAAAACAGGAAATCGACGACATCATTTAGCACAAACGCATGCAAGTTTGATATCGATATTCAGCAATCCTGTTCTGAAGCGCGCTCCTGACTCCAGCATCAGACAGATGGATAGCTCCCAATATCCATCGACTATATCATAGGCAGCTTTCCTTACGGCATTTCTTAACGACTTTTCAGCCGTTCCCCGTAAGACGGATCTCTCGCTGAAGAAGGGGGGCGACTATTCTGTGAAGAACGGTTCCCAGGGGGAACCCAGAAAGTGGCCTTTGAGTTCGGGGTAGTTCTCAATCTGTGAGGCCATCGAGCGACCGGGGCGCTTCTCGGTGCCGGGGTTCACGTCTTCGTAACTGACCCCCAGAAATGTCTGGATGTCTCGCATGACTGTGCTGTAATTGCGCGTCATCTCTTCATAGATAACCTCGACCAGCGGCCGCCCGCTCAACAGCGCGTCATACTCCGCCTCACTCGCCCGCATCTCTTCAAAGAACATCCGGGCTTCATTAGGGTCAAGCGAGATTGCCTTATGGCTATCATTGGAATACTTGATGTATTCCCCTGAGTTGCCGGCCTGTTTTTTAGACAGAAACACCTTAAGGAGATTGCGGCGCTTGAGATGCAAGATCTTCAGATTGGGTTGATCCAGCAGATAATCCCAAACGGCTCGCCCCCAGGCGGTGTCACGTGGCGCGTGATGATAGAATATTTTGAAGCCCACCGCCTCAATGGTCGGTGGGTATTTGCGAAACACCCGAGTCTCCAGGAACATCGCGGGGGCCTGCTGGAAGTCTGCCTCGCCGTTGCCGAATTCATGGTAATGACCGGGATAACGGTCGCTATTCTTCACGATCTCGCCATAGCCGACGACATGGCTATGATTATTGAGCGAGCGCATGAGCAGCGTGGAGCCGGTGCGCGGATTGCCGACGCAAAGAAAGCGGGTGTAATCGGCCGAAGCCGGGAGCAATCCGCTATCCTGGGCCTGCCGGCGCAGCGTGTGATAGGTGCGCATCGTAGCGCGGGTGACGCTTTGCCGCAATGACGATTGAGGCATAGGGCTTACGTGATCTCCACCGCGCGCGCGGCCGACCATTTCCGCCGGAAGCCCGCGATCTCTTCGGGCGAATAGAACCGGCCGGCCATGCGCGAGGTATACATCCGGTCCAGATAGGATTCGGGCAGCGTCACCTGCTTGCGAAAAGCCTGATAGATGGCCGCATATTCCTTGTCCTCGGCCGTGTTGCTCTCTTCGAGTTGGAAATTTTCGATGCCGAGAAATTCATGGATGGCGTCGGCGGCACATTGATTTAACTGCTCCAGCTTGATGAGCAATACATCGGCGAACTCATTACGATAAATCGCATAACCGCGCGCGGGATCGAACGGCTCGGCAAAGACATCGACACCGTAGAGCGCCTTCACCTCCATATCGAACCAGGTATCGGGCACGTCATGGGTGTAGTTTTCAAGGAAGTAGCGTTCCAGGGTCGCCAGACACTCGGATGTTGGCGGGTTGCATTGGGACTTCAACTCGGCCGGCCACCAGCGATAGTTATGGAACAGGCCGGAGAGATTAGTCGCCAGCGGGTCGCGTACCATCGTGATGACCTTAACCCGACCACCGGCCTTACGCAGACGGCGCAACTCTTCGTTCAGCAAGCGATTGCGCAGATATCCAGCCCGTCCTTTCCGGGTCAGATTCTGCCAACTGCCGGCGCGGCTAATGGCCAGCTTCTCGGCAAAGTCGATACCCTCCTCGCTCAGGAAGTGGGGCTGGTACATGGTCATCTTTCGCTTGATACCCCGCGACTTGAGCGACGCGGCGACCGATGTTGAGCCAACTTTACCCATCGTATGGACGAGCAACAACGGCTTCCCGCTCGCGATCTGTCGCGCGGCGCGCTGCCTCAAATAGCGATCTTCGCCAATAACGGAGATAACCAGCCGCTTGCCGGTTGCCCTCAGTTTGGGGAACCGTTTACGAGAGGGGCGGCGCTTGCCGCTCCCCGCTCCGGTCGATGGAGTGGTCGATGTCATGGTCGATATCAGGCGATCCGCGGTTCAGGGATGGGGATGATGAACTTTCCACCCGCCTCACGATAGGCCGATTGCTGGCGCATGATCTCCTCGGCGAAGTTCCAGGCAAGCAACAGCACATAGTCGGGCTGATCCTCCACGAGTTTCTCCACCGGGTAGATCGGCAGATGGTTGCCACCCATATAACGGCCGTGCTTGTACTTGTTCAGATCGACGACGTAATCGACCAGCGATGAATCAATGCCGCAATAAGCCAGCATCGTCGTGGCCTTGGCCGCCGCACCATAGGCGGCGATGCGACAACCCTGGGCCTTCAGGTCGCGCAGGATAGCCAACAGGTTATCCTTCACGGCCTGCACACGGTCGGCAAAATCAAGGTAGTAGTCGATAGAGTCGACCTTTCGCTCGTGTTCCGTGGCCAACATTTCCTTCACCACTGAGCTGACATTCTCGTGCGGCTCAACGAATATACGCAGCGATCCGCCATGGATCTTCGTGCGCTTGATGTCATTAAGGAACAGCCCATGGCGGCGGAACAACTTGTCCAACGCCGTGACGGAGAAATAGCACAGATGCTGGTGATAGATGGTGTCGAACTCCACGTGATCGACCAGATCGACGACGTAGGGGAACTCGATGACGGCCACGCCGGTGGGCTTCAGCACGGTCTTGATGCCGGCCACGAAACCATTGAGATCAGGCACGTGGGCCAGCACGTTATTGGCCAGGAAAACATCGGCCGCCTTGCCCTCATCCACTAGTTGCCGAGCCAGATCGCGGGTGAAGAAGGTGATCATCGTCGGGATACCCGCTTCCTGCGCGGCCGTGGCCGGAGCCACCGACGGGTCAATGCCCAGCACGGGGATGCCGCGCTCGGCAAAGTTCTTCAGCAGGTAACCGTCGTTGCTGGCCGCTTCCATCACCAGGCTATCGGGGCCGAGCGGCCGCGTGTCCATAATGTACTCCGCGCTCTCGCGGAAATGTTTCAGCAGCGATTGGGATACGGATGAGAAGTAGGGATATTCAGCGTAGAAGAGAATTTCCGGGTTCACCGTCTCGCGAATCTGGGCCAGCGAAGTATCGGGGCAAAAGACCAGCGTCAGCGGAGCCTTCAGGTCAGGCTCATCGAGCTGGTCGGCACGCAGCAAGCGGTCGGCCAGCGGCGTCTCGCCAAAGGCGATGATAGTCTCCAGGTCGGACGAACCGGAGATGCGATCCGTTGTTTCGTTCTTATAGATTGACATGATTGATTGGTTGGGGGAATCCCCAGATTTCACAAATGCAGAGTTGGATTCTCCAAAACCTGCGGCATTTATGAAATCTGCGGATTCGTTACTCTTACGCGGGTACGGTGGCGCGCCAGCGCAGACGCTCGTCGAGGCGGCCCTCAGTCATCAACATCTTGATATGGTCGATGCGGCGATAGCGCGGCCCTTCAAACTCTTCCACCTGCAAGCCGACCCGCTGGTACGCTTCATAGAGTTGCTGCGCACCCCGACGGGCCGTCCACTGTGGCTTGTATTCCGGCAGCGTGCGGGCGATCTTGCTGCTATCGACGCGATAGTTGCGCTTGTCGGGGCTGGCCCCTTCAGCGAACTCGACGCGGCTGTTGGGCACAACCTCGGCCACAATCTCGGCCAACTCGCGGATGCGATAGTTTTCTTCCGGCCGGCCGACGTTAAACGCTTCATTGTGGATCAATTCGCGAGGCGCATGAAGCGCAGCGACGAACGCCAGGGCCATGTCCTCAATATGAACAACCGGCCGCCACGGCGTGCCGTCACTCTTCAAATAGACCAGCCCGGTCGTGTAGGCCCAGGCCGTCAAGTTGTTGATCACCAGATCAAAACGCAGCCGAGGCGACACACCATAAGCGGTCGCACTGCGCAGAAAGGTGGGGCTAAAGTTGTCGTCGGCCATCTTGGCGACATCCTGCTCCACCATGACCTTCGATTTGCCGTAAGGCGTCACCGGGTTAAAAGCCGACTCTTCGGTCAGCCAGTCATCAACACCCGCGCCATAGTTGCTGCACGACGACGAGAAGATGTAGCGCTCAACGCCCAACTCCTTGGCGATCCTGGCCAGCCGAACCGAGGCTTGATGATTGATCTCATACGTGAGTTCGGGGTTCAGATCGCCCAGTGGGTCATTGGACAATCCTGCCAGATGAAGGATAGCGTCGAAGCCATCGATATCAGCGTGAGTCACGTCACGCACGTCCTTCTGAATGGCCGGGATGGCCGCGGTGCTATTTTCCTCACCAAAAGTAGCAGCCTGATACAGGTCGGTATCGAGACCGACGACATCATGACCTGCCTTCACCAGCATCGGCACCAGCACAGTGCCGACATAACCGTTGTGTCCTGTCACTAATACGCGCATTGTCAATATTCTCCACTTAATCCAATTGCCTGAGTAACTGCCGGCCTGGCATTTACCTACCAGGTCTTCCAGGGGGCATTACCGGATTCCCACAATTTTTCCAGCACATATTTGTCACGCCGGGTGTCCATGCACTGCCAGAAACCTTCGTGTCTATAGGCCATCAGCTCACCATCGGCCGCCAGCCGCTCCAGTGGCTCTTTCTCAAATTGGGTGTCGTCACCGTCGATATAATCGAACACCTGTGGCTCGGCGACGAAGAACGCGCCGTTAATCCACCCCTCGGCCGTCTGTGGCTTTTCGGTAAACTCGCGAATACGGTCACCGTCAAACTCCATATGGCCATAGCGAGCAGGCGGCCGAACGGCCGTCATGGTGATCAGCCGGCCGTGGTTGCGATGGAACGCCAACAGCTTGTCCAGATCCACCGTCGATACGCCGTCACCCCAGGTGAGCATAAATGTCTCGTTGTTCATATAGGGCTGCAAGCGCTTGATGCGACCGCCGGTCATCGTATTCAAGCCGGTATCGATCAGCTCGACTGTCCAGTCCTGAATGCCTTCGTTGCCGTGTGTATCGACTCGTCCCGCCTTCAGGTTGACCGTCAGGTTGCTGTTCAATGAGCAATAATCAACCATATAGCGTTTGATCACTTCACCCTTATAGCCCAGCGCGACGACAAAGTTGTCATAGCCGTAGCAAGAGTAGTGCATCATGATATGCCACAATATCGGGCGGCCGCCAATCTCCACCATCGGCTTGGGCTTAATTTCCGTCTCTTCAGCCAGCCGTGTCCCATGACCGCCGGCAAGAATACCTACTTTCATGCGTTGTCAACTCCTTTGACAGGTTTCAGACCCCGGCTGCACTCGGTAGCCGGCGAGCGACTGGCGGGGGATGGCGGATGACACCATCCCCCGCATCGCAATTCCATATCTTAATCGCGCGTCGGGTTACGGGCGAATGATTATCGGTAATACCACAGCCGTACCCTTCACTTGGATATTGACCGTCGCACTACCCAGACCAATGCCGTCGGAGGCATTAAACGTTATCGAGAAATCACCCGTTTGGGAAATACCCGGGCGCCAGGTAAACGTACCCGTGCCGTTGCCGTTATCCTTGAACGACGCCCCCGGAGGCAGGCCGACCGCCGACAGAGTGAGAGATTCGCCCTGGCTATCGTTGGCCTTCACCTGGAATGTCACAAGCTGTCCGATAATAACCGTCTTGTTCGGAATCGGATCGACAGTCGGCGGCGGGTTACTGGTGAAGTTAGCCGTCACGACGGTGTTCTTCTCGATGGCAAACGTCAACGGGTTCTCCGCGCTGACCTGATCGCCGGTCCAGCCGGCAAAGAAATTGCTCGGCGCGGGCACAGCCCATAGCGTCACTTCTTCGCCGCACAGATACTTCGGCTTATCAGGCGTGATTGAAAAGTTACCTGGACCTACCTTGTTCACTACCAGGGTGTGTTCCTTCTGGGTGAACTCGGCATTGATCGAGAGGTTGTCCGTTATTGTAACAAACTCAACGGAGTTATTGCTGTTTAGATCGCCACTCCATTGCTTGAATGTCCAGCACGTGCCGCCATCAGCGACAAGCGAGACCTGATCCCCATAAAGATAGTAATCTTTCTGCGGATCCAGCGTGATCGAACCATCGCCAATGATATTGATGTCAATATCATATTTGATCTGGTTGAAGGTCGCGGTCACGTTGGTGTCGCCGGTGATCGTAAGTTGAGTGGACAAAGCACTTGACGTGGTGCCGCCGCTCCAACCACCGAATGACCAGCCCGGTTTCGGTGTAGCACTCAGCGTGACCACATCACCATAGAGGAAGGTGGCCTTGGTAGGTGACATACTGATCGAACCACCGGTTCCAATGCCGTTATGCACAACATTGACGTTCAGCTCATATTGTTCCTGTTCAAACCTGGCCGTGACGGCTTCGCTCTTGAACATGGTGATGGAAACGGTCGGATTGGTGCCGGTGACAGACCCACTCCAGCCGACGAACTTCCAGCCCGGCTCCGGCACGGCCGTCAGCTGTACCTGATCGCCATAGACATAGGTTGGCTGATCGGGCGACTTGTTGACCACATTGCCTGCGCCGCCGATGCCGTCATTCTGGATGGTGACATCGAGCAGGTATTGATCCTGAGTGAAGGTCGCCGTCACGAACTTCGGCGCGTTAATGGTTACATTTGTAATCGGCGCAGTGCTGTTTACATCACCGGTCAACCCTTCAAATGACCACCCGGGAATCGTCGACGCGCTGATCTGAACCTCATCACCACAGATATACTTGGGCTTGTCCGGTTGCTTGGTGATCGTTCCGGTGCCGATCTGAGTGATGTTCACGCTCATCGGCGATCCGTCTTCAGGGACGATAGGCAAGTCGGAATTAAAGAAGTAATCGACAACCGACTTGAAACCAGGCTGCGTGCCCGCTGTGCCGGAGTTGCCCGCATAGAACCCAATCTTGAGCGGCACGATCTCGGCCGTATAGGGTGCGCCCGGCGGTTTCTTCCAGAGACCATTATCCAGATAGAACCAGTTGTAACTATCACCCGTGCGGGTAATCTTCAGCGCCATCGGCACCGGCTTATCAGTCGGCAACGTGTAGGAGAAGTTTTTCAGATTAACGCCGTCCTTCATGAAACGGGCATATATGATGGGAGTTGCCCCGGCCGTCGTCGGGAATTCATAGCTGATCCGGGCAAACGTATCGGCATCTTCCTCAATCAGCACCCCGTGGTGTTGGCCCGGCAGCGCGACCTGGGTCTCGAATTTGATCTCGACCGAGAAGTCCTCGTCGGCTGCGGTCTGCATAAGCCGCGGCGGGGAGCCCACTGTCCAGTCGTGGGAGCTGCCGCCGGGGATGGTGAGCTCGATCTGCTCACCGTTCATGAAATAGGTCAGATCCCCCTTCGGGTCGATCACTTCCCACAAGGACGTATCGAGAACACAGGAGTTGAAGTCGTCGGACAGTAATTGGCCAAACTCCAGCGTATGGAAAGGCTGATTCGAGCTTTGACCGGTATTGCCTTGTTCATCGGTGGCCTTAATGCGCAGGTTATAGGATGTATCCGGCTGGAGGCCCCGAATCTCCAGATAATGGCTGGTCTTCAATGTGCCGTCACCTTCCACGACTCCCAACTCATAGTTCGTGGTCTTGCCATATTCGATCCGACCGGCAGCCGGCTCATTGGTTACCCAGGAAACGTTGGCGCCGTTCGGCAGGGCCTCGACCACGATGTTGCTAATGACCGGCGGCGTCGTGTCGGGGTCGGCCGTGGTGAACTTGTAGGTCGCCGACGGCATGCAATTGCCCACCAAATCACAGGCATCGATCTTGACGTTATATTCGGTGCTGAATTCGAGCTTGCCACTCACGGGGCGATAGACCAGACGATAATCGCCCATCACACCTTCAAGGCGGGCCTTGTTGGTCACGTCTTCGCCATTGACCGTCATCACCACCGTGGTCCAGTCAACGCCAAACAACGTATCTCCTACATTGGCGAGGATAGGTGATTTCACATCCACGTTGGTCGCATTTGGAGCCGGGTTTTGCTTGCTGACGGCTGGTGGCGTATTGTCCGTCACAGCGTTATTGCGGCTAAGGACGAACATAGGGCCGGGCTTCTCAATGAAATGCCCGGAGCCACCCGTATACAGGAAGGCAATCTTGTTCTTGCCCGGCGTCATATAATTGATATTGAAGGCTTTGACGCCCAATGCCCAGTCTGGCGAGCTAACGGTGGAAGCGCTGTTGTTGTTGATCGAGAAATTGGGGTTCTTCCAATAAGCACCAACCAGATAAGCCGTGGTGAACTGCGTCGTGACGTTATCGGGCATGTAGAAATCGTAGGTGACGATATCGGGCCGGCTACCATTCATATGCAGCCCATAATCGGTGAAGTCATGGATCAGGAAGGCATTCACCGGGGCAGAGCGCATCATCTTGAAGTTGGCTGACGGACCGCCGGCCGCCTCGCGGACGTTACCCGCCGTGTCGACAACGCGGATCTTGAACTTGATGCGGGCCTGATTCGTAATGTGGCCGAGATTCCACGTGTAGCTTACCGTGGTTACACCACTTTTCGGCTTCACCGTGCCGATATGATTGATCACGCCGCCAGTGGGAATCTCTTCCTTGCCGCCGGGCCACCAGTTATTGCGACCGGAGTTGTGCCAGTCGCGGAAAACGCCGTCGTTGTCTTCATCATAGCCTTCATACCAGGCATGGAACTCGACATAGGCGGTATCGGCCGAGATGTCGGCGGTCAGCTTCAGCTTGTTGCTATTGACCGTTAGCGTGCCACCCGCGTTGGGGTTGACAGATCCGTTGTCATCCTCGATAGACGTGAGTTGGCCGTTCGGCGGCTGAACATCGCTGCCGGGGCCGGGCAATAACGGTGAGCTATCGTCGTAATAGATGCGAATGCCAATGTCATGGATGTGATATTTCTTATCGCCCCAGAAGGTCATCGTGTTGGCGCCGACATTAAATTCTGATTTGTCGATCTCCAGGATATACGGGGTACGACTCCAGTCGTTGCCTACAGGAGGATGATAGACGATGTCGTCATTGTTGACGTAGAAGTTGGCCGCCTGAATCGTGTAATTGCGCCACAGATCCAGGTAAACCTCAATCTTGACTGCGTTGGTGAAGTCGTCGGGCAATGTAAAGTTGACTGTCTTGGGGCACTTGACCAATGTATACGGCTCCAGATACCAGGAACCACCAGGTGAGGTGGGAGTACCATCGTCATTGCAGCCACCGGTGAACTGATTATGATGGACCCAATACTCCTTATACGTCACTTCTTCGCCGGCATTGAAAATGCCGGCCTTGGTCTCTTTCGGCGCCATCAACATCAGGCTCCCGAGAATGACAAACGCTGATAACAAGATTGATATTCGTTTTACGTTTTTCATCTTTGCTCCTTGGTTCCAAATGTTCAGAACTGCTCAATCAGGATTTTGGAGAAGAGAAATCACCCCGCCCCGGCCGGCAAAGGTTTCGCCGGACGCACCAACATTTCCCAAGCGGCGTTCGTATCGGGGAAAGGGGAATCGACCGAATAGATGGTATCCAGACCAAACTGATGCAACATACGGCGGGTCAGCTCGCGCTGTTCGTCGGTGATGTGCTTCATCCAGCTATCGACACGGTTCTTGCCCGTGACGATGGCGCTATCGGGTTTGCTCGAATTCGACGGCTTGCGCATGGCCTCATAGACTGAGGCGTCCCATTGCTTGCCATAGAAGTTGAACAGGCGCTTGATCTCCTGTTCCGGCTCCTCGCAGAAAGATTCATAGAACGCCAAATGGGCATCGCCGGTTTCCAGCTGCGACAGGGCAACGTAGTTATCGACACACCACATCCAGAGGCGCTTCTCGAACAGCGTGTCGGCCGCGGCGATCTGCTCACGGAACGGCTCAAGAAAATCTTCCATGAGTTGCGGCTGGACGAGCAGAATATCCCGAAGGTCTATCTCCCAATCGAGTCGGGACTGGGAAAGGCAAACAGCGCCCGGGTGGCGCATCAGAAAGGCCACTTTCAGCCCGGGGAAATGGTTGACCATCCATTTGAGGTACAAATTGGCGCGAATGAACTTGACCAGCCGCTTGTTGGACACGATGCGCGTGTTGAAGCGATCGGACCAATCGTTGCGCAGCCGACCGGAGAGCGACAGTTCCACCGGCTCAAGCCAGGCGAGATTGTCGTCATCAGGGCGAATGTACTGGATCGCGTTGAAATGAGCAAAGGCCTCGATTCGCACGTTACGATCCGGCTCATCCATCAGCCGGTACTCGTTGCGGTAATTAATGACCTCGGAAATCCATGTCGTGCCGCTGCGCCCTGTTCCGGCGAGGACCAGCGAGTCCCGGTAGTCCGATGACAGGTCCAGATAATAGCGGCGACGCATCACATTTCTGATGTGTTCGGGATGGAATTTCCCCTTGCGCTCTTTGGTCATATGCAACATTTTCATTCGGCAATAACTCCTGCGTGATTCCTCGTTACGCGCCCGCTTTCTTCGATTTTCTGCCGGTACAGGTGGATCCGTCCTATAACAGTACACGAGCCGGACGGGTTAATTTGGGGCGACGAAACGCTTGTCTCAGTTGCGATTATTTGCTCTGTTTGGCTCAACGTCGCCTGCCTTCCGGCAGAACAGCGTTCTCCTTTTCAGGTCATCTTACGTGTCAAGCGTATCCCGATTAGCTTACGACGCCTCTTAAGTGTTGGAAGGGCTAAGACAAAGCGGCTGCCTCTACATAAAGGCAGCCGCTCGTACAGGATGAGAATTAGCGGATAGCGACGGGCAGGAAGAGCTTGAAGCCGGTCAGCTGGATAAAATTCGCCGTCACATTGTGCTTCTTGCTCACTGTGATGGTCTGGGTGGGTGCGCTGCCGTTGAGGTCCACACTCCAGCTAAAGAAGCGCCACCCGGCCGTGGGCGTGGCTCTGAGTTGCACCTGCTGGCCGCATGCATAGGGGCCGTTGGCAGGTGTCAGGGTCACAATTCCCGCCCCTGCCTCCGGAGCCACTGTGACATTGATGCCTGGCGCGTTGCTGTCTTCAGGCGATATCGGCGCGTCGGCGTTGAAGAAATAGTCAAACAGTGCCGTATGGCCGGGAGCGGGCTGTCCCCCCTGCGATTGGGTCGAGGCAAAGATGCCCACTCGGTTAACCTCCATCGGGAATTTGAAGTTGCTGCCTTTGAAACCCGTCCAGGGATCACTTTCCGCAAAACGATAGAATAACCGGAATGTGTCACCTCTGCGCTGGATGCGCATGTACATCTCTGAAGAGGCGGGTGGCGTCATCACCTCGCTGAAACGGTTCGTTACCTTTGCGTTGACGTTATCAATGGTACCGGAGAAAAAGCGCATATTCGTACCGTCGTGGTGAAAATCCGCCCGCAGGAACGTGTTGTCATCCGTTTCGATCAGGATCCCCTGCGTCTGATACCCTTGAGTAACCGGCGAATCGAACTTGACGATGATCTCAAAGTCGGTGTTGGCTACTTCCTGCACAAGGCGCGCGCTATTGTTGCCGTCCTTCCATATCTCGTAGTCGACGCCCGCCGGAATGGTGATCTTCGCCTGGGTTCCGGTCATGGTGTAATTGGCCTGGCCAAGCGGATCAACCCATGTCCACATCGGATTCAAGGTGCCGCAGCCGGCGAAGTCATCGGACACGACATCATTTGCCAGACCGAAGTTGGCCACGATGTTTTTATTTCCGTCAATCAGAAGCTGGTATGGGTTGAGGTTGCTTGTCAGATCACCCGACCAGCCGGTGAAGATATAGCCGGAATCGGCTGTGGCCGTCAGCGTGACGCTCGAACCGGCGGTGAACTGTGTCCCCGCGGGATCGGTAGCCACACTGCCCGGCCCATTCGCCGTCACATTGAGGGTATACAGCGGCGCTGTCTCGAAGGTGGCAGAAACCGTCTTGTCGCCGTCCATGGTCAGAACGAGCGGGTTCGCCGTGCTCCCTGCCCCATCGTCACCCCAGGCGGTGAGGACATAGCCCAGGTCAGGCACGGCTCTCAGTTCCACCAACTCGCCCGGCGTATACAGGTCGCGCACCGGATCAACCGTGATCGAACCGTGGTCTGAGGGCAGGATTGTCAGGCTATAGATACCTGCGACGCCAAAATTGGCCGTGATGATCATATTTTTGGTGACGGTGATCACCGCCGGATTGTCGCTGCCTGTCAGATCGCCGCTCCAGCTGAGGAATTCATAACCCGGGCCGGCCAGGGCCTCCAGCGTCACCTGTTCGCCATAGGCGTATTCGCTCTTTGGAGGAGTTTTCAGGATAGTCCCTGTCCCGCCGCTGATATTGATCGTGATCGAGAATGAACCGGTGGGCACAAATTTGGCCGTCACGGTGGAGTTCTTGGCCATTGTCAGCACACCCGGCACGGCCGCACCGCTCAGGTCACCTTCCCAACCGGCAAACACATAACCGGCGGCGGGGAGTGGCGTCAGCTGAACTATTTCCCCCTGATAGTAGGCCGGCTTCGACGGGCTAGCCGACACCGAACCCGCGCCGACCGGATCGGCCAGAGTTGTCAGGGTATAGATGTTATCGAGGAAAGTCCCGGTAATGGACTTGTCGGCGTCCATGGTGATGGTGACGGGGCTGGTGGTGCCGGTCAGGCTGCCGCTCCAGCCAGTGAAGGAGGCGTTGGCCCCGGGGCTTGCCGTCAGCGTCACTTGCTGGCCATGGGGATATGTCCCCCCTGGGGGGTTAAGCGTGATCGTGCCGTTGCCGACGGTCGTCACAGTCAGCGTCCGCTGCGGAGCGGGGGCAAAGTTGCCGACGACCGTCATATTGCTGTTTACTGTGACCACCAGCGGGTTGGCCGTATTAGGCACCCCATTGACCAGCCAGTTGACAAAGGTATTACCCAGGTTCGGGGTGGCCTCCAGCGTCACCGTTTCTCCGGCCCCATAGGTCGCCTTCTCGGGAGACTTGGTCACCGTGCCCGCGCCGTTGGCGCTGAGCGTCACGGTATATTGCGTGTCGCTGACGAACCTGGCGACGACGTCCTTGGTGGCATTCATGGTCAGTTGGGCCGGGTTGGCATTGCCGGTTAGCGCGCCGCTCCACGAATCGAACTTGTAGCCCGGCGCGGGAACCGGCGTCAATGTCACCACCTCATCGCAGGCATAGTTCTCCTTGTCGGGAGTCCGCTGCACAGAGCCGCTGCCGTCGATAGTGACGTTGAGCTTGCGGGCGTTGTCTTCGGGCGAGATCGGGCTATTGCTGTTGAAGAAGTAATCGATCTTGGCGGTGTGGGCCGGGTTCACGTTGGAGTTGCCGGCATAAACACCAATTGATGTGACGCCAAGCGAGTACGAGAATCCGGCGGCCAGGCTCCAGGTAGATCCATTGGCAGAATAGAAAAGATTCCAGAAATCGCCGATACGCTTGACACGCAGGTACATCGGGGGCCCTATCGTGATTTTGTTGTCACTGGTGATGCGATTCGTCTCCACACCACCGGTAAACGTGTAGGCTTGAATCCTGTAGCTGCTACCGTCGTGGAGGTAGTTGAAGCGCAGATAGTTTTGCGCGTCACCCTCCACAAGGATGCCCTGGGCCTGATTCTTCTTGTCCATCGACGAATCAAACTTAACGGAGAACTCAAAGTTGTTGTTATCGGCAAACTGCATGATGCGCGGCGCGTTGCGGCCGTTAATCCACAGGTCGTGGGTCGTGCCCGCCGGCACGCTGATCTCGGCATGACCGCCGCTCATCGTCACGGTGCTGTCGCCCAGTGGGTCGACAAACGTCCATAGCGACGGATTGAGCACGCAGCCATTAAAATCGTCGGAGAGAGGTGTCTGCACAGTGGGATCGGTGAAGTGGGCTTTCGCGTTCCGGTCGGCGAACATCTCGATGGCCGTCGGGTTCAACGTGCCCTTGGCATCACCTTGCCAGTCAACGAAGGTTGAACCGGCGTTGGCCGTCGCCATCAGGCTAACGTCTTCGCCGAAGCGATAGGTGGCCTTCTGTGGGTTGGCGGCAACGCTGCCGGTGCCGGTACCCATCGTGCCGAGCGTGAGCTTCGGCTTGGACGCGACGCTGTTCAGCATAACGGTCGCATTGCCGAAGCTGACGTCGGCATGGTGCGCCAATAATACGACAGACCCACTGGGCGGTTCACCGACGACGCCGGGCAGCTCAAAATCCCACGCGGCCGGCTCGGTCTGTGCCTGGGGCCAGACCTTGAACCGATAAGTTGCGGGTTTCTTCGGGTCGGCATTCGAGGTGACGCTGACCTTGTACATATACGTCGTACCCAGCGTCAGACTAAAGCCTTTGGTGCCTAGGGTTGCACCACCGTCGCCCAGGAGTTGCAGGCCTTCGGTGGCTGTCGCCTTTTCATAGCGATACCAGGCCATCGCGCCCAGCCTCTTCCAGCCGACAAGGGGTTGCAGCCCTGCGCCGTTGTCGAAGTGACCCCACCAGCGCACAATGAAGCCCACACCGGGGCTTTTATTCTGGTCCATCGAATGCACCGTAACCGGCACGGTGACGGTGTAATCGCGCCAGGACATATCGCCAATCGCGATGAGTCGATCGAAGCCCGCCGCGGCAGTCTTCGCCTTGCCGGCATTGATCACCCAATTACCATCAACGACCTGGGCTACGTCAGTAACCTTGCTCGCCGTGCTCCAGTCGATTGTGTAGGTGCCGGGAGTCCATGCGCCAGGCCGGGCCTGGTAATTGACGGTGACAATAGCCTGCGTCGTAACGCTGAGGCTATCGGTGGCAGTGATAGTGACGGTGTTATTGCCGGCGTTCAGGTCAATGTAGTTAAGCTCGATATTGAAATCGCCGCTGCTGCCCAGACGGCTGTTGTTGGGGCCGATGGCCAGCGTCTTCGCCGGGCTGCCGTTGAGCGAATAGGTCAAGCTCACAGCGCCGGCCACATTGCCGACGATGTTGACCCACTTTTGTGGATCGCCATTGGGGCCAAAAGTTTGGGTGGGGCCATACCAGAGAGTGATGGCCGGCGCATTGGGCGAATCCTGGAAGCGCGTGCCAGGATTGGCCGGGCCGCGCGGCGCCGGAACGGCCGTCTTGGGCGTAGCCGGGCTTCCCCCAACCAGAGGCGGGATGGATGCATCGTTGCGCTGGTCTTCCGTCGGCGTTGGCGAAGCCGCGGGAGCGGGGTCGGCCTGGGCAGTCAGAGCGCCCACACCGGTGAGACCGGTCAGGGTCAGGAACAGGATGATTACGAATAAAGTAGTTCTGATAGGAGATGTATGGGTCATTTTCCTCACGAAGCCCTGCTATCATGAGATCGATGGTGTCCCGATGATAGACGAATGGCCATATTGGACCGATCGCGGCACGAAGGCTGTTAAACGATGATAGCCAGTATAAACCGGCTATCTAACAGCGAATCTAACGATCACGAAATCAATGACAAAGGGCATGGCGGCCGGGCGGATGAATCCGTCCGGCCGCCGCGCTTTGTCTTGCCTAACGCTTGTTAGGGTCGTTGCCGACCGTCAGCGGCAGGAGCAACCGGAAGCCGGCCGCCCCCTGCTGGAAGCGCGCAATGATATTCATATCATTGTTCACGGTGATAGTGCGTGAGGCGAGCGAGCCGGACAGATCGCCGCTCCAACCGGCAAAACTCCAGCCGGGCGCCCCGGTGGCCAGGACAGCCACTTCTTGCCCACAGTAGTAGCCGGTCTTGCTGGGCTGGAACTTGATCTGGCCGCTGCCCTCGACGCTGGAGGTAATCTTGTAGAAACTCTCATCGAGCGGGATCGCTGATGCGGTGTTGACGAAGTAGTCGATGACGGCCGTGTGCGCCGGGAAATTGCCTTTAAATTTATCGTTGCCGGCAAAGATCCCTACCTGCTTGACGACCATCGGAAAATCGAACTTCACATTCCTGGTCCAGTTCTCGCCATCGAACGAAATCCATTGTTCCCATTTGTCGCCCAGCCGGATAATGCGCATGTACATCGGCCCGGGGGTATCGGGCTGGGCCGCATTGTCACTCACCTGCTTCTGCGTGAGATTATTGAAGGTATAGACATGGTAGACCAGCGCGGCCGGATCGGCTCGCTTGTAGAAATTGAAACGGATGAAGGTCTGGTCGTCCTGTTGGATGAAGACGCCTTGCATGGTGCCGCCATCGACCATGGGGGAATCGAATTTGACTTCGATCGTGAAGTCGGTGTTGTTCGAAGCCTGCATGAGTCGAGGAGCGCCAATACCATCCGTCCAGATATTGTGTCGGCTTCCGGCCGGAACAGAGATCGAAACCCCTGTGCCAGTCATGCTATGTTGTCCGTCATCCAGAGGACCGTTATCCCACGTCCATCGATCGCTGAGTTGGCATGAGCTGAAGTCATCGGACGCCAGGCCGGAACTGGTACTCGTCGAGAAGTGGTCTCCGAGAGTCACCGGGTTGCCAAACTCATCCATCGATTGAATCATGTAGTAATACAACTTCTCGGGCTCCAGGCCGGTCAGGGTGATCGTGTGAACAAGCACCAGCAGCTCTTGCGTCTCTGTTCCTCCTCCATACTCAGTCGTCAGGCCATACTGGACCTGGCTGTTGCCGGGCACATCCGTCGTCCACTTGATGACGGCCACCGTGCCCAGAACCTGAACCTCATGGCTGAGAATCTCGATGGGAGTCATATCCACAGCGAACACCGCTTCCAGGGTGACGTCCTGGGTCATTGCAAAGATCAGCGGATCCTCGCTTCCGGTTTTGTCACCGGTCCACATGACGAACTCATAGCCCGGCTCCGGCACAGGAGTCAGCGTTACGACGTCGCCATACAGATAGTAATCCTTCTGCGGTGACACCGTCACCGTACCCTTTTCGCCGTCGTTGGATGTGACGTTCAGTTCATAGTGTATCTGGTTGAAGGTCGCGGTGATGACGTTATCCTGGGTGATCTCCAGCGTCCTGGTTAATTCCGTACCACTGAGCGCGCCGCCCCAA
Source organism: Promineifilum sp. (SeqCode) (assembly GCA_035446145.1). Classification (GTDB taxonomy): domain Bacteria; phylum Chloroflexota; class Anaerolineae; order Promineifilales; family Promineifilaceae; genus Promineifilum. The sequence goes on along the minus strand of DAOMSB010000007.1, from coordinate 38,063 downwards.
CCGGCGAACACCCAACCCAGATCGGGAGAGGCGGTCAAGGTCACTACCTGACCATAGCCATAGGTCGTCTGCTCCGGATCGCGGATTACACCGTTGCCCAGCCCTTCATCATCGCCGTTGTTGATGTAGTCGATATTGAGGTCATACTGATTCTGGGCGATATGGGCAACCGCCACCACATTTTGGGTCATGGTCAACGGCAAGGTCGTGGCCGTGCCGCTGACGCCCTCACCTTCCCAGCCGACAAACGTCCAGCCCGGATCGAGGGTCAGCGTCAGCGTGACGACATCGCCATATTTATAGATCGGCTGTACGGGATCGACGCTGATAGCGCCACCCACGCCGACGCCGTCGGCCAGGATCATCGTATCCAGCGTGTATTCATCCTCATCAAACGTGGCCGTGATGTTCATATCGCCGGTGACCGGGACACCGGCCACCGGGTCGGTGCCTGTGAAACTGCCCGACCAGCCGGTGAACGTCCAACCCGGAGTGGGTGTGGCCGTCAGGGTCACCACGTCTCCATAGAGATAGGTCGGCTGCTCAGGGTTCTTCGTGACCGTGCCGCCCGTGCCGACACCATTGCTCACGACGTTGACATTCATCACATAGGGCGTGTCGTTGGTGAAAGTGGCCACGACATTCGCGGATTGGGTGATGATGATGGACGTAGTCGGGTTGGCGCTATTGATTGCGCCGCTCCAACCACCGAACTCCCATTCAGGAGCCGGCACGGCCGTCAATTGCACCTCTTCGTTACATTGGTAGTTCGTTTTTTCGGGGTCGCGGGTGATCGTGCCGAGGCCGACCGCGCTCACAGTGAGAGTCGGCAGGGTATCGTCTCCGCTCAACGGGCTGGCCACATTCTCGAAATAGTCAATAACTCCGACATGAGCCGGATTGGTGCTGGTGTTACCCACAAAGGGGCCGATCGCACTCATCGTCAGCGTGCGCTCGACAGTTGCGGCATAAATCCAGCTAGAGCCGTCGGTCGAGTATTGCAGATTCCAAAAATTGCCGACACGGGTAACCCGCATGGAGTTGGCGGTAGTCCCTATGGATATCGGCGTCGTTGAGACAACAACGGGATTATTGTTCACGCTGCTCACGACAACCAGGCTATTGATTCCGATCCCGTCATTCTGGAAGTTGAATCGCAGCCAGTTGGTCGCGTCCTGCTGCACTAACAGCCCCATCGTTTGCGTTTTCTTGCTGATGGTGGATTCGAACTTGACCTTGACATCGAAGTCCTGATTGGTCACAAATTGCATCAGGCGCGGAGCCTGCAAGCCCTGCTTCCACAAGTCGTGGCCGGTTCCGGCAGGCACCGAGATTTGTGCTCCGGCGCCCGTCATCTTGAGCGGGGAGTCGTTAAGCGGGTTGACATAGGACCAGACGGACGTGTCCAGCATACAACCGGAAAACTCATCGGACAGAATGGCCCCGGGATCGCGCTTGGTCTGGAAGGTGAGATTGCCCGTTACGACCGTGTTGCCGAAGTAGTCGGTCGAAGTCAGCCGGTAGTTATAGGTCGTGTTCGATTGCAAGCCGGTCAACTGGATCGTGTGGCTGGTAACCAGTGCAGGATCGCTGACGGACGGCTTCTCATAGCTGGTCGACGCGCCCCACTCCACCATGCTGGATGCAGTCTCATTGGTCAGCCAGGTGACGGTGGCGGAGGCGTTGGTCGTGTTAACCAGAACATTGCTGATGACCGGCGGCGTGATATCCGGAGCTTCAGTCTCGAAGTAGTATTCGTCGGCCGAGGTCATGCAATTGCCCAACAGGTCGCAGGCGTACACCGTAACCCGAATGCTGGTTTCCGTCGGGAAGGGGACGCTCGGGGTATAGGTCAGGCTCAGATTATTTGATGGCCCGGACATCACAGGCGTCACCGGCACATTATTCACCGACATGATGATGCTGTCTTTATCCACGCCCACGCCGGAATCGCCCACGCGCACAGTCACCGGCGAGAAGATATCGACATCGGTGCTGTTGGGCGCGGGAGAACGGCCGAGTATGTTCGGAGGAACCGTATCGGGTGTGAGGGTGGAATTACCGTGGAGGATAATCATCGGGCCGGGATGCTCGACAAAATTGCCCGTTCCATTGCTATAGAGAAAATTGATCGTGTTCATGCCGGGCAACAAGGAAGTCTTGTTCAACGTCTTGATGCCAATCGACCATGGATCTGTGACCCAATATTGAACAGCGGGAACATTGGTCCATTGTTGCCGAACCGAAGCCGGGGCCGTGCCGTTCAGAGTGAACAGCGGCACGCGCCAGTACATGCCAAGGAGATAGGCCTTCGAAACATCCGCCAGGTTCAGATCGGCCGGCAAGGGAAATTGATAGGTGACAATATCGGGCCGATTACCGCTCATGTGCAGGCCGAAATCGTCGAAATTCGGCATCGTATAGTATACAACGGGGTAATTGCGAACCAGGGTATAGCCCGGCGTGGCTCCGCCGGGAGCCTCGCGCACATTGCCGCTGGCATCAACTATACGAATCTTGAACCTGACACCGGATTGATTGACCACATGGGGAATGTCCCAGACGATCGATTGATCCAGACCGACCATGGCTGATGTAATTTTAATCGTCCCGATATGGTTGATCGTGCCACCGGTGGCGGGCGCAACGCCCGGCTTACCGTCTTCTTGTTCGGGTTTGCCACCTGGCCACCAATTGTTGCGATTGACGCTGTGCCAGTCGCGGGTTTGGCCGTCGTTGTCGTCATCATAACCGTCGTAGTAGGCGTGGAATTCCACATTGGCGACTTCGGCCACGTTGGCGGTTAATTTTATCTGGTTGTTGTTGGCCCACAGCAGGCCTCCGTCATAGGCCGGAATCACGGGCTGGCCCGGATCCAGAGACTGGATACTCACCAGCGCGCCGTTCGGTGGTGTGGTGTCGGGGTTAATCCCACCCGCAACAAGGGGATGGGTGTCGTCATAATAGATACGCAAGGCGATGTCATGAATGTGGTATTTGCCACTCTCGCCCCAGAAGAGAAAGGTGTTTGGCCCCTGCACCAGTTCGTTAATGGGTATTTCCTGGATCCACGGCGTGCGGCTCCAATCGTAGCCCACGTTCGGCTGGTATACCTTGGATGGATGACCGTTAATGCGCAGGCGGGCGCTCTTCGCATCATAATTGCGCCACAAATCCACATACAGCTCGACCTTCAACGCCTGGCTGAAGTCATCGGGGATGTTCAGCGTCATGGTCTTGGGGCATTTGGCCATCGTATCCGGTTCGGTGAACCAGGAATTGCCCGACGGCTTGTCATTGATGAGGGGAATCTCACAGCCGGCGGTAAACTCCTTGTGGGGCATCCAGTACTCTTTATAGGTGACTTCCCCATCGGCGTTATATAGCCCGGCTTTCGCTTCGGGAGTGCGACCCAGGGCCATTACAAGCCCCAATACCAGTAACAATACAAATACGTTCAATCGCTTCATCTTCTTCTTCTCCAATGTACAAGCCTCAATGACAAGCCGGACATCCATCGCTCAAATCATGCAAACGCAATCATTTATCGATGACCATCGGCAGGTAGACTTTTTCTACGGTAGGTTTCACGAACGTTGCCGTGATCGTGTGGTTGCGCGAAACCGTCAATTGTTGCGACAGGCTCGAACCGGTCAGATCGCCGCTCCAGCCGCTGAACATCCATTCGGCGGCTGGAACAGCGGTCACCGTCACTTTCTCGCCGCAACTGTATCCGGGCTTGGCGGGGCTGAGATTCACGGTTCCCTGTCCCACCTTGTTGACCGTCACTTGCAGATTGCTGAGGTCGTTGCCGTCCTCCGGCTGAATCGGCGCGGCCGAGTTAAAGAAATAATCGACAACGGCCGTATGGGCGGGAGCCGGTTGCCCCGGCATTGTGCCGTGATTGGCGCCAAAGACGCCGCTCCGCGTGACGACCATAGGATGACTAAAACTGCCGGCCGAGAGCCACGTTTCGCCATCGTCCGATGACGAGAAGCTCCACAGCGGCCCCACACGCGTCACGCGCAGATAAGCCGGGGTGGTTGGCAGCTGGACGTTATTGATGATCGCCTTTGGTTTGCCGTCCACAAAGCGCGCGACATAAAGCCGGTTGCTCGTCCCATCGAAATGAGTCTCGAAACGCAGGAAGTTATTGTCGTTTTCTTCAACCAGTATGCCCTGCATCTGGAAACGCTTCGTCACGGTCGATTCAAATTTGGTCACGATCTCGAAATCAACGTTCTGTGTCGGCTGCATCACGCGCACGGAGCGGTTGCCCAAATCCCAAATATTATGGGAGACGTTGGCGGGCACATTGAGTCGCAATTGGGTGCCGTTCATCTCATAGGTGCCGTCACCCACCGGATTGACAAACGTCCACAAATTGGTATTGAGCGCGCAGGCGTTGAAGTCGTCGGAAATCGGCGAGTCCAGGTTCGACATGATGAAGTTGGCGGTAATCTCTTTCGTCCTGTCCATCACGATGACGGCCGGGTTATTTGCACCCGACAGCTCGCCGGTCCAACCCGAAAATATGAAGCCGAGCTTGGGCTTGGGTGTCAGGGTCACAACCTCGCCATACGAATAAACGTCGTTCGTTCTTTTGGGCGAAACCTCAACCGTCCCCTGCCCGTTGGTTGTTACGGTGAGCTTGGGCTTCGTCCCTGCCTCAAATACGGCGCCAACAGTGAGGTTACTGGTGATGTCGAAGACGAGAGGATTCTGGTTGCCCGAAAAACTGCCCGTCCAATTCGTCATCACATAGTTACTCTGGCCCTGGGATCGAATTTGCACGGTTTCACCGTAGCGATAAGCCACCCCATCGGCCGGCGGCGAGACAATGATGTTACCGTTGGCAGGCTGGTTGACATTGATGGTGAAAGCCTGATTGGTGATGGGCTTTATTTTGGCGCTGCCGAAGCTGACCATCGCGTTATGAGCCACGAGCACGGCCGAACCGGCCGCCGGTTCGGCGAACGCGCCGGTAGCCGTCATGTACCATTGGGGCGGCTCAGGCTCGCCGACAGGCCAGAACTTGAAGCGATAAGTGGCCGCGTTGCCGGTAAACGCCGCCGATTGCACGCTCAATTTGAACACATAGGGAACGCCGAACTGGATAGCTTTGTCGCTCTGCGGCGGGATGATATCCTGGCCGCCGTTGCCGCGAATCTCGAATGCGGCCTTGGTGGAGCTGGCCCAGCGATACCAGGCCAGCGCGCCAATCTGTCGCCAGCCTGAAGTGGGGCCGTCGACGGGATCGCCGGTAGCCAAAATATGACCCGACCAGCGCACAATGATGCCTACGCCGGAACTCTGCACCGGCGGTTGCGTGCCGCCCGGCCCAGTGAGGGAATGGACGGTGACGGGCACTTCGACTTCATAATCCGTCCAGCCATTGCCGGTCATATTTCCCTGGCCAATGGCCACGAGACGATCATACCCCGGCGTGACAACATCCAGTTGGCCGCCGTTGATCGCCCACAGACCATCCACAGGCTGGGCGGCCTGTAGCAGGTTAGCGTAGCTGCCCCAATCAATCGTTGTGGGGATTGGCCAGACGGAGTTCGGATTGTAGTTAATCGTGACGCTCTGGGTGGGACTGGTGACCCCATCCGAGGCACGGATGATCAGGCTGTTTGCGCCGTTGTTCAGATCGCTGGTGGCCAGCTCGATATTAAAGTCGCCTACGGCGCTGAGTCTGGCCGGATTGGAAGAAGCGATCGATCCGATGGTAGCCGGCTTGAACGCGCCGCCATTGAGAGAATAAGTGAGCGAGGTTGCGTCGGTCACATTGCCGAGAATGTTGATCCAGCGCTGCGGGTTGCCGGTCTGGCCGAAGTTTTGTGTCGACCCATACCACACATTAATGACCGGAGCGGCCGGGGCATCGATCTCATCGACGACCGGTGGTTCATAATAGACGATCGGATAGGGATAGGGGGCACCGCCCTCCATCGGGGGAATGGACGAGTCGTCAAGTAACGGATCGATAGGCTGAGCCGCCGGATCAATCTGCATTGCCGTATCGGCAAACATGATTGACGAAGTGGCAGCCAACGTCAATACCGCTGACAGTGCTAACAGCAAGATCTTGAGATATTTCATTTTTGCCCTAACTCCTTCGCTCTATTTACGGTATAGCGCCACACTTACAACTTTTCTTACGGGCATCCGGCCTTTGCGGAATTTTCACGCCCTGTTAGGAATGGCTACTATAGGTAAGTCACAGTTCCATGCGAACGATGACGGGCTCCCTATTGACTATTGCACGGATTGATTATCGGTCCCACCCCGGGACATACAAGGCGCCACGGCCGAAACTCGACGGCCACGGCAAAAACAACAGTCATGCGATTGTTAGTCGATACCTGCTGATTCAACAAGCGCGATGAGAAGTATACGGGACATATTCTCGTGCCCGGCCTCTTGCTTACGGATCGTTAACGTAAAGAGCTTATTTATTTGCGCGCAGACGAGCCGGCAAAAGCCTGGGCCAACGACGATCCAGGTTTAATGCTCTGATAGCGAGCTCATAAAGCTCCAGGATCAGATCGCGCTGCAATAAAAGGATTGCACCCAAATAGGTTATAGCTCCCACAAGCATAACCAGGGCCAAGGAGATGAGGTTCTCGCCACCGGCCAAGGTAATGATTGACGGCTGAAGCAACACCACGCTTATACCCATCAACCCGCCGGCAATCAGGAAAGGCACACTTTGAACAATGGTCCGAACTGCGGTTTTGGGCAGTATCTGATTCACCTGATAAATATTGAACAACATAACGACCGCGCTGGCGACGGAGACAGCGATGGCCACACCAATCGCACCATAGGGATCAATGAGCCAAAAGATGAGCGGTAGCATCACCCCAAGCAGCACCGCGCTGGCCGTCAGGTTGCGGCCGGGCTGCCCCACCGCCAGAAAAATGGGGGCTGAATTCGTCGATATGGGACGAGTCAGCCCATAGAGCGAGAAAAGTTCCCAGATTGGGATCATCGGTGCCCATTTTGGCCCTAATAAAACAGGCACCAACAGCCGAGCGGTAATTGCTAACCCGACGGAAACAGGAACTATCATCAGGAGAACCATCTTGGTACTTTTTAGGTAGGCGCGTGACAGGCGCTCTTTATCGTCCTGAATCTTGGCATAGGAGGGGAACAATACGTTGCCAAAGATCGATGTCGTCAGCATATCACTCAGCCGAGTCGTCAGATTCCACGCCTTGTTATAGTACCCTAACGGAGTCGGCCCAAGGCGACGGCCGAGGATGAAGTCATCGATCTGATTTTGGACATAACGTAACAATCCGCTACCCAGACTCGGCAACCCAAACTTCAGCATCCCTCGGACAATTGGCCAATCCCACTTTTGAGGGCGCAGCCAAATCCACGGCCGATAGTAAGACCATAACAAAGCGGCACGCAACAGCTGCCCCAGGCAATTGCCGATGACCAGGCTCCAGACCCCAAATCCCATGAGCGCGAGCGGAATAGCGATGATCACCGAGGCTATCTCGCCTGGGATTTGAGAAAGGCTCAGCTCTTTGAAACGTAAATCGCGGCGCAACAGGGCCTCAGGGATAATCCACAACCCATCGATAGTTACGTAGATAGCCATCCAGCGAATGATACTTGGCAGTTGCGCACTGCCACCCAGAAATGCAGATAAAGGTTCAGCTATCAGTATGGCGATTAGCGTGAAGGCGATGCTGGCTCCCATAGTGATAACGAAAGCATAGTGGGCGACCTTGTTAATATCTTCTTTCGTCTGCACCACAGTTGGGCGCATTCCCATGTCGGTAAACAGGTTAGCCGCGTTGAAGATGAGCATCGCCATAGCCAGCAGACCGAAATCGGCGGGACTGAGCAAACGTGCCAACAGGATGGCCAGAATCATGGAGAACGGCCGCATCCCGAAGGAAACAACCGTCATATAGAGGCTGCCGCGAGCCGCCCGCAATTTCAAATTACTCAATGCAACACCTCACCCAATCGATATCGCTCCGCTCCGGGACAATGAAAAGCCCAGGTTCCAAAGCGATTATAATCGCTCATAGATATCCATGTAACGAGTCGCGATCTCATCCCAGGTCGGCCCCTCGCGCATGGCGCGCGCGTTGCCTTGTGCCTGCGCCAGAAACCCCGGCTCGCAGATGAAACGACGCATGGCTTCAGCGATACTCGCAGCAGTGTTAGCCACCAGCAATCCATTGACTTCGTTAATCACGAGTTCGCGGTTGGGGGCGAAGTCGGTGGCGATGGCCGGCATCCCCAGAGCGCGATACTCAATACCCTTGATAGTTGGCTGGTATTGCCAGTCCGACGGATTTTCGGGCACGATAGTCAGAGCAACATCATAGGTCGTCACCGTCTCCGGCACGCTGTCATAGGGGATAGGCGGCAATATGCGCACCACCCGCTCAAGCCCCATCGCCTTCACCAACCCGTGATAGTAGCCGCCGGCCACATCGGGACCGATGAAATCAAGCCGGAAATTATGCGTGTCGGCCGTCACCAACTCAGCGGCGGCCATGATCTGCTCCAGTTTGCGGATGCGGGCGATAGATCCCAGATAGAGGAAAGTAACAGGCCCTCGTCCGCTGTCACGCGGTTCATTGGGCATGGACAGGAAAGGCTCGTCCACGGCCAACGGCACCACGTCTGCCCAGCGCGCCCACTCCGGCCCCAGCACCTTCTCCGCGCCAAGAGCGTGGAGAAAGGTGGCCCGATCATAGAAGACGCGGCAATAGAGCACGCGCAAGCCGTTAGCAAAGCCGCTCTTCAGGCGGCCGATCAATCCTCGTCCCTCACGCTGGGCGATCTGCCGATAGTCGATGACGAAACGCATATGGCGCGGCATGCCCAACGGCAGCAGCCACACCATGCGTGCCGCATTGGGGCACACATGGACGATGTCGGCGTTTTGACGGCGGAAGAAACCGCGCAGCCGCAGCATGAAACGCACAAAGGCGAACCAGTGCCACAGCGAGCGCAACACCGGGATACGACCAACCGAACGCGGTGCGCGGCCCGGTCCCTCTACTTTGGCCACCAGTTCGTCGCCACGATACCAGACGATATCGCCGGCATCATCATAGTTGGCGACCCACGCCTCATGACCCCGCTCACGCAGCACGGCCGCCACCTTGGGATAGTCGGGGAAACTGCGCGAGTAGAACCAGATATAAAGTATCTTCATCTCGTCACCCTGGAATCACCGGCGGCCAGCCATTGTCATCCGGCTATCGTCGCCAACGATGAGAGCGCGGGACTCACCCTCAACGACGGCGTTCTCGCCAATGATCGAGTCGCGCAGGATGATGTCGGAGACGATTGCGTCGGGATCGATGATGCTGTCGGCAATGACCGAATCGCGAACTCGCGCATCCTGACAAATTGTGGCATAAGGGCCGACGACCGAACGCTCGACAACGGCCGTCGGGTGAATATAGACCGGCGGCACAACGACGACCGAATCGCTCAGTCCGGTTGGTGGCTTCTGATGCGTGGCGTTATCCTGCAACAATCGGCGGTTGGCATCCAGACGATTGGTCGGCGAGCCGACATCCACGATGGAACGGATCGGCTGAACACCAATGTGGTCGCCCCGTTCCAGCATGAGCTGGAAGGTGTCGGCCAGGTAATACTCGCCCTTTGTCCGCCGGCCGGACTGGAGCGTTTGATCGAGCGTCTGTTGCAACCGGGCGCTATCGCGAAACCAGTAGACCCCGGCCAGCGCCAGGTGATAATCACCCGTTTCGGGTTTCTCAACAATGCGGTCGATGAAACCGTCGGCGTCGACCGTCAGACAGCCAAATTGACGAGGATTGTCGATCTCCATCGTCTGAAAAACGGCATCGGCATCGGCCGGGGCATCAATAGCAATGCGGCCGAAGTCGGCATCAATGACGATATCGCCCAGCATGACGACGACCTCCCCGCCATCGAGGAAATCACGGCAAAGCCACAGCGCGTGAGCCTGACCCAGCGGCTCATGCTGGTAGACGAAGCGCAGGTCAAGGTGCGCGTAATGCGCGCGCGCCCACGATTCGATCTGTTCGCCCTTGTAGCCAACGACAAGGACGACCTCTTCGGTGGCGACCTCGGCGAAACGATCAAGGATATGGCCGATCACGGTGTTGTTCGCCACCTGCATCACCGGCTTGGGCCGGCTCCAGGAGTGCGGCCGCATCCGTGTGCCGTATCCACCCATCAAAACCACGACTTTCATTGTCTTTCTCCGCGACAGGATTAGTGGCTGTAACCGTTCGGATGGGCCTGATGCCATTTCCAGGCCATCTCAATGATCCGGCGCAGGTCGGGGTATTGACGCTGCCAACCCAGATCGCGCACGATGGCGTCGCTGCCGGCAATGAGAATATCGGGATCGCCCGGCCGGCGCGGCCCAATGACGGCCGGAATGGGATGGCCGGTCACCTCGCGCGCGGTCTCGATAACTTCCTTCACGCTGAAGCCGCGGCCGTTGCCCAGATTATATTTCCGGCTACCCCCATCGACCGCCCCTAGCGCCAGGATATGGGCCTCGGCCAGGTCAACGACGTGGATGTAGTCGCGCACGCAGGTGCCGTCGGGCGTGTTGTAGTCGTCGCCGAAGATGGTGATCTTGTCCCGCTGCCCCAGGGCGACCTGAAGCACAAGGGGGATGAGGTGGGTCTCCGGGTCATGATGTTCGCCGCGCTCTTCGGTCGCGCCGCAGGCATTGAAGTAGCGCAGGCAAGCATAGCGCATGCCATAAACGCGATCCATCCAGTGCAGATAACGCTCCATGATATTCTTCGACTCGCCGTAAGGGCTGCCGGGAACGATGCGCTCCGTCTCATGGATGGGCATGTTTTCGGGGTCGTCGAACAGGTTGGCCGTCGAGGAGAGGATAAAGCGACGCACGCCATGCTCGGCGGCGCTCTCCAGCAGGTTCAAGCCATTGACGATGTTGTCGCGCAAATACAGGAAAGGCTTCTCCCACGACTCGCCTACGAGCGTGTAGGACGCAAAGTGCATGATGCCGTCGGGCTTGTGGCGGGCCAGTGTGTCGTCGATAGCCGCCTTGTCGGCCAGATCGCCGCGGACGAATGTCGCCTCTGGATGGACGGCCGCTTCGTGGCCCTGATAGAGATTATCGAAAACGACGACGGATGCGCCGTGCTTGATGAGACGCTCAACCGTGATACTGCCGATATAGCCGGCGCCGCCGGTCACTAATACTTTCATGGCTTGTCTATCCTCATTTAACTTAAAGTCAGTTGCCGCAAGGTGATGCGCCGTTATGACCAGTTTGTGAGGATACACAAGCAAGGTTACGGCATGTCTTACGGCAAAGATTTAATCAGGGAGTTTAACGCGTCCGCGAGCGTATCGAAAATGGGGAATGGTGACAGAGTGGCCACTGCGGGCAGCTGCTCCTGATCGCGGCCGCGACCTGTGCGCAAGAGGACGGAAACCACGCCGGCGGCCTGCCCTGCCTGAATATCGGTCAGAGCGTCGCCAATCATCAACGAACGACTGAGGTCGATATCCAGCTCCACGGCGGCGCGCAGCAGCAATCCGGGGAGCGGTTTGCGGCAGTCGCAGCCGTCGTCGGGACCATGGGGACACATGAAGACCGCATCGACCCGTCCCCCGGCCTCGTGGATAACAGCCAGCAGCCGGTCGTTGATGCCCTCAGCTGTCTCTCGCGTGATAATCCCGCGGCCGACGGCCGACTGGTTGGTGACCAGCACGATCCGATACGGGCTGTCGCACAGCGCGACAAGCGCGTCGATGGCTTGCGGGAAGATCTCCACGTCGGCCCACGAACGCACATAGTCACTGCGATTCTCAATGATGACCCCGTCGCGGTCGAGAAAGATGGCCGGGTGTTTCATGAGCGTGTGAAAGGGAGAAGGGGAGAAAGGGCGAAGGGGGAGATCACTCTTTCTCCCTTCGCCCTTTCTCCTCTTCTATCGCGTCATCTCGCGCAGAGCCTTGGTGATCAGGTGCTCCAGCATCAGGTGAATGTCTTCTACCTGCTCGATGCAGTCGCTGGGCACATGAAGATGAATATCCACCATCGGCCCCAACTTGCCCGCGCCGAAGCCGGTCATGCCGATGACCGTCGCCCCACGTTCGTTGGCCAACTCTACCGCCCGCAATACGTTGGGCGAGTTGCCGCTGGTCGAGATAGCGACGACGACATCGCCGGGGTTCAGCAGGTTGGCCAGCTGCAGGCGGAAGACGTTGTCATAGCCGTCATCGTTGCCATAGGCCGAAAGGATGGCCATATTGTCGGCCATACCGATCACCTTGTAGTGGGGCCAATCGGAGTGACGCGTATTCTTGGCCAGATCGCAAACCATATGGCTCGCGGTGGACGCACTGCCACCGTTGCCCATAATAAAGACTTGCTTACCGTCCATGCGCGCCTGATGCAGGGTATCAATGGCGGCATAAATCGGCTCGCGATCGATACGATCGAGCACGGCCTTCATTTCGTCGAAATACCATTCGGTGGTGACTGTCTTGTCGTAGTCAATTGTCTTTAACATGATCATTCATCCTTATATAGAAGAAGAATCCACAGATTTCGTATATTTTCAAAGGAAGTATGGCGCCTCATTTAGAGCGGCGGCATCCCTTAGCCGGTTCATCGCTGATAGTCGAAAATCACCTTGCTGCCGTCCTGGCCCAGATTGAAGGGAAGCTCCTGAAGCATGTGCATTTCCTGGCGCAGATGTTCCTGCTTGCCGGGCGGACAATAGAGCAGCAGGAACCCACCGCCTCCCGCGCCGGCGATCTTGCCGCCGGTTGCGCCGGCCTTGCGGGCAATGGCATACAAGTCATCCACATCGCTATTACTAATCTTGCTGGCCAATTGCTTCTTTAGTTCCCAGCTCTCGTGCAACAGATCGCCAATCGCGTCGACATCTCCCTGCTGGAGTTTGTCGCAGGCCGTGTGGGCAATTTGCTTCATCTCGGCAAGCACTGACTCGCGCGAGCGGATGTTGGCTTGCTGCTCCGACAGGATGGTATCAGCCTTGCGCGTAACACCGGTGTAAAACAGCAAGAGGTTATGATTCAACTGGCGTTTTGTGGCCGGATCCAGATTGATGCGCGTGCTGCGCACTTCGCCGCTGCCGGGCATGAATTCCATGAAGCGCAGTCCGCCATAAGCGGCGATATATTGATCCTGAACGCCAATGGGCTTGCCCAGCACATCAATTTCGATACGGCAAGCTTCCTTGGCCAACTGCTCGGCCATAATTAACTCGCGATTGAGCGCGTACATCGCATGGAGCGCGCCAACGGTGACAGTGCTCGATGACCCCAGACCGGACCCTTCAGACGGGATATCACCCATCGTGGTGATCTCAATGCCGCGGTCGATGCCGGTCTGCCTAAGGGCCTCGCGGATGAGTTCGTGTTTAATCTCATCTACGTCATCGACAAGTTCAGTATGGGTATAGCCGACGCGCAGCTTGTCGTCGAAGCGGCGCTTAATGGTGACAAAGATATATTTATCGATGGCCGAGGTCAGAACACAACCACCGTGTTCCAAATAATACCCAGGGAAATCGGTTCCTCCACCGAACAAACTGGTTCGGAGTGGCGTTTGTACAATAATCATAACGTGAACTCCTGAATTGAAGGATTGCGGCCGTGCGACACCTCACAGGATAATGCAGGTGTCAGGCGCCTCGATGCCGGGTGTTACAACATCAAGCATCGCGCAACAGCAAATTTTGACCCAGTCGCTTGCGATTCCTGGCCATCCAGTACCCCATATAAAGATAGCAGGAAACGCGCTCTTTCAGGCCGACTGGTGAACGTTCGATAGAGCGGAGGTGTTCGCGCAACAGCCGCCACTGTGGAAAAGTGATCTTGCCGGAACGGCGCGGATCATACCAGGCTTGCTGCGCCTGCGCCGATTTGTTGCCGCCCCAGGATTGCTCTTCATGAAATCGATAGAAGAACAGATGCTCAGGCACTTCATAAAACTTGCCCAGAAGGCTCATTTCGCTCAGGAGCGGCCGATCTGACCCGGCATATTTGCCGATAAGCCGCGTGCGACCGAGTACCTCACGGCGCATCAGGCCAAACACAGCTACAACCGGATGAGGATCCAACACAAACTCATAAAATCGCTCGCGCGGATCAGGCGAATTGAAGTGTTGCTTGCCTGGGTAAATCTTGACGATATTGCCCTTGCTGTCGATGGCCTTGGCTTGGGTGTAGGCAAGCACGACGTCAGGGTCGGCGTCCAGCACCGCAACGCAACGCTCCAGATAAGTCGGCGCAAGCACGTCGTCATGGGCCGCCCACTTGAAATATTCGCTCCGTCCCAACTCAAAGGCACGGTTATAGTTAGCCGACGCCCCGATATTTTCATCGTTGCGATAGTAGTGGATCCGTGCGTCGCGAGCGGCATACTCGCGGCAGATCGCCTCTGTCCGGTCCGTCGAGGCGTTGTCGGAGATGACCAGCTCGAAATCGGCAAAGGTTTGCGCCAGCAAGGATTCCAGCGTCTCGACGAGATAATTCTGGCCGTTATAGACCGGCAGGCCAATGGTGACGCGCGGGGTGATAGAGGTCATGGTTTTGTCAGGAGCGGACGTCGTCGGTCACGGACGACAGGATAGAGGGCTTGACGCCGCCTTCCAACGAGCGGATAGATGTTTCATTGAGATGATCGAGCCGAGCCAGCATGGCAGCGCACAACTCGTCTACCGCGGGACTGAGCCTGGATACGCGCCCCTTGCCCACCGACTGGGCATTAACGTCCTTCACGATATGGTCGCCGGGGTAGGGGCGACCCAGGAAAGCGTAGGTGCGACGCATGGTACGCGCCGGATCAAGCACCAGGTCCTCATAGCGGCTGAGCATGACGTTCGGAGCCTGATCCAAATGTTGCTCGAAGTAGAGTTGCATGCGCGCCCACCAGAAGAGCGCGGCCGCGTCGAATGGATTCAGATCCATCTCGTAGAAGCGTCGAATCGTTTGGCGCGTTTCCTCAGAGCTGTTTTGCGAGCGCCAGTTGTTCGGATCGTTCGCCAGGAACGGTTGAAGATCGCGGTGGCCGTTATCCGCGCCAAAAGCCTTGAGATTCGACGCGGCCACATCCTGATAATGACGATAGGCCCACAACACCCTGGAGCCGGGGAAGGCGGCCATCAACTCATGTGCTCGCTGCGATTCGACAAGGGGCTTGAAGACCACCATCGGCAAATGATGTCGGTCGATGGTAGCGATCACCGCGGAGAGCGGGTTTAGTCGCACATGTTCGCCGGTATCCAGCGAGGAAAGTTCGCTGGATTCACGGTAGACCTTAACGCCCATATCGCGCTCGAACACCCAATACATCATACTGGTGCCGGCGCGCTGGATGCCGAGAATGAGTACGATGGTCTTATTACCATCGTAACCGGCAACACCCAATTTTTGTGCGGCGTTCTTATAGACTCGAAACGCGCCAAACGACAGCGTCTGCAAGTTGATATCCGATGACTTCAGTTGATATGGCATAGCTTCATCATTGGACGAGACTCATGTCTCGTCGGTGTAGCCCCGCCGCCAAATATTGAGACTGCGGCCGAGCAACTGCTCGACAGTATGAACGTCATCTTCCAGCAATCGCCACAAGGCTTGTTTGACGTCCGGCGAAAAGTGGGGCTTCTCTTCGATCTTGTTCGAAAGCAGGCGATGACGAATTGGCTGCCGGATTGACGCGGGCACGACGCCGCGAACCTTCTGGAAGAACCCGGTTTGGGTGAATGCGCGAGCCGTCTCGGAACGCAGATAGGGTTGACCCACCGATTGATGGAGCGGGGTGGTATCCGTCTCGGCGAACGGCGCGCTATCAATGCCCAGGAAATCGGCAATACGATACAGGGTCGCGATCTGATCGGCCGTGTACTCCTCAAAGACCAGCAACATCACGTTTTCGGGGCCAAACAGTTCCAGATAGGGGCGAAGCTGCACGCCATAGCGGCTGCGGTTAACATAGGCTCCCTCGCTAAAGACAGCCTCTTCCGGCGGTCGGGTGTCGATCTCGCGCACACGATTATGGGTGTAATGGGAGATGACACGCTCAACGGGCTGGCGCATGACGTAGATCAGCTTCAGCGCCGGATTATAGTCATACAGCCGCTTGTGCGTCTCGCGAAACTCCGGATAGAAAGTGTAGTACGTGGACGCTTCGCCGCACAACTGGCCGGGCATGGGATGATAGAGGCTGTGATATTCATCCAGCTTCCCGACCCAATCTTCCGTCTCATGGAAGAAACCCGGCTCTTTTTCCTTGCAGAAACAGATCTGGGGGTGAGCCGCCAGCTGTGCCGCAAGGCTGGTTGTGCCCGCTTTCTGGGCACCGATGACCATAAAATCGACGCGCATGATATTCCCTGACCGCTCTAACGGGCCTCGGACTCGTAGTAGGCGTAGCTGCCGTTCGGTTCGGCACGATTGACAACAACTTCCATCGACTTCACGCGGACATTAGCCAGCTGGCGTCGAACGGTCTGAACGTCACCGCGACGGGTTTGTGATTGAGCGACGACCAGGATTACATTATCCACGGCCGGAGCCAGCACGGCCGCGTCGGCCACCGACAACAGCGCCGGCGTGTCGAGAATGATGAAATCATATTGGCCCTTCAACTGGTCAATCAGGTCCAGCATTCGCTGCGAACCGAGCAACTCTGTTGGATTAGGTGGCAAGGGGCCACTAGTGAGTACTTGCACGCGTGGATAGGAACTGTATTGAATCGCCTCATCCAACTGGACTTCACCAGCCAGGATATTGGTCAGGCCGCGCTTGTTGGGGATGTCGAACAGCTTGTGAACGGTCGGCAGGCGCAGGTCACAATCGACCACAACCACCTCGCGACCGGATTGCGCAATGGTGACGGCCAGATTGGCGGCGACAGTTGATTTACCTTCGCCACGCCTGGCGCTGGTCAGAAGGGCGACTTGCGAGCCATCAATCCCCGAAGCCAGGATATTAGTGCGCAATCGCCTAAAAGATTCAAGTTGCGGATAATGGCCCGCCCCCAACCGGGCAATTGCCAGATCATCCTTGGAAGTCGGGATTTGGCCAATGGTTTCCATCTGGGTTGCGCTTTCAATTTGCTCGGCCGTGTAGAGGGTCGTATCCAGATTCTCGGCCAGCAGCGCCAGGGCGACACCACCCACCAGGCCAATGGCCAAGCCGAGAGCCAAATTGATCACGTGACGTGGCTTGGCCGGGCGATTGGGAGTGTTGGCTTCCTCGATGATGGAGATAGCATTGCGCCGAACCGCCTCTTCGAGCCGGGCGGCTTCATACTGCGTCAGAAGTGAGGCATAGGTGCGGTCGCGCACATCAAGTGCCTCGCGGGCCGCGGCCACGGCCGCTTCGTTCGGCGGCTGCGCCTCAAGCGCCTTTTCATGGTTGGCACGCGCCTCGTTTAGCGCCTGTTCCGCCTGCTCCAGCTGCTCGCCCAGAATCTCTTGCAAGGTCTGGCCGGCCCCGCCGCTATAAAATTCGCGGTTCTGGTCGACCAATACCTGTGCTGCGGCATTGGCGATGTCGCGAGCGTCTTCGGGGTCAGTCGCCTCAGCCACAACGCGAATCAGTTCTGTGCCGACAATTGATTGGACCGATATGATGGGCAATTTTTCCAGGCCAAGCTGATCCATAATTTCGCGCCGCACCTTATTGCCGGTGATGATGCGCGAATATGTGTTGACCAGACGCTCGGTATAGGAGATGTCGGGCCGGGCCGACGTCATGGTGCCGCCACCAACAGTCAACACACGAACCGTAGTCGAGGCGACGTACTGCGGCGTTGAAAGGAAGGTAAATGCGGCCGCGAGCGCCAACCCCAGGAGCGTGCTCAGGATAACTATCCATTTGCGCCGCTGAAGAATCGAAAAATAAGAACTTAACTCCATACTCTCTTTTGCTCCTGCCAGGGACTTCCAAACCAGTGCCCAATGCGAACAGTGCTAGGTTATCAATCGATGATTACGATCAACCTTGCGACCGAATCGCTTTCATCATATTGCAAGGATATCAGTGAAGCGGGAATTTTACTTCAACCGCTCATGATAATTACGTTAAATCGAGTCGATTGTTGGATTGGCTGTGTTCGCCAAGGCATGTTCCGCTGTATCGCCCAACAACCGTCTATAAACCTGCATGGTCTGCTCGTAGTGTGTTTCAGGGTTGTTGATGGCCTCTACCTGAGCTCGTCCATTGCGTCCCATTTGAATTGCCAATTCACGGTCGTCAAGCAAGGATTGCATCCTGGCCGCCAGTTCAGTTGCATTGCCCGGCTCAAACAGAAATCCATTCCAGCCATCGCGCACCTGCTCGGGAATGCCGCCAATATTCGCACCGATAACCGGCGTACCACAGGCCAGCGACTCAATGACTGTCATCGAGTAGTTCTCATACCACTCTGCGGGCGAAACAGTGAATAGTGCACTCCGCACCAGGGCCGCCAAATCGTCCGTCCCAAGATGACCCAGGAAGCGTACATTGGTCAGATTGTGGGTTTCTACAAATTGTCGCATCTCCGGTTCCAATTCGCCGGCACCGGCAATCATCAGGGCAGCATCGCTATTGATGTGCCGCATAGCCTCAAGCAAGGTCATGATACCTTTGACACGAACCAGGCGCCCGGCAAAGACAAAATGGTTCTGTGGCTCGTAGACGGCCGTAAAGTTGTCGGGATTAATAAAGTTAGGGATAGGGATGATCGGCTTGCGAATGCCGTGCTCGGCCATCTTGTCGGCCAGAAATCGGCTGGGTGAAATGAACATATCGATATTGGGTTCATAGAGCCGGAACATCTGGTGGAAATACATCTCGGCCGAAGCCAGCAGGCTGGCGCTAAGCGAGCCGCGCTTACAGCGATAGCGCGTCATATTATAGTAACGCCCACCCTTGCACGCCTCGCAGATATGATCATTGGAGACGAAGGTCGTGTTGGGGCAGGCAATTTTGTAATCATGGAGCGTTTGGACGACCGGCAGCCCGGCAGCCTTCAGCGCGGGCAGAATCGACGTAGACATTTCGTGAATGAAACCATGGATATGGACCAGATCCGGCCGCGTATCCTCAATGATGGCTTCTACCTTGCGTCGTGCCTCCCGTGAGTAGAGGATGCGTTCGACGACCCGCAACTTCGGGCTGAGGCCCGGCTTGCTCAACTCAGTGGGAAAGTCGATGAAACCGACGAAGTAATCACTATATTCGGAGGGGAAGTTCTGCGGATGGCCCATGCAGAACGGGATGACCTCGTGACCATGGCGGCGAAGTAAATCGGATAGATCAAAGAAACAGCGCTCCCCGCCGCCGCGCATATAATGAAAGCTGTTGATCATCAAAATCTTCATGATACGCTGTTTCCCAAACTATCTGCAGCAGACCTGGCCGGCGGCATGCTAAGCCAAAGCCTCATAAAGCTCTTCGTATTGATCGATGACTCGCGGCCATTGGAATTGCGAGCGCACCACTGCTTCGGCTCGGCCTGCAAGCTCGTGCATCTCTCGTGGATGGCCCAGCGCCCAGACCATCTTCTCGCGCAGTTCATCGACATCTCCCGACTTGAAGAAAAGCGCCTCATTGGGCAGTACAGCCCGATTTTCAGGCAGATCACTGGCGATCAGGGGCGTCTTCAATGCGGCCGCCTCCAGAAGTGTCGCCGCCATTGCCTCATAAGTAGTCGGGAAAAGGAACAGGTTGGCCATTTGAATGAGCGCAAAAAGCAGGCCCTTGTCGGTTACAAAGCCGCCGAAACGAGCGCGTCCGTCGGCCAGCGACAAAAGCTTCCGGTGATACTCCGGGTCGAAAGACTCATCACCCAATATGAGCAACGGCATTTCATCATCGATTTCCTGCATCGCTTCCAGAACGTAATGGCATCCTTTACGCGGAATATTTCGACCGGCGGTGAAGATCATATAGTTCCCCGGCTCCAGCCCATGGCGAGCCAGAAACGCTTTCGCCTCGTCGAATTTTAGATCGGGTAACTGTATGCCGATCGGCAGATATTTCACCTCGCGACCATAGCTCTTTTCCAAAAACTCGGCGTCGGGCAAGGATACGCTTGTGCGGATATTGGCCAGATGCATGAAAGGGTATTCGCAGGCCTTGAAAAAGTAGATCCCCTTACCCCACTGATTATATTCTTTCGGCACCAGGCTATGTAAACCATGAGATGTCGCAATCACCTTATAGCGCAAGCGTAATAGCGGCAAGATGAAACTTGTCTCGACGCTGTGGATATTAACCAGGTCATAATCTCCGAGAAAGAGTGCATGAAGTGCAGCCATGAGGAATGTCACTGTAGCTCGGGTGAACTTGCCGGGGATACTGGGCACGCGAATTAGACGCACGCCGGAGATTTCCGTTTCTTTGGGGACTTCGTGGCTGCTGACGTAGACTGTCGGTTCGAACCGCTCATGATCAAACGAAGTGGCGATCCTTTGCACGACGGCATCAACGCCGGCTTTGGCAGGCAAAGCCTTGATTCCTATGAAAGCGATCTTCTTTTTGCTGGACATATTTTTATCTGTACGCATGCGGCGTGAGATGGTCAGTCGAGACGACTTGTATCAGAGTGGCCTGTCCGTCACTTTAAATGGCCTGTAATACCGGCCCTTGCCGGTTGCGATAGAGGTCGGGGTCTATAACCTGGGCCATCGCGAACCGGTCAAGTTCGCAGCCAAGGAATTGGGCGATCGATTCGATCTGCGTCACCGGGTCGGCCATGACGTCGCTATAATGGATATAGAGCGTGTCAATGTGGGGCTGTTGCGCCAACCATTTCTCCACCAGTTCGATATGCCGGTTGAACATGGCCGCCACCTGGGCATCGTCCATCTGATCCGGGTTCTCACCACGATTGATGATCATCTTGCGCTGTGAGGCCAAAATCTCATCGAGGTTACGACGCAGGAAGATCACCTGATAGCGTTCGTCGGCCGGCAGGTATTGCAGCAAGAAGGAGATGATTTTTACTGCCTTGCCCCGCGCCATCGGCAGCCAACCGATATCGCCTTTATCCAGTTGTTTCACGCGCTCAAATTCGTAGTAGCCCTTGGGGTTATCGCCGTCGGCCGCGCGCAGCTCGTCTGTCAATGGGGTGACTCCGCCGGCCGCCAGCATCTTCATCATCATCGAAGTCCCCGAGCGTGGCAAGCCGGAGACAATGACAATTGGCGCGGGAGGTTGGAGTGCCGGTTTCTCGTTCCGGTTTCGTTTGAATGGATTTTTCATGCCGCCCTATTCTACGTAGCCGAGCTTGCGCAAGTGGTCGGCCAGGCCCGCCATCTCCAGCTCGCTCATCTCATCGGTCATATTCACCGCGCCGGTTTCGGTCTGCGCGATATGGGCTTCAATAAGCCCGCGCATCTCAACGGCCTTGCGGGGTTGGGCCTGGGCCAGATTCTTCGTCTCTTCCGGGTCGTTCGTTAGATCATACAGCTCTTCCGGAACATTGGGGTCGTTGGCGTCATAGGCGTACTTATACCCGCCGTAGCGGACTCCATAGAATGAGGAAGGCTCGCGAGAATTTTGGCAAGTCTCGATCAGGGCCGGCAGTTCCGGCAGCGCCTTGCCATGCATCATCGGCAGCAAGCTGCGGCCGTCGGCCGTGGTGGGGATGCTGTCCGCCAGCCCGGCCAAATCAAGAATCGTCGGCATAATATCGATCTGTCGCACTTGGCTGTCTACGCGTCGGGAGACAGGCGTGGGACCGCCGGAGACAACGAGCGGCACACGGACGAGGGAATCATAAACATGATAGCCGTGCCCGGTGACGGTCGCCAGCGGGCTATCAACCGCACCAACTCGATAGAGCAGGCGCGAGGTCCTGAACCAGGTTGCTCGTGCCGAAGCGATGGCCTTGCGTCTCGCCCGCGCCCAGCGCCCTGTGCCCTTATTGGCACCCGATAGTGATTTCTTGAAGAACTCCACCTGATTTTCCAGATTATTCTCCGGGATCTTCTCGCCATGATCGCCGGTCAGCAGAACGACCGTGTTTTCAAAATCA
The DNA here is from genome assembly GCA_035446145.1 of Promineifilum sp. (SeqCode). Lineage (GTDB taxonomy): Bacteria > Chloroflexota > Anaerolineae > Promineifilales > Promineifilaceae > Promineifilum. The sequence goes on along the minus strand of DAOMSB010000007.1, from coordinate 16,030 downwards.
ATAGCGGCGAATAATTCACGCAAGCGCGAGTCATAGCTGGAAATGGCGCGATCGTACTGTGTGCGGCCGTATTCGGGCTTGTCATACTCAGGGAGTATTTGTCGCGGCCGATGAACCCCCCAGAGGTGCATGTAGGCAAACCAGGGCTCTTCAAGTTGGCCCGCGCGGAAGCGCTCGATAAGTTGATCACCCCATTCGCCCAGCATAGGTGACTTCACACCATCGCGATACTGGTAATGGTCAAAGCCGCGGTTGAGACGATAGAACTCGCTCAGCGGGCCGGTGGCTTCAGCATAAGTATGATAACCATTCTCACGCAAGAGTTCGGCCAACAGCGGCACACTATCGGAAACACGCGCGCCAACCATGGCTCGCACACCATGATGGGCGGGATACATGCCGCTGAACATGGTCGTCATGCACGGGATCGTCATGGAATTGGCGGTGATCAGGTGCGTGAAAAGCGTGCCTCGCTCGGCCAGTGCCTGCATGCCGGGCGTCTGGGCCGTGCGGTCGTCGTCGAAGGCCCTATCGGCACGCAGACAATCTATTACGATGAGCAAGATGTTGGGCCTTGTTGAAGGCATTTAACTATCCTCCGCGTATTGGAGTTCGGAAAGCCCCGGAAACCCGGCAGCCGGGTATTCTCCATTCATTGGTCTTTATGGATACCATGGTAGCGCGTTCGACTTACAATAAACCTGAAGAGAGAAAAGGGGGTGACAGATAGCTGGTTCCGCCTCGACATGCACCACTAAGGCAGCAAGCAGCGCTCAACTCAATCGTCCGATGCGGCGACCAACCCTACGACGACGGCCGGTGGCATAAATCTGATTGAAAATATAACCAATCGCCACCCAATAGAGGGTCATCATGACCCCGGCAGTCCAGGCCTTGTGATACCATTGCCAGAGCGGCCAGAAAAGGGTGAACAGCATCAGGCCATAAGCCAACGTAGCCCGGTATGGATCGACGACCCGACGGGCGTACTGGAACATCTTTGTGGCCATCCACAAACAGATGGTCATAAAAACAAGCATGCCCACCACGCCTATTTCCTGGATCCACGTCCCCATTGTTGTGACCCCGACGCCATATACATCTTCCTGGAGCACACTTCCGCGGATGCCCAGAAGTTCACTTTGTGAGCGCGTACCGATCCCAAAGCCAAACAACGTCGTCGTCAGGTCACGCTGGATCTGTTGCCACCCGTACGTAATCGCCAGGCCTCGGCCGATGTTATACGTGAGGTCGCCATTCCCCGACCCATCGGTGAAAATATAATTCCCTGCCGTCTCTAAATTGAGGTATTCCTGCAACGGTTTCAGACCCATCGCATTAACCAGGTAGGAATTATAGATGGGAATAAATACGGCCGCAGCACCGGCAATTAGCACAATATAGATAAACAATTGGCGAATCTGACCGCCACGAATGAGATGAATGAGAAGTGTGGCGGCCGCCAGAATACCGACACCAATCAGATAAAACTTGGTCGCGTTCAGCGTGCTGCCTAATAGGCCAAGAGCAAGGATCAACAACAGAGTCTTCCGCTCATACGTGGCGAGCCAATGGCCCAGGCCGAGGGAGACGATGAAAAACACCAGCATTGTGAACTGCATCACACCCTTAAGGCCAAACGTGCCGGCCAGGCTATCGCCGATTGGAAACCCCAGGGCAAACATGATCAGTTGAACAATGATCTGGAAAATCAGAAGTCCTATGCAAAACCGGAAAAAGCGTCGGGCGAAGTCAGGGGGCCAGCCCTGAACAAGATAGGCAAACAGGGCCAGAAATGGATATTTGAACATCCCCCACCAACCCCAGGCTGTTGCCGCCAAGGATTGCCCCTCAATCATTGGTGATAAGCTCCAGACAAGCGACAGGCCAATGATTAACAGGACCGCGCGAGGAACTCTGTCCTCCTTCAACATATAGATGAAGGTGGCAAAGACCGTCATGGCGAGAGCTATCTCAACGACACCCAGAATGATGCGCGGCAAACGCAATGGCCATACCAAAAAGGGCGTGAACAGCTCGGCCAGCAAGACCAATGCCAGCAGGAGAAACCATCCCTGCCGGACCCAATCGGCGCGAGAATGACTCTTTCCGGGGGTATCGGCTGCGGGTGTCTGCTGATAAAGGTATTCTTGTCGCGCCATGTTGAGGTTGTCCGGAAGTCGGCCATTGGTTTCAATAGCCGACTTCAAACCGGATGCTAACAGATAATCTAGTCGGCGGCCACGGCCTCCGGCAATCTCTCAGCCTCGCCTCTGGCAGCCATGTATTCGTGAATAGCGTTGGCTACATAGGCAACCTTCTCATCATCCAGCTCAGGGAAGATGGGCAACGAGACGATCGTTTCCGCATAGGCTTCGGTGATCGGGAAATCGCCACGCTTGTAGCCAAGCTCAGCGTAGGCGGGCTGCAAATGAATGGGAATTGGATAATGCAGCCCCGTGGCAATGCCGGCTTTCTTCAGGTGCTCCATCAGCGCTTCCCGGTCGGAAACACGGACGACATAGAGATGGAAGATATGTTCGGCGTAATCGGCCGTGGTCGGGGTGATGATCGGTAAATCGACCAGCAAGTCGGCATAAGTCGCCGCGGCGCGCCGGCGACTCGCGTTCCAATCGTTCAGATAAGGCAGCTTGACGCCCAGCACAGCGGCCTGCATCGTATCAAGTCGGTTGTTGAAGCCCTTGATCTCGTGGAAATACTTCACCTTCTGGCCGATATTGCGCAGCAGACGAATCTTCTCGGCGATGTCGGCGTCGTTGGTCGTCACCGCGCCACCATCGCCATAAGCGCCCAGATTCTTGCCGGGGTAGAAGCTGAAAGCCGCTGCGTCGCCCAAACTGCCGGCCATGCGCCCTTTATAGCGTGCGCCGCTGGCCTGAGCCGCATCCTCGAAGACGTAGAGATTGTGTTTGCGGGCAATGGCGCGAATGACGTCCATATCGGCCGGTTGCCCATAGAGATGAACCGGCATAATCGCCTTCGTGCGCGGTGTGATGGCGGCTTCGATCTTGTTGACGTCAATGTTATACGTCTCGGGATCGCAATCAACCAGCACCGGCGTCGCCCCGGCATTGGAGATGCCCAGCGTCGTGGCGATGAACGTATTGGCAGCGGTGATGACCTCATCGCCGGGACCGATGTCATAGGCGCGAATGATTAACTCCAGCGCTGAATAACCGGAGTCAACTCCGATGCAATACCTGGCGCCGCAATAGGCTGCAAAGGCTTTCTCAAACTCAGTTACCGCACCGCCCAGGATAAAGTCGCCACGCTGCATGACAGCCAGCACAGCCGGGTCTACTTCATTTTGAATCTGACGATATTGTGCTCTCAGGTCGACAAATGGGATTTCCATGTGAATACCTCAACGTTGTTTAGGATTTGGCGCGAGCAAAATCTGCCGAGCCAACTGTGTTAATGACTTCGAGAAATTAAAACGATCTGGCATATTTAGGCGCGAACTTGCTCCGCCGATGTGCGCGCCGCCTCATGCCGGCCCAGGCCATAGACCAGGGCGGCTTTAAGCTTGGCGGCATTGGCGACATACGTCCAACCGTGAACATCCGTTTGAGCTTCCTGCCCCAGTTGGGACAGCTCGGCGCGGTCGGCCCAAATCTGCCGCAGGGCCACCAACAGGGCCTCTTCAGTCACATCATCGGCCCAGAAGGCATATTGCCCGTCGCCGACCACATCAGTGTGGCATATATTACTTGTTGCCAACACAGGCATTCCGGCAGCCATATATTCAAACAGCTTAATCGGACTGGATGCCTCGTACTTGATATCGTCGACTTCGGGCAAGGAGGTCACGCCCACGTGAGATTGGGCCAAAATATGGGGGACATTTTCATGGGGCACGGGGCGCTCAACGGTTACGGCGCCAGCGCTCTCTGCCGCGATGCGCTCCAGCTCCGGCCGCAATGGACCGTCGCCATAAAGACTCAGGACGAATGACATCCCTTCAGCGCCGGCACGATTGACCGCGCAACAAAGCGGCAGCAAATGACGTTTGGCCAGAAAAATACCGATGTAGACCAACCGAACAGGCTCGTCCTGATAAGGCCAATGACGCGCTTTCACCGCAATGGCAAACCGCTCAGCCTCGACGGCGGATGGCCAGATACCCCACAACTGGTCTTTGGGAATCCTGACCAGCTCAGCCATGCGAGGGGTAATGGCCGTCTGACCATCAGCAAAGCGCGCCGCCAGGTCGGTCACCAGGTTGAACCAAGCCGTGCGCAACCGGATTTTAAAGCTGTCGGTGGTGTAATCCACCATATCGCGAGTATCCATCACCAGACGAGGCCGCTGCCTGCCGGCCAGCCGCAACGGCAGAAGCCATATGGCTGACAACTGATGGAAAAGGATGACATCATATTCGCGCAACCGGGGCAGCAGGTAGCGCAGCACGCCCAGATGGAATAACACCTGGCCCAGCAAATATAGTTTCGGTCGCGGGATATTGAGTACTTCAACACCGCGATAGGACTGCTTCCCCGCCGGGCCAATCGTAATCAGGGTAACATCTGCCCCCTGGCGACGTAGCTCGCGCGTGGTATCGACCCATGTTGCGGAGTCGAGCTTGTCGGGCGTCACCGGAGACACCCAGGCCACACGGAGCCGGTCGCTGGACGGTCGATGCTCGTTCTTCATGCTCTCCCCTGCACCAGGAGCAAGGCTCAGCGCGCCCCGCAGCGATGTCTCAACCCATCGACATATGCTTTTTCATCAGGATAAAGCGGGCAATCGATGTCGTTGACCGACATGGCCACACGTGCCGGGTTGCCATAGACAACAGCATAGGGTGGCACGTCCCTGGTGACGACGGAGCCTGCGCCAACCAGCGCGTATTCGCCGATGGTGACACGAGGAAGAATCGTGACGTTGACGCCAATGCGAGCGCCCCGTTTGATCGTCGGCCCGCCGGCATGGGTACATTCGGCGCAGAGCGGCCGCATATCATTGGCAATAGACACGCCAGGAGCCAAAAATGCGTCGTCCTCGATCGTCGTGAACTGGGCCACGTAAACGTTGTTATGGATCTTCACGTTGTTGCCAATTCGGCAGCCATAGTCAATGACCGTGTTGCTCCAGATGCCCACGTTATCGCCGATGACGTTCTCTTCGCGAATAACGACATTATGGCCCGTCTGGAGCCCGCGGCCGATAGTCGCGCCGGCATAGATAACCGTGCCGGAACGAATCGTGGCTTCACTGCCGATACGCAGCGTGCGGTCGGCAATGGAGCGCCCCGTGGGATAGCCCAGGGTGACGCCTTCATCGATCGATTGCGGCTCTTCAAGCAAGATCGGATCGAGCACTTCAAGCATGGATGAGTTCCTTGGCGCGTCGCGCTTCGGCGGGATCGCCGTGACCGTTTTGGTTTAGGTAAACAGTGCCGCCGCCGTTCTTCATGGAGCGCTGGGCCGCCTCGACAACCTGGACGACTCGTTTGCCATTGAGGCCGTCGGTCTGGGGCTGCTTGCCCTCGCGGATGCACTCCAGGAAGTGCTGGCATTGCACGCGCAATGGTTCCTCGAAACGAATATAGGGGATCACCACATCGCCATAATGATAAGCAAAGCTGAACTCCCCGAAGGTGTCAGTATGGCGGATGGCTTTAACGCCCTTATCGTATATCTTGATCTTCTCCAGCGGCTCCACATCGTCATAGATGACCATCTTCTTGCTGCCGACAACGGTGATGCGGCGCTGCTTCGACGGGTCAAGCCAGCTGGAGCGAATATGAGCTATGATGTTGTTGGGGAACATCAGGGTCGTATAGGCCACGTCCTCGATCCCTTCCTGCACGCACGATGAGCCATGGGTGCTGACGCTGATTGGGTCGGCATCCAGCAGATAGCGCAGGATGGAAATATCGTGGGGAGCCAAGTCCCAAACCACGTTAGCCTTGGTCTGGAACAGACCCAGGCTGGCGCGGATAGCATCGATGTAATAGATGTCGCCCAACTCACCGCTGAGGATCATCTCCTTAACGGCGCGGACGGCCGAGTTATATTCGAAGGTATGGCCGACCATCAGGACGACATTGTTCTTCTCTGCCACCCTGATGAGCTTGGCCGCATCCTCACTGTCGAGGGTGATTGGCTTCTCCACCAGGACATGAAGACCATGCTCCATGCAGTCGCGAGCGATTTCGTAATGGGTGGCTGGCGGCGTGGCGATCACGACGGCATCGAGGTTCATCTCGAACAGATCGCGATAATTGCGCGTCGATGTCTGAATCTGCGGGAAGCGCTGCATCATGCGGTTGAGCGGCTCCTGCTGGAGATCGGAAATGGCAATAACTTGCGCACCAGGGATTTCAATAAAGTTACGAATGAGGTTAGGGCCCCAATAGCCGCAGCCAATGGCGCCGATTCTAAGGTCGGTCATGTTAGCGAGCACCTTTACCGTTGACGACGGCCGTAACCGTCATGATGATAATCTTGATATCCAGCCACAAGGACTGGCGGCGGATGTAATCGACATCCATGCGTACCATCTCTTCGAAGCTGGTCGCGCTGCGACCTTTCACCTGCCACCAACCGGTGATACCGGGCACGGTGCGCAAGCGGTCGTGATGATGGTATAAGTATAGTTCAACTTCGTAAGGAATGGGCGGCCGCGGCCCAACCAGGCTCATGTTACCCAGCAAAACATTCAGGAACTGGGGCAACTCGTCGAGGCTGGTCTTGCGCAGAAAGCTGCCGACTCGCGTCACACGAGGGTCTTCCACCAGCTTGTACTTGGCGTCCTCAGCCTGCTGCGCCGATTGCAGGTCGGCCATACGCTTGTCATCCCCGGCAATATAGGCTTCGATGAATTGGCGGTGGATGGTTGACTTGGCATCTGTTCGCATGGTACGAAACTTGAAAATGGTGAAAGGAGCTTCTTCCCAATACACCTGGCCGTTGCGAACCCGCCGCCGGGCCGTGACCCGCTCCTGGCGAAAGATCGCAGGCCCGGGTGAATCCCATTTAATCAGGATGGCGATAAACGCCATGAGAGGGAGCAGGAAAACCATCGACAACACGACAATCGCCAGATCCATGATTCGCTTGGCGACGAAATAGAATGAATCGGCCCCTTCTCGCTCGGAGCTTATCGCCGGTCCCATTGTCCATTGCAAGACTTTTTGCTCTTCCATTTCTTTCAGCGTCCCGTCTTCATCCTGCAGGTTATTCATCAAACCAAACCTGTAGTTGATTCCACAGCCTGGGCCTATTCTCAACAATAAAACTTACAAAAAGGCTAACGATAGCACTATCAACTGATAGAATTCACATCCCTGGATTGAGCGGGTTTCTCGAAGTTTTGCGGGGTACGGTCTATCCAAAAGGTTCTATCCATAGATTGAAGAGTAATCGACTTAATTCTCATCCTAGCTATCACACCTTACGACGCATGTTAAGAATGGCAGCAATTTCCAATCTGAGGTATGACGTTGAATCGAAATATGATGTTGCCGTAGTTCAATATTTTTACATTACAACATATTGTATTAGTACAATATTTGCTTGCATGACCGGCGGGTGGCACTTATAATTCATCGATAAGTAGTTATGATGATGCCCCCGCCGTGAGTGATCATTCAACGTGACCAGCGGGATGGGTCCGCTATGCGGGAAAGCCCGCAGTTCGGGAAACAGCGGACGTCCTCTTCAATCCATCCCCTGCTCCACTGAGTCGCCTTCCGGCATCACCCAAATTACTTTTCACCGTATCGGCATTGAAGTTCTGAAGCGATGTAATGGTTATGGCGCGCTTACGCGCCCGTCGGCAAACAGGAGCACAATGACAGTGACCTGTTCGACCGATGGCGCGGAGGATGTTTTATGCATTCTCACCCGAATAGTCAGGGAGATTCAGAGCCATGGGCACTACATACTTCGTTTCAGCGGCTGACGGGAACAATAACAACCCCGGAAACCAGCAAGACAAGCCGTTGCGCACAATACAGGCAGCGATCAACAAAGCGCAACCCGGAGACACCATCTCCGTTCGCACAGGCACATACGCCGAGCGCCTCCACATTCAGAAGCCGGGCACGGTCGATTCGCCAATCCTGATTACAGCATTCCAGAATGAGAAGCCGGTAATCGACGGCATTGGCCTCAACCTTGCCAACGATTCCGCGCTGGTGATTATCCAGCAAAGCCAGGATGTGCAGCTGGCTGGGTTCACCATTCGCAATTCCGGCGGCCGCGGCATATTGATCTCCAAGTCGAGCCGGATCATCGTTCGCAATGTAACGATTGAGTCATGCTATGCCGGCGGCCTCCATGCCAGGCAAGTGGACAAGCTTCTGGTGGAAGGGTCGCACATCCACAACTGCGCGCGCCGTTTTCTGGCCTATGGCCCCGAGCAACTGAACGTAGCTCTTTTGGTACGCGGCTGCCAGGATGTTGTAATTCAGAACAATCAGGTCTATGAGAATTCTGATGAGGGGATCGCTATCGGCCTGGGCTGCCGGCAAGTGATCGTGCGCAAGAACACCTGCTATGATAATCGCAATGGACAGATCAGCGTCACTTCTGCCGTGGAAGTGGGCGTCGATTCAAACCTCTGCTACCACACCGGTCGAGCCGATTTTCTGACGTTGAACGGAGAACGTGGTCCGGGTATCGTCAAGGATGATCTGTGGCGCTATCAAACGACCGGTAAATGGCATACACGCGATGTCAACTTCATCAACAATATAATTGTCGGCTGCGGAGTCGGCTTCAGCGCAGTTCGTAGAGGTGGCAAGCTGAGCAAGATCCAGGTTGCCCACAACACCATCCTGAACAGCAGCAAACATGCAATCTATCTAAAGGCACGTGCGCGAAGCACAATGTCTTTCATCGAGAACAACCTCTTCGCCTCAAATTCAGGTGGCGAAATGGCCTATACCCTTGGTGGAGAGGGGATCGTCTGGCGACACAATCTATGGTCGTCGTTCCCTGGGGAGAACATCTACAACCCCTCAAATGATGTGGTAGAAGTGGAAACGGGGTTGGCCAATCCAGCTGCACCCGTTGAACCCGGCGCAGTGACGGCCGATTCATACAAATTGGTCAGCACTTCGCGGGCGATCAACAACGGAATCCGCAACAAAGACGAGACCTCGAATGATTTCTGGGGTTCGCCACGGGATGCAAAGCCGGATATCGGCGCAAATGAGTACCCTGCGGGAAGCGCCGATCCGCCCACGGGAGACGACCCGGCATTGCCGCCCGTCGGCACACGGGTGACAAAAGGTCTGGCTTCTCTTTACGAATTTAAGGAGAAGCAAGGTCGCGAGGTCCATGATACCAGCGGGACTAGCGACGCGCTCACCTTGTATATCAAAGACGAATCGCGCGTTACCTGGACTGAGGACGGGTTGTTGATCAAAGAAGCGGTCCTGATCTCCTCCGAACGGCCGGCTACCAAAATCATCAAGGCTTGTCGCCAGTCAAACGAGATCACGCTTGAGGCATGGATACGCCCGACCAATACCTCCCAGGACGGCCCCGCGCGCGTCATCAGCATCTCCAATAGCAAAACTCAACGAAACGCCACCCTGGGTCAGGGTCTCCATGGCAATCGCCCGGCCGACCTGTTCATGGCTCGCCTTCGCACCACCCGGACCTCGACCAATGGCCTGCCCGCAGTCGTCTCACCGCCAGGGACAGCGTCGAGCGACTTGACTCACATCATCTATACCCGACACATTGACGGGCGATCTGTCCTGTATATCAACGGTCAGGAGCGAGGCATCCTGGATGTCGATGGCGATTTTAGCAACTGGGATGAGACAATGCCCCTGCTCCTCGGCGACGAAGTGAGTGAAGACAGGCCATGGTTGGGCCTGTTGCACTTGTGCGCCATCTACTCCCGCGCACTGGCTCCAACAGAAGTATTACATAATTATGAGGCCAACTATCAGGGTGATGTCAATCTCTCGGCTGACTTCTCTATCCTGCCTGAGGATGAATATGGCATCATCCCCCATGTCGTGGAATTTGATTCCGGCGACAGCATTGCGACCGCAGGCATCACCGGCTATTTCTGGGAGTTCGGCGACGGACAGACTTCCAACCGGGCCAACCCAATCGTCACCTACACCGCGCCGGGCGTCTACTCCGTCTCGCTCACCATCACCGATGCCAACGGCCAGACTGATAAGCTCACCAAGGAAGGCTTGATCACGGTGGTCGAAAAACCGGTCGCACCACTGCCGGCCGAATATGCGCGTTTCATTTTGGTCAATATCACCGATTCCAAAGTTATGGCGTTTGGTATCCAGTATCCCGACTTGCGCTGCTCCCTTTTGTGGAATGACGAACCATATCACATGATCGTCTACGCCGACGTTGACGATGTAAAGCGAGTCTACACGGCTGGCAATATGGTGGAATTGATTTGGGTCGATCGATTGGAAGAGGAGTATTAAATCCGAGAACAGAGTCGGCCGGATCGAAACCCGGCCGGTAAGGATAGCTTGATAAGGTAGGATTCAATGGCAACTTATTACGTAGACGGAAATTCGGGCAACGATTCGAACAGCGGCAGCAGCGACAGCCCATGGAAGCGGCTGGAGAAGGCGCTTTCGAAAGTCCAGCCGGGCGATGAGGTGCGAGTTCGGACAGCCACCTACAACGAAGAATTAGCGCTCACGGTTCGCAACACCACCTGGAAAGCGGATACGGGCCATAAACCTGTGCTCGACGGCCGCTATCACGAAGGTCTCTTTCGTCCCGACAGGACGTTGCCAACCCCCGTGCCCGGCTCCGGTTATTTACCCGACGGGCTGGGAAACATGGTCACCCTTCGTGAGGAAGGGATCGTCGTCGATGGCTTCACAATTCAAAACTGCTCCGGCACAGGGATCGGGATCACCAGCAGCAATACCATCATTCGCAATTGCCGCGTCGATTTCACCTACGATTCGTCGATCAAGGTCAACCCCTCTACCTCCTATATCGACAACGTTATTATCGAGAATAACGTCTGTACCCGCTCCAGCATGCGCTATTTCGATCCGGGTCGCAACCCGACCGGCGGCCCTCAGAGTGTGAACGGCGTGATGAAGATCGGCCGCACGCGCGACGGCATCATTCGCAACAATATCTTTGCTTATGGTCACGGCGAAGGGATCAACGTCGACAAAGGCAGTTATCGTATCCTGGTCGAAGGCAACGTGGTTCATACGTGCAACCACGTTCATATTTATATCAATCGTTCAATCGATCCGATCATCCGCAACAATCTCGTCTATCATTTGCATACCGCCGATTACCTGGGCCCAAACAAGCGTCCGCCGGCGGGTATCATTTACGGAGACGAATATGCTCAGGGTCGACCATGGGAACATAGCTCAGGCGGTCAGATCTATAACAACATCGTAGTTGGCCTGGGTCGACTGTTCATGATCCGCAATAACGAAAACAACTACGACACCCAACTCAAGGACGCCTATATCGGCTTCAACACATTCATCGGTGGCCCGCTGACCGAGGTGGGTATTCAGATCGCCGGCAATCTTAAGGGTCGCCCACACAATAACAGCATCTTTGAAAATAACATCATCACCAATGTGTCGGTGATCAGCCAGGTCAGTGGCGATTTGAAAGGTATCCTCTTTCGAAATAACTTGTGGGATGAGCAACCTCACGCAGCTCTGCGCGGGCCAGGAGATCGGATAGGCGATCCCAATCTCGTTAACCCGAATGCCAAGATCAAAGACCTGTTTCCCGATCCCGGCAACAACATCGATCCTCGCAACTACCAACTCACATCGCGCAGTTCATTGGCTATCGGTATGGCCAGCGACGGCTCACAAGCCAACAGTATTAAACCGCCGGCCATCACCAAAGACTTCTTTGGGGCAAACAGGGACAGCAAACCCGATATTGGTGCCCACGAATATGCTGGAGTCGTCACAGCGCTGACCGCCAACTTCAGCATCGGCCCAGGCCAGGACGCCGGTTCTATCCCCCACACGGTCGACTTCATCGACAAAAGCATTTCGGAAGGTGTCATCGTGTCGCGGCTATGGGATTTCGGCGATAGCGGCACCTCATCCGAGACGAACCCATCCCATACCTACGCTACAGCGGGCACCTACGACATAACCTTGACGGTCACCGACGATAAGGGCAACACCGACACGATGGTCCAGAGCGGGCTAATCACCGCGCTATCAGAACCGGATACTCCCGTCCCTGACTCTTTCCGTCGTTTCATCCTCATCCAGAAGGACAATCAGCAAGTCATGGCCTATGGGACCCAATACCCGGACCTTCGTTGTGTGGTCATCTGGAAGATTGATCCATTCCATCTAATGAACTTCAACGACATAGGGGATGTCGTGCGCAACGTTCACGTAGACGATACAAATGAAATCCTGTGGATCGATCCCGGTGATTTAGACGAGCCGGTATTGGCCTATGACGATTCAGAGATGTTCGGAAAGTCGGAACCAATCTCAACGTTGTTTCGTAGCTGACAGATAACCTTATTCGGCAAATAAAAAGAGGCGTCCCAACGCCTCTTTTTTTATCTGCCAGGCGCGGCCTGGTTCTTCCAAATCGACAGATTGCGATTGATCATACTCTCCAGCTTTTCGACGTCCTCACGATAGAAATCATACAGCCTTTGAGCAATGAGGGGCGGCATTGGCGGGGGTTCTTCCAAATTGTTATTGCGCGTGTTGATCATCATTTGGCGCAGCTTCGCCGGCACAAAGGGATCGATGGCTTGCCGAAGCGGGTGGGTCTTAATTTGCTCATAAACGCGACCGAGTCGCTGGTTCTTCATAGCCCCCCCCTTGTTGCGAACCACCAGGTCGGGCACAAATGTGTCATCAACTTCCAGAAACCGGCATAGATCGGCAAACACCCCCAATGTATCGCGTATTAAATCTTCGAAGAGGATAATCTTGATCTGTGCCGGATCAAACAGGGCATTCCATTTTTCGAGAGATTGACTATAGAGGCCATGTTGCACTGCCTGATCCTGTTCCATGAGCGCATCCTCTACGGGCCGATCCTCGATCCCCAGCCGCACTTTGTGCCAATAACTGGAATAGGCTCGCTTAACTGGGTCGCGCAGGCTGAAGATTAGTCGCACATCAGGGATAGTTTCTTTGATAAGTCCCGGAGCCTGAGGGCTGCGCAGATAATGGGGGGAGGACTCGCCGATCGCTCGCTCGGTCGTCGCTTCCTCGAATAATGCGGCATATTCCGTCAGTGTACGAATGGGAAAGCGCAGCCCGCGTCCTTCAACATGATCGGGGTTGTCAGGCTCATAGGCAAAATAGCGCGGCTCTTTGAAACGACTCATGAACACGTCGGGGTGTTGCTTCAGATAGTAGTTTAGGGAAGTAGTGCCCCCCTTAATGACGCCGCCGATAATAAAGTTCGGCAATCGCATGATATTTCCTGCCAATTGGGGTTCCTCGCGGCCGTTTCGATGGGTCAAAGATGTGGAACTCATTTTATGATTAATCCTTATTGAGCAAATCGCAACCTGCCAATCCGCGTTCGCGTAAACTGGCGCAGTTGCTTCATGCGCATATCAACCATGCCCAGCTTCAACTCCGGCCATTCACCGCTCGGGAGCGTAGTGCCGGCCACGTCATGGGCCGCCAACATCTCCTCGACCGAATCCAGATAGGGATTATCCCGGCGCAGCCTGGCAATATGAGTTTCCAATGTCGCCTCATCAGGCCTTTCATAATACACCTGTCGATAATTACTATCATCAGCGACATGATCATTTCGATGGCCTTTGGCGCGTTGTTGCACGTCCTGAAAGCGATCGCTCTCCTTTGAATAGAGATGGATACGAGACGACAGGTTACCGCCCAGCGAATGGTGAACCTTCTCCCAATATCGCTCCTTGCCTTCAAAGTAGGGTATGTCAAAGTAGGCACAGGCTGCCTGCAAGACGGCCGCCTGATCGCGCGCGTAGTCGGCATATTTCACCGCGCGGAAATCTTCCACAAAGGAATAAAAATTGCGATGATACCGGGGCCAATTTGCCAGCTCGGCACCGTCCTTGGCCCCCAGTCGATTACGCTTCTTAAGCGAGTGGGCGAATTCCATCAAGGTCTTCCAAATCACAACGCTTTGAACTTCAATTCCCTGCCGCGACAGATAATCGATCTGATCATCGATCCAGACCACATTCTTGCTGGCATCAACAATAAATTCCACCTCAGGATGAATCTCAAAAATAGATTCATAGAGGTGTGCCTCGCCGTTCTTCCTGACCCGATTCCAGAGCGTGCATTCGGGATCACCGCAGCCGCAAGCCCACGTCGGACGCGCATGACGCTCCTTGGTGGGGCGAAAAAGATGTTTGACCTCGCCAACCGCAAAACCCTTGGGGTCGTTGGCAAGAGTCAGATGAAAGAAGGTGGAACCACTATAGGAAGTGCCCCCCACAAATATTACCTTTCTTGTCATAAAATCTCTCCGGCGACCCGCGGCCGCACCATGATAATCTAACCCGATACGACTTACAGCGCATATTAAGCCCAACGCGGTCGTTCGCCCATCATGGTCTAACCGGATTACAATTATCTCGTATCATTACTGCCCTTATTATAAGGAACCCCATGCAAATCAAATCATTTGCCACCGAACTCTTTTTTAACCTGTACGAATTCACCACCCCTCATCTGCTCTGCGCTTCCGATTGCGAGACGATGAGTGTGAGCGAATTGCTGCGCCTGGCTGGAGCGAAGCCGGATGAGTTGCTGGACCTGCGGCTGGGTTACACGGAGTCGTCGGGACACCCCCATTTACGGACGGCCGTCTCCAAACTCTATGAACGAACAAGCGCGGACGAGATCGTGATACTGGGTGCACCGGAAGAGGGCATCTATCTAACCATGCGCACACTTCTGGAGCCGGGCGACCACGTTATCGTCCTGACCCCGGCCTATGATTCGCTGCTCAACCTGGCCGAACATATCAGTGGCAACGTTAGCCGCTGGCCGATCCGCCCAACTTCAGGTGGCTGGGCGCTCGATCTGGATGAGTTGGAGCGGCTGATCACGAATGATACCCGTCTCGTTGTCGTCAATTTCCCCCACAACCCCACCGGCTATCTACCCACCGCGGCCGAGTTCAACGCGCTCATCAACATCGTGCGCCGACGCGGGGCGTGGCTCCTGTGCGACGAGATGTACCGCGGGCTGGAGCGTGATCCGGCCGGCCGGCCGCCTTCGGCCGCTGATCGATATGAGCGGGCGATTGTCCTGTCGGGGCTGTCAAAGACCTACGGACTGCCGGGCCTGCGCACCGGCTGGCTGGTCGTGGGCGATCCGGCAACGCGAGCGGAGATCATCAACTGGAAGCATTACACCACCATCTGCGCCGCCGCGCCCAGCGAGATGCTGGCGACAATCGCCCTGAGCATCCATGAGACCCTTGCGGCACGCAACCGGCAGATCATCGCCGCCAATCTGGATACGGCCGCGGCATTCTTCGACCGTTGGCCGGCCCTGTTCGATTGGCGGCCACCGCAGGCCGGGTCCGTCGCCCTTGTCGGGATCGACGTGCCCTCGGCCACAAACTACTGCCACGCGCTGGCCCGCGACGCGGGCGTGTTGCTGCTGCCCGGCCCATGCCTGGGAGCCGACGACCACAGCGTGCGCTTCGGCTTCGGCCGGCTTGGGTTCCGGGAATCGCTGGCCGCCTACGAGCGGTACCTTGAATCGGAGAGATAGAATGCCCCGACGTGATTTTCAAAGCCCCGATGATCTGGTCGTCTGGTTGGTCGCGTCGGGAATCGACGTCTCCGAGTGGGGGAATGGCGACAGCAAGACCACGGCCGATCTCTGGCATGAGTTTGTCGTCGGCGAATCCTCCTTCATCGACTACCCTCCCGGCCGGCTGGTTGAAGTAGCCCAGCTCTTGATTCGACGGGGGGATGCTATCCTGATCGAGATCGAGCAGGAATTTGCCGACGGCCGCCGACGAGTTCGCATGCGGCCGCCTTCGGAGAAACTTGTGCGCGGCGAGGAGCCGCG
>DAOMSB010000006.1:32494-78015 GCA_035446145.1 Promineifilum sp. (SeqCode) | reverse complement strand
ATTACGAATTATGAATTATGAATGAAGAGCGTCACTTGCCACTCGTCACTCGTCATTTCAAAACAACTTCACCGGCACGGGCACGCCGGGCGATTCCCAGACAAAAAGATGATCGGCGCGATCGATGACCGCCTGCAGCAGTTCGGCGCGACGGCCGCCCGGCGTCGGCCGCACGCTGATGATGATCGGCGCCTCCCGCCGCAGCCGGTCGACGTGGTTGAGAGCGATCTGCAGCAGGCGCCGGCTCTCCGGCAGCGGGACGCTCTCGTCGCAGAAGGTGGCCGGCAGGTCGAAGATGATGTGGGGCATGGACGTGGCCGGCAGCTGCTTGAAGAGGGCCAGCACCTGATAGCAGGTGCCGGCCTGACCGACGCGAACATGGCCGAGCGAGCGGTTGAACCGTCGCGGCGCTCGGCGGCGGATGAGGCGGGCGACTTGATGGGCGTCGAATTCGTCGGCGGCGTCGAGCGCCAGCACCGGCCCGATCGTGGCCATGCGGGCCACGAGGGCGAACATAGCCTGGCGCGGCGGCGTGTGCAACAGCCAGACTTCTCCGGGGACGGGGGCATGTAATTTCTCCATGCCGCCACGATAAACGCTGCCCCCTCGCCCCGCAATCCTGTCCGCGGACGGTTTTGGGGTAGGGGTGGGAGCTAGTCTCGCGGCGAAGTGGGGGGCACGGAAGACGTGTTCCCCGAAGAGAGACTCAACGCGGCCACGGCAGATAGACGCGGACAAAGCAACCCTCATTGTAAGAACCCAGCGGGAAGTGATTGCTGTCGGTTCTTATCCCAAGCACACCAAAGGTGTACCATCCGGGTTCGCCGTACTGATGGACCAGGGGGCCAAACGCCTGCCGGTGTAGCAAGCCGCCGGAAACGGAGGTCCAGACTTCAGCCAGGTCGTGTTTCTGATTGCCCGGATCATAATAAAACACCTCGTATTTGAGAAACTGTCCTTCCCGATCGGCGGGCCAGGCCGCGGATCCGTGAAGTTCGATATAAGTCCGATCATCGCTATACTCAAATCCATTGGTCGGTGAGCTGATGTCCTGAACATCTTGCATGCATATATTCCCCGGCGGAAGGGGAGGCAAGGGGGGAAGTGGCATGTTCGTGATGGGGGTCGGGGTGGTTGTTACCGTCACTGTGGGTTGTGGCGTTTCAGTGGGGGCAGGCGTTAATATGACAGGAGGCTGTTCGGAGGGTATGGCAACGAAGGTTAGGGTGAGATCGGCCTCTGGAGTTGCGCTGGGTGACGGCGTAGGAATGAAAGGAGTGGCTGACGGCGCAGGAATGAAAGGAGTGGCTGATGGCGTAAGGGTGAGAGGAATGGGCCCTGGTCCCTCATTCGGAGTGCTTGAAGGCTCATCAACGAGTTCCGTAGGCTCCGCCGTTGAAGAAGGAGGATTTTCATTGGAACGCATAAACAACGATAGTACGACGAATAACAAAATAAGAACTACTACGAGCACGAGACCGATGATGCGCCCAAGCATAAGATGCCTCTTCCAAATCCGTTCTAGACCGATCCATCCTGGGGACGCTTGATCAAGACCAGCACCAACATCAAAACGATCATGGCAATCGCATTGAACGCTCTGCTAAAAAATCGTACTTCTGAACGTAGGCTGATGTGATCGTTTTGATAAGGTGGCGCGATGATAAAGTCGGTTCTTTCATGAGCAATTATTGAAGATGCGGTTCCGGCGTTGCCGCCAAGATTCCCGGATTGCAATTGAACACGGAGGCTGTGTTGGGCGCCATCAACAAAAAGGCTTGAATTATATCGCAGGACGTGGACCATCGGTCGCTTTGGATCCAGTTCCTGTTTTACACAGATCCAGGCAGGACCACACTTGGTGTCGTTCAATAGATAGTTCGTTCCCGCATATTTAAGGTGGAGGATGTTAAAGGTTTTTAGCATGCCCTTCCACTGTTCATCTCGCAAAAGATCGTCCGCCGGTGTCAGATCGAGAACGATCAGGGAGATATCGGCGTCACGCAGGCGAGTAAGTTGGTCTGAAGTCGCAGGCAGCAAGTCACCGGGCATATCATCATGGGTTAATATATCATCATCGACCACCCAAATGACCAAATGAGGACGATTAGGGACGCGCTCGGCAATGATACTGTCCCATATCAACTGGGAACTAATAGGACGGATCGAATTGGTAACTTCCGTTCTCGAATAATCAGTCCTCGATTTAAATGACTCGCCCAAAGTTTCCCCGGTGCCCGGTGGCCGACAAGGAACCGGCTCCCTGACGGATACCATTGTGAGGCATAGGGAACGCAAGCGGGTTTCCTGTTTCAAATTTGCTACTAACTCATCCATTACCTCCCTGTGCGATCCCCCACTTTCTATGTCTGTATATTCTGTATAGTGATAGACTACTGTGGTGTCTATAGGTTGCTTGTAGGGGTCATACTCTGCGGAAACTTTTTGATCGTCTTCCAATACAAGGATTTTGTCCTCCGGCCATGCGGTATGTATCGGAGATCCATCATCCAGGATGAGGAAACGAGCCTCGGTAGCCGGAAAGCCTTCGTGGTTAACGACAGCTCCGTTTTCACCCATAGGCAAAAATTGTATGGTATAGGTATTCGCTTCCTGTTGGGCATGTGATGCATTCGCCGCAACAAGCGAGAATATGCAAGCCAAGCAAGCGAAAGCGATTCTATAGTTTGACATAACGCGTGCATTCGCAATAATATCGAACACCATCTATCCCCCACTGAAACTTGATGATCTCATTGTTAATTGGCATTTCATTTGTCAATAGTTGCCAGCGACCACGACCTCCTTTTAAATATTTAACACTTGTTCCGACGAGTGGAGATTCAACATAAGCGACGCACCACACGCCGTCATTTGATCGAAAGCGAAGTAAGCGTTGCATCTCGTCTCCAGTTGGCCATTCGTCCTCATATTCAATCTGACCCTTGGTTGAAACACATACTGCTCTTGAGCTATCATGCATTAACTTGTCTTCACCCTTCTTTCTGTGATTTGACTTCTCAATTCTGATTTCAACCAGGAAAGATGACTGTTTTATGCTTGTGATGACGTTTTTCAATGATGTTTGACCCATCGGCAAGCTTGTCGAGGATGCTGGTGTTGGGGGTGAAGGCGGGTGAGCAGCCGGCTCCTGCGGCCCCGTATCAGGCTGCTTCTCCTTTGGCCATGACACCGCCATCCATCGGGCTACAAAATCAAGCCCCAAAGAAATAGAGAACACAACCAGCGCGTAACCCGTGAGTATCCAACGATAGAGAAACTGGATCATGGCTTCAATGTCGTCAGCGGTGAGCAATTGCAACTTTCCGCCCGTGGTTAATATAGTCGTAGGCCATACACTGATGGCGATATGGAAGGAAAAATATAATACTCCCAAGCTTAAGGAGGTGTAGTAGAATAGCCTGTAGCTCCAGCGATCGTCCGGCAGATATTGAGGAATGTCCGTGAGAGTCAGTAACGTCTTTTTGTGGTTCGGGTCAACCTGGGATGAGTTATTTGCATATCTTTGCGTCGCTTGTTTTCTAATCAGCTTCACAATTATTGGCATGATGATGGTGCCGAAAAAGAGCAGAACAAAAATGACGGCATAGGCGATTAGCCCACCATTAAATAATGGAACAAGAATGTCGCTAAAATATCGTGGCGACAACAGCTCCCACTCATCGGAACTCATGACCCACCTCGTTTGCCTATCCCACGTTGGCTTATCTGTTTCCTGAACTCCCAGAAATCTTCAGCAAACCAGACGATTACCTGCTCCAACACGATCACAGCAAACACGATCAGCATTTGGGTAAAAATATCCAGTCCCATTGGGTTCCTCCGTCCTAAAACGGATCATCCGATCCGGTAATCGAGTCCGCATTCGCCAGAATGATGGCCAGAATGATGAGCAGCACGCCCAGGCCGATGCGCCAGATGATGCCCCAAGTGTTCAGGGACACCAGGTATGTCAAGTTGCCGCACGCGCCGATAGCAACCAGCCCCGCGCCGATAATAAAGAGAAAAAAGGCAAATATCCGATTCATGATGTCTCCTTCTATGCCTGGGGTATATAGCCGCACCATTTCCAAGCATTGTCTTCTTCTATCATTCGCCAGCGTTGGTTCAATGGTATCGGCAGCCAGAAATCATTGATGGCTCTGATTCGCAAGATACCCCTGACCATCACTTCCGATTCCCCGGCTGAAACCTCAGATCCGGTATATTTCAGGTTTCCCATATCGAAATCAATATTTTTCAGCCATTCCGACAACCCCAATTCCTGCAAGGCATCACCGCCGACCATTTCAGGCAAACTGAGAATCGATGCGGTCTGGAGCTGATCATTACAGGTCAATTCGAGCATACGGTCGGTGTCGCCTTTAGCCAGCGCGTTTAGCCATCGTTCGGCCGCACGCTCCGGCGAATCGAACAGCGTCCCACTTAGCAGGTAATAAATACCTGTCATAATCGCGCCTATAATCACCAGCCCGACCACTATCAGGAAAATCTTCTGTCTGCGCGAATCATGAGATGCAAAGTCGGCATCCCAGGACATGTTATCTAAATCAGCGAATGGATCGTTTTTCCTAGGCATCACCTCTTCTCCCGTACCAATGCTCATCAGGTTCCTCGGGTAGCTCTCCGGGCGCCGAGCTTTCGTAAGCCTCCAGATCCCAACGCGGTCGCCGATAGACTGAAAAGTATGAAGCCAATTCGGACTTGCCGTTGCCAGTAGCCAGGCGCTCTCCTAAGGATTTTGGGTACTTTTTCTCATCCAAATCGGCTATCGTTTTATCGACGTCGTATCCCACGCGGCGAAACTCAATTGTCATATCCTCGGCATCGAAGAGCGCATAGGCGGCGCGAGAGTCGCCGTCCCGTGGTTGGCCGGCACTGCCAGGATTGATGATCGTCAGCCCGGGTTGAATCTTTAGTCTGGTAAAATATCGAATGGACTGCAGGGCAACACTCTCATCCGGATTGGGAAGTTGGCGAGCGAAGAGCGGATAATGTGCGTGCCCACAGAAGAGAACTGCATTTGCGTCTTCGCCGACCTCTTTCTTCATTCGACCGAACTCCAGACTCAACTGGCCCGGATCCCACGCCCAAAGATAAGTCCGTCGTCTATCGAAAAGATTCGCATGGACGAAGAACAACGTCCAATCGCTACTCTTTTCGCATACCCGCCAGCGCGGTTCTTCATTGTTTGGGTCGATCCCAAATCCTGTACCTAGCGCTCTATAGAGCTCCTCCCGAAACCAACGGCCCAATTCAGACTGAGTGTCTTCGGCCAACAGGTCGCGGTGGCGTTTTAGGCTTTCGTCGGCATCAGGGTTGACGCCTTCGGGGTTGATCAGCCAGGCATCATGATTCCCGGGTACCCAACGGTCACCGATCCGGCTCTTGTAGCGGAGCCAGTTTAAACACTCGACCGGATGCGGTCCATAGCCGATAATGTCGCCCAAGAACCAGAAGCGATAGGGGTTATCTATGCAGCTGCTATTCACATCGGCCACGTCGTCGATGATCGCCCTCAGCGCGTGCCAGTTGGCATGAATATCAGTAACCAAAGCGAAGCGTGAAGACATAATCACTTCTCTTTAAGCAGGTCCTGCTTGTTATACAATGTTGCCAACTGGTGTAGTCCCTTTCGGGCATCACGAACATCCGGGTTGGCCGGGTCCAGCTTCCGGCACGCTTCAAGGAAACGAGCCGCATTTTTGAACAAGTTATCTGAAACCCCTTTCGGTTTTCGTCCGAAAAGCCCGCCGTTTTTGCCTTGAGCTTCCTTGTGGGCGTTTGTTAGCTGCGTCATGGCCCCATTTAGTTGTTGCAATGGTCCATTCTGTCCGCTCAATTTCTGGATATCGTCCATGATCTCACCCTTTCGCTGCAGGATGATAGAACGAGGGTTTTCAGGGCCGCCTGCTATCAGATCTTCTTCCCAGTCATCCGGGATCCGTGTGCGTTGTTCCTGCGCTTTCTTGCTCAACGGGTTACTTTCCGGCTTTTGGCCTGCCACATTCAAAAACTGTTCCACCAAATTAAGCGCCGCCTCGCACATCTCCTTCAGTTCCTTCAGGGAATACGTATCGCGCAAATCATCCATCGGTTTGTTAAGCTGCGATACGGCCGTATCGAGCACATCATGCGCGGCAACGGTCTTGTCGGCCCAGGTCTGCCATCTGGCCAAGTCGCGGCTTTGGTTCTGGGCTGTGGTGATGTGCGCTTTCAGAGTTCTCAACTCGCCCGAGCCATAGAACATTTTGCGGGTAATCAGTCCCTCCAATCCGTCGAACCCGCTGCTCTGACGAGCGCTCCATGTTGTATCCAAAGACTTGCCCAAACTGATAACCTTATCGAAGTCCTCTTGATCCACGGCTTCCAGAAAGGCGACCACGTCTTTGTTGAGGACGTCTGCGTCGGAATTTAGATTATTCAGGTCAGTACGATGGTTGTTGATGATCGTATTCAGCGCAGTGCGATCAGTTGCTTGCTTGTTTGCCTCTGTTACGGCATTGGAAAATTGAGTCAGCACGTTTGTCAGATCCCAGCCCCCCTGACTGTTCTGGATACCGGCTGGATTTCGAAGTGCCTTGCGCGCATCTACATCGATCCCCTTTAAGATCATCTCTACCTGACGCCAACCGTCGGTCCTCTCCTTGAGAGATTCGGCCGTGATCGAAAGCTGATTCATGGTGGTGGTCGTCAGCCCCAACGCGTTGCCGACTTCGCGAATATCGACCAGTTGTTTCCTTATCTCGTCGGCATCCTCCAGGCTTTTGGCGAACGCGTTCGCCTGCAATGTCACGTTCCCGGCACGGGTCAAGAGTGCCTGCAGGCTGTTTTGCAGTTGTGGTCCCACCCCTTGTAACCCGTTGATGACCCGAGGATCTCCAGGGTTCCAGAGACGAGCGTATCCGTAATATTGTGCTACCTTCAGCAAGTTCCCGGTGCCTTGTTCGGTGATGGCTTGCCTGACCAGTTTATCCACGCGCTTGCGCTTGAGTTGCGCTATCTCGTCGTTTATATACGCGCGTCGCTCATTCTGATCGGTAAACCAGACGTAGGCGGTGCGCCCGCCGGCCCCACCAATGCCCGAATGATCGCTGCCGGCGAGAAACCATTCATTTAAGGAATCGAGCTGAGCCTCGAACGCCTTCTTGTCATTTGCGCACATTCTCTCGGCGATGTCGGTCAGGTCGTGCCACAATTGGCGCAGTTCGGTCGGCCGCGCCAATTGCCGGAACCGTAATCGATCCGCTTCGGTGCGTGCATCATCCCAGTGCTCTTCCTCCCAGAGCAACTGCATGAACTCCTGGAAGAGGGCGCGACTGCCATAAACTTCGGGCTGGTTCATCTCTTGGCTGAGGTATTTCATCGCTGCGTCTGCCCCGCCGGAATCATACTTCTGGCCCATCTCGACGATCACCCGGTTGGCCACTGCCTCCGATAGCTGCTTTTCAATTTCCGACCGATCACCGGCATCATCCGGGGTGTGATTCAGCCGGTCACGACGGTTAGTCTCAATCTCAGCGGGAGATGTCGATCGGTTACTCAGCAAGCGTCGGTATTTGATGTCAAGGGCCTTCAGTCTGAGACGCCGTAGCAAGTCGCGATTGGTTGGCTTGGTCAGGAGCTTTTCGTTTTCCAGCTCCTGACCCAGTGTGATACCCTTTTCTAACACCTCCGGGTCGTCGGAACCGACGGCCAGTAGCATTCCCTCGCTATTGGCTTCTTCCCACTGAGCGCGGACTTTTTGCAAGTCAGCTTCCACCTGTGGCCCCAGATTGGTGTATTCCACCTTTGCGGCTTGGCCCAGCTTCACAATCGCGTCACGGTAACCCTGATTGGGCTGGAGAAGTGAGGGTGAACCGCGTTGCGAATCGGTGATTGCTTTAGCTTGCGCCAATCGTGCCGCAGCATCCCGGCGCAATTTACCGACCTCTACATCTCCATCGGTGTATGGTTTGAGCCGCTCTATGGCCGCCTCGGCTGTTCGGCGTGTGCCCTGGGTCTGTGGGTCATGATCGTATTGCTTGAAGCGAGTGAGGGCATCGGTATAGGCGGCGTAGGCATCCCCGAAGCGCCTTTCCTTCTCAGCCTCAACAGCCACCTCAACCTGCTGTGCTGCTTCGGCTCGTTTGGCCATAACATCGGCCCTGTCTCTGGCCGTGTGATTGGCAGCGGCAGCGACGAGCGCCAACTCATCAATCGCCTTTGTCCATTGACCGGCCTGGTAAGCACGCTGCCCCTCGGTCCAGTTTGAATCGAGGCCCTGGAGTCGTCGCAGGCGGCCTTTTAGGGTCACGACTTCCTCTCGATTTGTATCGCTGGGAGACAATGATTCGAGACGCGAGCGTGCTTCGATTAGGTTTGCCTTTTGCCGACTGACGTCTTCGTCATTGAGCAGGTTATTGATCCCGGCAAGTCGCGACATCAGCCGTTCATAGGCTACTTCGGCATCTGATATCTCGTCATCAAGCTTGCTCAGTTCATCCAGGCGCTGATGAAGCGATGAACCTGGGATGGGATCCGGGACCTTATTGGTTGCCTTGACGCGCGCCTCTTGCAGAATGCGGCGCGCTTCATTGAAATCATCCCGCTTGATTTGTGCTTTCGCCAGGGCGATCTCGCCTTCCAGATCGGCCGCCGCCGCGGCGGAAACATCCGTCAGGGCCGCCCGCAATTTGTCGTCGATTTCAGGGTACTCGGTGTAGATTTCCCGGGCCTGGCGCAATTTCAGAAACTTGTCGTCGGCGGCCAACCCTGGTTCGCCCGCGGCCACCACCAGCGCCTGTGCTTGTTCATATAAGCGCAGGCGCATCTCGACGGACTTGATCCGTTTTTCAATGGTATCCAGGCTGTTCTGCAGATGGACGCGATCATCACCGGTGAGGATATCATCGGTCAGCGCTGAAACGACTTCGTTGAGCGTCTCCAGGGCGCCGGATGGATCCACGCCTTGCTCGCTTTCAGCCACCGTCAGGCGGTCGCCGGCGAATTTGTTCAACCCAGCCAAATAGATTTCCCGAGCCTTATCCAGAAAACGGGCCGT
Source organism: Promineifilum sp. (SeqCode) (assembly GCA_035446145.1). Classification (GTDB taxonomy): domain Bacteria; phylum Chloroflexota; class Anaerolineae; order Promineifilales; family Promineifilaceae; genus Promineifilum. Next base: position 68,951 of record DAOMSB010000006.1, on the reverse strand, counting down.
TTCCACCTCGGCCCCCGGTTCACCGCCCATGATGCCGGCGGTATCCACAATTGTCAGGATTTTTTCGACGAACATCTGCCTGGCTCGAGCATACGCCTCGCGGTTGTTGCCCGTGGCAATGAGGGTACTGGGGGAACCCAACTGGGCGCGTAATTGATCGCGGCGTTGTATCACGTCCTGCAGCAGATCATCCAGCACTGGACGCAGTGCGATGGCCTTATTGGCACGCCGCAGCGTGTCGACTTCGCCCACCAGCAGATTCAAGGCCCCCAGGTTTCGCCTGTTAAATGCCGAATTTGCTTCATCAAGAACCTCTTCGGCACGCCGTCTGGTTCGTTCGACCACGGCTTGGGATTGGGATGTCTCCAGAGCGGCCGCGGCCTCAACATCGTCGGGATCAACACCGCGAACAGCTTCCCAGGCTGCTTCGGCCGCCTCCGGCGCGGCAGCGCGAGCGATATCCAGCAGGGGGGCTTTCCGATGTTCCAGCTCGGCCTTGGCCCGAAACTGGTACTCTTCGGCTGGTCGGAGCAAGCGGCCCCGGGCCTTTTCGGCGATGTCCTGGAAACCCTGCATAGCCTCGTAATATGCCCCACCCTCCATTCGCAACATCGCGCTGTCGTAGGCTTCTTGCAGGTGGTCATCCGGGTCTGCCGACTCAGCCGATTCCGCGCTCGCTATGGTGGATAGCGGCTCATCCTCTTTTGATTGAGTGTCATCCGGCATCGGGCGGGTTTCCGAATAGGGTGGCCAGGCGCTCGCTCCGCCACGGGCATTGGCCCATTGCTCGATTTCACTTTTATAGGGTATTGGATCGTTGCCGGAGGGATCCCAGGCGCGAATGCGCCGCAGCGCGGCCCCCATTCGGCCATAAGTCTCGTCGTCGTCTACACCTTCCATCCACAGGCGGAGGTCGTTAATCAGGCTTTCTTTCTCTTCGTGGGTCATTATTCCTCTTGATCGCGCATTGGTGGAGCTGCTGCCCCTTCTCGATCTAAGCGTCTGGCGCCGACACTTCAGGCAGACTATCGAGCAGAGCTTGCCACTTCTCGCTATCGTCAAATTCCACTGCGTTCCAGGACGGCAGCCAAAAGATCTCCCGGCTGCCCCGCAGTCGGATCATCAGGAAATCCGGAACGGGCGGCGTTTGGCCGTCCCCTGTTTGCTCGTCCGCAAGGTCCAGCTTGCCCAATACCTCAACTGTCAGATCGCCAGTTCCCGGCACGATAAAACTGTCCTCCCATAACGGCCGCGTGCGATATAATCTCTCGCTTTTAATCATCACTGTCGGTGGGGAGATTATCTCGAACTCAGCCACCGACGCCCCGACCCTGCGATTGTTCGCGTCATCCGCGGCCACGGCTTCCCAGCCAAGGCGATAGTGACCGGAGTCGTTTGGCAAAACGACCGGGAGGGCAGCCAGGGCAATCGTCGCCTCATGCGGCGTGTCCGGATTCAACTGGACACTCGACGCCGGGACAGCTGTCTGGATGGTTGTGCCCCGACTAAGAGAGGTGTGGACCAACCTTAGGGTATGGGCGGTCTCGCCAGGATCGACAAGCTGCAGACCACGCTCGGGATCAATTTGGAATGACCAATCGGGTGGAGCGGTCACATTCATGCTAATCGGAAGATCGTAAAACACCGGCACATCTTCGCCTATCGTACCGGTCACTGGAGCGGCCCCGACCAGGTTGGTGACCAGGTTCAACGGCTCCGGGGTGGTTTGGGCGGCGGTCACCGTGCCGCTCAGCCCCTCATTGGACGCAACCAGCGCCGTTGCGGCAGCGTTAGCCACTATCAATGCTGCCGCATCGGTTGCTGCACGGGTCTGAAAGGCTTCAACCGTCTGTGTGACATTTATGTTGGGTTGCCGTAGTTTTTCCAGCTCGGCGAAGACAAAGTTGTAGTTTGCATCAGTTGTAGCCAGCGCGGACTCAGTTGTGGCCCGAACGTCGCGTTCCCGGTTCGCCGACACCAATCCGTACGCGGCCCCGGCCGCCAGCACCAACGCCAGCGCAACCAGCGCGCCGAAGATCCATTTGCCGAATCGATCCCAAAACTTCTTCCCGGCCGAGCGTTCCCTCTCAAGTCGTGATTTGCTGTTCGTCAAGCGCTCTTGCTGCTCACTGAAACCGGGGTGGCCGGATGGGACGCTATTGAGTACAGTTTCAGCATCGGCAAGCTTGCTTTCAGCGGTATCGTAGCTTTTCGCGCTAATAGCCTTAACGGCTTCATCGAGTTCGTTCCTGAGGCGACGCAGCCGGACGTCGTATCGTAGCGCGTCGGCGGAATCTTTAAGGTGTTGAGTCGCTGCGGGTGTCAACGATGCGCCGAGTGCAGCGATGCGCCCATCCAGTAGATTGAGCGCTTTGTCCGCATCATCGGGGCCGAGGCCCCGGTTGCTGAATTTGTCGTGGATATCGTCAAGTTTGGTTTGGGCTGCCGTGAACTCGTCGATTTGCTGCTCTTGTTTGCGCAAGAACGAAGTGATTGGAGATTTTTCCGGCAGCAGGGGCAGGGCGAGATGAATCCGCTCCCGGGCTTCATCGAATTGGCCGGCAGCTATAATACCCTGGACCTGGTTAGGCAGGTTCGTTTGCCAGGCATCGGTGGCGGCCTTTTGTCGCGTTTGCTGGGCCTCGAGACGGCCGCGGCGGACGTCGGCATTCCCCGGCTCAACGACGTCGAGAACCGCAGCGATCTCCCGCGCCTGCCGGCTGTTCTCTCCGTCGACGGCCGCATCGAAGGCCGAACGAACCTGATCGATAACGTTGTCCGACAGCCGGAGCGGGATTGCCCCAAGCAAGCCGGCCGTTTCAGCCCATCGTCCTGCTTGAATTTGGGAATTTATTTCTTCTCGCGTGCGCGCTTCGGCTGCCTCTCGTTGCGCGGCTTCAGCCTGAAGACGCTCTTTTTTGATTCTCTCTTCGTTTTCTTTGTAAGCCGACTTCAACGCAACTTCCTGCGCAGCGGGGACAGCTCCGTAAGTCAGCGCGGTAAGGAGCAAGCGCTGGGCCTCCGATGCCGGGCGGCGTTCAGCTTCCCGCTCGCAAAGGCGGATGATCTCGGGTGAGTCAGAACGCCTGAGAAGGGCATCCTGGATTTGCGCCAAGCCGTCGTCCAGATCGCGAGAGAGGGCGTCAGTCAGTTCTCTTATCTGGGCATTGCCGCGCTCAACATCTTCCGCCAGACGTTTGGCTTCGGCCGCCAATTCATCTACCCCATCCCAGCCGTATTGCGTTCGCAATACCTCGGCATAGGCGATTTTAGGTAGCGCCTCATTCACGATGTGAAAATCGCGGGCAGCTGCGTTCCAGCGACCTTCATTAAAGGCCGGGCGCGCTGCCTGATATGCTATTTGGGCGTCGATCTCGCCTCGCAGGGAGCCTATAGCCACCCCGTGGGCGGCAGCCAGGGGCGGCGCGCCAAACAGCTCGCGAGCCTCCTCCCAATTGCCGCTATTCATCGTGTCGACAACCTTGATGAGTTCAGCGGCGACCGACTGAAAGAGACCGTCGCCCAGTTCGACAGCCGCGTCGGCCGTCATGACCTGTCGCCACAAGTCGGCTCGTCCCCAGGACGAGGCTTCGTTGCGCAGGATGGCGGCAGCTTCCCGATACTGCTTGCCGCCAAATAGTTGCATTCCACTGCCCCACGTAGCCGATACGTCCCGAGTTGCTTTACTGATAGTCTCTTTCCAATATTGAACAAGCTGATCGCCGCGATGACGGCGGTCTGCCATGTCGACCCAGGTCTCAGCCGAGGTCAGTTCATCGGTTGACAGCCGAGAACCGTCGGCGATGGCTTTTGTGACAGGTCTCATGAGAGTCTGCGCTTCATCAACGACGCTATCGGTATTCGCTTCCCATAATCGGTGTTGTTGGAGAACCCTGTCGCGGAACTCGGCCGCGCTACGGAACCGGTTGGCGGGATTGGGGTTGAGTGATCGGCGGATGAGATGGCGCGTTCCGACGGAAAGATTATCCCAATGTTTACCCGCTCGCCTGCTCAATGCTTCAGCTGTTTCACCGTCCTGAATTGCACCCTTACCGGTAAGAATCTGATAGAGGTAGGCTCCCATTCGTCTGAGATCCGCATCCACCAGCTCATATGGGAGCGGGTTTTGCTCTCTGCTGACGTGATTCCAGTCCATAATTTTAATATTCTGCTGGTCTGGAAGAAGCCAAACATTCTGCAACTGGAAATCAGTATACGATTTGTGCAGCTGAGTATGGAGCAAATCAAGTACTGTTAACACCGAGTCAGCTACCTGGAGACCCATCTGTTCCGACAGCGGGTCTCCTTCTCGCACACGGCGATCAAGAGGCGTGCCCTGGACGAATTCCATAGCCAAGAACTGTGGTCCTGCGCCCGATCCCAGGTATTGCTCGACCAGGTTAGGTATGAGTGACCGCTTCAACCCGGCTTTGGTCTCCTCATGGCTTAATTTGGCAATTACATCGGCTTCATCGCGGAAGTTGCGACGAATATCATCCGGCAGCCCCTCTTGCAGGACCTTCACAGCGACGTGACTGCCGATCGGAAAGTTAAGGCCATTGGCATTGGCAGTGAGACGCTCGGCTTCATATACGATGGCCGTCAATCCCTCGCCCAGGTACTTGATAATCCGGTACTGGTCATTAGTACTCTTCAATACATGGTCTTTATTCAATCGTGGCATAGCATCACCTTTTACTGCAGCGTGCTGAGGATGTATAACAAATACAAGCGGAGATCACGGTCTTCAGAAGAGGCATCCTTAGCCAGCGGGCGAAAGTAATCTTCATAATCACGCTGCCAGGGTTCGACTGATTCCAGTTCGATGCGTGAGCGTTGGCGTTTCTGCAAGACTCGTTCGGCTTCGCGGCGAAATTGGGCCAGGCCGGTAGATGATCGGATGTGTTCTACCGATCGCTCAATAGCCTCCTCCACAGCCTGAAACGCCTCCATGCGACCGGCTCCACCTCTTTCGTTCAGAACACCTGGCCTTTGCGTAGAATCAACATTGAAGAGATTGACCAAGGCATCACCGGCTGTTTTCCCCGGCCAGGCCCATCCCTGCGCGCCACCGATTGCAACGCCGTCACGAGTTTCCTCGAACAAGCCGAAGAGCACGGCGCGGGCATACAGATCGACAAGCTTTTCATCGCGCTCCAGATAGCCAACGAACCGCGAACCGAGGTGTTCTCCGATTTCATGCTCGGCCGCCGCCTGCTCGCCACGCCATACGTAATGGGCGGGGGTGACGATAGCCTGATTCCAGGCGCTGTTGCCGTCGCGGTCTTCGCCATAAAGATAAGTGGCGCTCATCGGCAAACGATCGCGTACACGCAACAGGGTCACCGTTGTGGCGTCTTCAATGGCGCAGGCTGTGACCTGCTGGGCATCGCCGGTGCTGCTCAAGCCCTGGCGGATTTTTGGTGTGTTGTCGGTTTCTCGCGCGGCCAGGAATGGGTGAACGCTATTGGCTCCCTTCAGGAGTTTGGAGATGGTCAGGTCGTTGACTCTCAATCGGGGTTCGGCAGCATTCAGCCAGGTAACACTATCCATGTCGGCCGCTCGTTTTAACACATTTCCGTGTGACTCAGTGTTGTAAGCCAGCGGCCGGGCAAGATGATAAAGGTGGTCGAGGACCTTTGCCGAATCCTGTGGCACCGCCAGGCCACCTGATGCGATGGGCTGGCCGGCCCATATAAACTCGCCATCGGGAATCCACAATTCGACTTGCCATCCAGGTGCAGTCGGATCATAGGTTACCTGCCAGCCGAACCGCTGACAGACGCGTACGATAGCCTCGCCCGCCAGAGCGGTGGACGGCCGATCAAGCCATGAGCGAATGTGAGCTTTATAGGCAGGCCACTCCAGTTCGGCGTCGATCGACCAGGATCGCCCGCCTTGGGACGTTAATTTGCCAAGGCGTTCGCGCGCGGCCGCAAGCCGCTCGGTGGCCAAAGTGGACAGGTCTTTGTGGAGGAAATTATCCCATTCATCAAGCTCCCGGATGAGATCGGCCAATGGCGCTGCGGCCATCTCCTCGCCATCTTGCTTGAGAACGGTTCGCAACATGTCAACCCACTTCCGGGCGCGACGGATGCCGCCGGACCGATCTATCGCCGGGATTTTACCGCCTTCGCCGTTCAGCATATCGGCGACCTGTGCGGCCACAGCCTGTCGAAAGGCATCATGGTGAAGATGCGCGCGCCGGTTGTCAATGAAATCCTCAATTTCCGTTCGGCGGACGGTGAAGCTGATGATGTCATCGGGTTTCTTTGTTTCGTACTTGCCGTCAAGTCCCAATTGGCGTGCCGGCAGCAAACCGGTTCGCGCTTCGCAGACCAGATCGTGGACTAGTCTCCAGGTCAATGCTTCGTGCAAAGGGGCTAATGGCGTGCTGATAGCATAGGTGCCTATGCCGCACACCAGGCCGTGGCCATCCCTGTTAACCAGGTCGAAAGCATCGGCCTGAAAGCGTACCAGATGTTCAGTGACCTCTTTCTGCACAGAAGGATTAAGAAGAGCCACCAGACTGTCTGTCAGAGTTGCCAGGTGGTCTTCAACAACGATTTTCTTGTCCTGCGGCGCTTCGAAGAGAAAGAGCGTTTGGACGACGGCCGAATCGACTTCCTGATAAAACTCCTCCTGCCCCATATCATGCGGGACATAGTGAAGGGGAACGATGGCGTTACGTTGGAATCGCTCAATCTCGCGCAGGGTTGCCAGTGTGCGCGCACGCTGTTCATCAACGGTGACGGTATGATTTGCGTTGTCCAGGCGTGGCGACCAATTTTGGTTCAATGGGCCGCTAAGCCATAGCTCCACATCGACATGGCGTTTGGTCGCCAGCCACATCAGCCAGGAAACATCGACCAGCATGCCGCTGCTGACGTCATCGAATGTGGATCCGATAACACGCAGGCGAGGATTGACCATGTTGTCTGCGGCTTTCATGAGGCCCCGATAGAGGGTGGAATTGGCAGTTCCATTACGCAAGTCATAGAAAAGAGCCATGCGCCCACGAGCCCGCCCATAGTCGGCGGCGGCCGTCGGCTCATACCAGTTCATGTGCTCCCATTCGTCGGGGTGTGTTTGCAGCGTCCGACTGATCAACTGATAGTCAGGGCGCAAGATGACCCACTCATCGGGCAACAGGTAGTCAGGACGTTCGGAGATGGGGCCGCTCGTGGGTTGCACATCCACTTGCAGCAATCGTACTGGTAGTTTATCGCGACGGGCGAAGCGGCCGTTGAGCGCCTGGGCTACCTGTGAAAGCACAATTCGACCCACCGGTCCAAGCCCAACGATGATTGTCGGCACAAGGGTTCCAGACTCGGATTCAACCTCGGAAATACCTAACACCTTGTCGGTCGAATCAAGCCGGCGCAGCCAGGCCGGCGTCGGATCGGGAGATGCGATGGGGACCGATGACGCCGCGGCGACGGTCACAGGTGGGGGGACTTGCTTTTTGCCGCGAAACAGCAGGAACACGGGCACTAATAACGCCAGGAGCCAGGGGATCCAGAATGCCGGCCCCGGCAATATCAGGATCCGTGGCCCGCCACCGAGCGAAAGAGAGGCCAATCCGGCCTGACAATCTATAAACGACATGGTTGCTGTCTCCGATGCGATTTTAGGCCAGCCGATACCTTCAGTTGTGACGTCATAACGGAAGGTCACACCGGTAGCGGGGATAAAGCCTACTTGCCAGACAAGATCATTGCCGTTCTGCGTGGCCAATGGGGCAACGGATTCCGGAACAATCGTTAGGCCCTCCGACACTGGCTCGGTTAGCATAATATCCCTGGCGACGATATTGTTTAGCTGTCCCGCGAGGCTGGTATAGATGGATTGCAAGTCTGCCGGGTCGTCGGATGCGAGTGCTGCAGCCGGAGAAGAGGCAAGACTGCGCAGATAGTCGACTTCAGCTAACGGGCCGACAGCCACGGTGACCAAATGGGCGCCGGCCGATTTGAGAGCATCTCCTGCGGCCATGGCCCCGGCCGGATCATTTGCGCCGCCGTCAGTTAGCAAAACAACAACGGGCCGGTCAGAACCAATGTTGCTCGCAGCAAACTGCAACGCTCTCGTGAGGTCCGTCCCATCGTAAGGTAATGTGACCTGATTAACGGCGGTAATCAAGGCATCTCTGTCCTGTGTAGCCGCCTGGATGAGATGGGCTGTGTCATCAAAATAGGCAATGGCAACCGTCGACTGGCTTAGATCGACATTATTGATGAAAGCAATTGCCGCTTCACGTGCCAGAGGAAAGGCATTACCGTCATTCATGCTCCCCGATTTATCGATGAGGAGAAGAATGGACAGGGGAATGACCGGGCAGCCGGTAGATTCGGGGGTGAAATCTACCTGAACATGGCTTGGGCCAGGCCCGAACAGGATCCGCGGCTCGGCCGAACGACTGAATGAATCGGTGGATACGGAGCCGCGTATCAGCGTGATGACGATCGGCACGGCCAGAATGAGGGTGACGGCCAACCAGGCACCAAGGATTATCTTTGCCAACCTTGCCACTGAATTGATTGCCTCCTGTTCTACAGGCCGTTGCTTTTCCGTGTCTGCGCCGGCCTGTCGGCGATACGGCCGGCTCTCCCCGAACGATCATTCAGTCGTTCGGGGAGGGTTTCCGGTCGGAATTTTCTGGTCCAAGACCTTTGGCGATTGATTAGGTCGTTTTGGTGCTTCCTCCGGTCTTGTTGGTCTTGGATCGAGCTTTGGCAGCCTTGGTCGCCTCGGCTGCTGCCGCCGCTTCGGTTTCTTCGCGCAGGCGCCGAGCACGCTCAAAGGCGTTCTCTCGACGCTCTTCTATAACCGGCTGGTGGTGACTCAGGTCATCTTGCAGCATCATTCGAAAGACGATAGCCAGATCCTCCAGGTCTTGACGAATGATGGTGTTCTTGTCCCTTTCTCGTGCCGCTCGTTCCATCTTGCCTATTTCGCCTTTGCCATTCAGTTCGTTATTCAGTACATCGTGTACGGCCTGCCGGCCCGCATCGGCCATGGCGCGATCGATATAAATCCGACCGAATTCAATATCAACTTCCGCCTGGCTATATTTCTCGTGCGATTTTTGGCGGATGACATATCCATGAGCTGCATTGAAGATGTCCGGCTTTGCGCTATGAGCTCGTTCTTCATCTTCGTTCCATGGTTTGGTCAGGTAGATCGTCTCCGTGCCGTCGGCCCGATCCCAGGATAATTCCCAATGATAGGCAGAGCGATCGTGTGCTTCGGTGATGTTGCCCAGTATAAGCAGATAGAGAAATTGGCGCAGTGGTTCAGGGTTCTCCAGCAACATGACAACGCGAGGATGCAGGGGACGGTAACTTTTTTTCTTGTCCTTCACCAAACGCGTCTCGAATTCGACAGCGTTGGCCTCCGCGGCGAAGTTGTGGAGATTTACAGGGCGCATCAGTCCCTCTTTGTCGTTTACATGTGCTGCATACGCTGATTGGCAATCTTCCCAGGCCGCGAACTCATCGAAATTGTAGAGATCGTCCGAGCGAACAAGCGTCAATTTGAAGGGGTTCTCCGACCCGACGACCTGAATCAGGTAATTGGCATCAGCGTTCACCGGATCCTTCTGGGCCAGCACGCGAAGCTGGCTCTGGGCGCTGTCTTTCCCGGTAAAGAACTGATCATTGGCAGGCGACTTCACGCGTATCAGATTACTTTGGCGTTTGGGTTTGTTGGTTGTTGAGCCAACGAACAACGGCTCGGCGTTCTTGGTAGCGACGTCATTGGCAAATCGAACTCCGCCATTAGGCCCGTATTCGTCGATAATCGTCTCGGCAACTGTTGTGCGCCCGACCAGGCCGGCGTAATTGCGTCGAGCCAACCCCAGCAAGCGGCTCGTGTTGTGAGCGCCTACTTCATCGCGGCGCGCCAGGCTCTCACGAACAGGATTATTCAGCACGTCGATCGGTTCACCCTCAGCCTCAGGCAGAATATTGACCTTCAGCCAGAGATGTTCGTGTTCATAGCCGGCGTCCCATTGCCATCGACGAAGTATATTAGCCAGGTCTTCTTCGCTGACGGGCAGTACTTCTTCGGCGACCATTCGCTGTACGGTGTCGGTACTTTGATCCCAGCCATGAGCTTCTTTCACATTGGCTTCGCTGGAGAGCATCTCATCCCATATGCCGGGGAGTTCGCTGGCATCGTCGCCGGTTGAGAGGTGCCAGATCCAGGCCTGGACAGCATCGCGCGTCTGTTCCGCGGCAGCTTTCATTGCACGCAATGTCCGGTCCACGTAGCGGTAGAGGATATCCTCGCGGCGTATGTCCATCTTTTCCTGCTCGGTGCGCAGAAATAATGTTTCAGACTTCTTAACACTTGGGCTTTCCCACAAGAACAGGAACCTTTTGTCCCGTACCTTGTCCATGTAATCTTCGGCTTTGCGATTACGAATCTCAGCGTCGATTGACGGGCGGAGTTCTTTGCGCCGTTTGGACACTCCATCCATTACCTGGTTGAGGAACCAATCCAGATTAGCGGCAACACCGTCGAAGAAATCCCAGGTATAGCCCAGCTTGCCACCACGGGCTTTAAGAGGATTCGCGTCGCGCCCCATCAGGAGCGAGAGTAGCCGCAAGCGCAATGCCTGGCGGAAGACGATCATCTGGGTCTCGTGGACGCGATCGAGTACTACCCCAAAGGATCCATCGTACTCGATCATTTGGTCGCCTCCGATCTTGCTTGATCCGAACTTGGTCTGGACCAGGGGATCGAGCTGAATGATGCGCTTCCGGAAGTCTTCGGCCTTTTCCTTTTCGCGGCGACTAAAGGCAGTGACGATGTTGAAATGGGTATGATCGCGCACGTCACGGAGGAGTGATTCAAATTCGGGGTCATTGCCGAACTCAGGATAAAATCGCGCCCAGCCTTCTGCACCGCCGCCGCCCATTGTGCCGGCGCGGGCCAGTCGATCGATCACTTGCGGCAGTTTTCCTTGTTCACGAGCCTCCGAGAGCAATGTGGCGGCCCGGGCCATGAAGATCGTCGGATTGACCATCTGCCCCTCATAGGCGCTCTCGCTGGTGAGGAAAGTATCCGCGCGCTGGCGACCGGCGAACCCGGGGTCTTCCAGGTTGCGAGCTTTGGCCGCCAATGTCAGATGGCGCAAGGCGCCGGAGGCGACCAGTTTCTTGGTGTTTGCGTCGGGAGCCACTTCGGGGCTGAGCAACCTCTTGAGCATCTCTTGGCCGAAGATATGACTGGACATCACCTCGACGAAGTTGGCCGGAACCTGAACAGTATAGGCTCCGATGGCGCTGTACATGGGCGTTGTGGGGTGCTTGCCGTATTCCTCTGCCAGGTTGGTATAGACCCAGTCGTTGTAGACTTGGCCGGCCTGTTCGTCTAGGATGGCGCTGATCACCTCGGATACCATCGGAAAAACGCCGAAACGGGCTTCGCTGGCCACTGGGGCCCCCTTGCGTTTGCCTTCCACCAAATAACACGCGTCGAAGATACGCTCGGCAGGATCAATCCCATAGGTGCTGTCATTCTCCACATAGTCGACTGACGACATGGGAAAATCGGAGTCGATGACCATGAAGCGGTTCAACTCGCGCCAGGCAGCAAAGGTGCGGGCTTTCATATCGCGACTGGGGTTAGGCGTGAATACACCCGGCAGGGCAAAGAAGCCGCGCAACACGTGGTGGGGGCTGATTTCCTTGGCCAGCTTGCGCAGGATCAAACCTACATCGAGGAACATGCCCGATCCGGTGCCGCCGGCGAAAGACCCAACGACGATGATCTCAAGTCGCCTTTCGGCATTGGTCATCCGGCCGACGGTGCCGATAGCCGTGCGAAATGCGCTCCATAATTTCTGACCGTCGTCGCCCCCCATGATATCCTTGTAGATGGCCAGGCGTCCGAACTGGCGGATGCGACCGGCGCCATTGTCGAGTACGAAGACGGCCGGTGGCTGGGTGTCCAGCCAGTATTTGGCGCGGAACCACCGTTTCAGTTGAGGATGTCGGTTGTCACGTGTCTCCAGAGCTATCGGGCGAGCATCGCCGCCGACGTAGATAAATTCAGTCCGATCGAGCGTCACACCGCCAACCTTGGCAGGTTGATTATCTTCTTTATCGTTGGCCGTGACCTGCTTCTGACCCGCCTCCAGCGTAGTCGCGGTATCGATCGACAGGAGCCGGATGTTATCCGGCACTGTGCCGCCGTTCGACAACATAAGATCACGCTTGAGCCAGGTCAGCACCCATTGCCCCGTTCCGCCCAAGCCCACAATTAATGCTGGTCTCGTCATGATATTTATCTCCTCTGTAACTGACTTATAACGACTACTATCGTTTGATTCGACATGTTTCTGCTTCATGCAGATATATCAAATGGAAACTAATTGATTATGGGGCCACCATAATGCAGCCGACCGTCATTGAACGACTGGATGTCGCCATCTTCCATCGGGCCACTGTAGAGCGGCAGTCCTTGTAGATCTTCGGCTTCAATTTGAATAGCCTTCGCCCCTTCTTTCATTAAGGCCTGCCCCTTGGTAACCTTGATTAATTTCACCCCTCTTTCCTTCAAGGTCTTGCTCTTTAGCACGTTGGTGCGCTTCCGGGACGAGAGTTTCCATTCGCCAACTATTTCCGTCTGGTCCAGACTGTTGACGGAGTCGTAGAGTAGAGGCCCACTGGGACCGCCGGTGTGGATATAGATCAACCAGATAAGCAAAGCCAGAAGAACCAGCCCGGCCAGGATAACCGCACCTTTAGCCAGGAGCGGATTGGTCATTAGTGTGTCTTCGCGGGAAAAGGTAGCTGTGCGTCGAGAATCGACCCAACTGAAGCCGTCGCGCAACGGTATTCCGGCCAACGATACCTCTATGGTATACTCGCCGGCCTCGTCCAGGTCTGTTCCGGCGCCAATGGCTTGCAACATCTGCAGATTGGCCGCGTTCAGCGGCTTCAGCTTGATAATTTCCTCGGCCCCGCTCGGCGCAGCCACTTTCAGGGTATGCCCGGCGTTGACATCAACCAGTGCGTCGGCCAGGGGAACAACCAGGCCGGTTTTCATGTTAACCAGTTCAACATTGAAGTCGAACGGCTGGACGGCATTACCAAAGCATTCGCCGGGCTTCAGGAAGCATTGGGGGATGGTGGTGCTATGGAGCGCGACATCGCTCGGCGGGGTGATGCGTACATCGAGAGGATAGACCTCAAACTGTGAGTGGGCCGCCTCTGCGGCGATGAAATTATTCTGTACGGCAAATTTGGTGCGGTCAATACTTGTTGGCTCCCAATTTGGCCGGACGACGATTCGATAATCGCCTGCTCCTGCCTGGGCACTGTTAGCAAATTGCCCGGAAAACTCGGCCGCGGCAGCGTCGGTTGGGCTAAGCGTAATACTCTCTACCGGTGTATCGTTGCCCACCTTGTAAAGTTCGGCGCGCAATGCTTCATCAGGCTTATTGAAAACAGAGCTTGCCGGGAGCAAGTTGCCGTCTTCTCCAATCAGCTCGACGACAACAGGGATGGCGGCGGGTACCTGTTGGCTTCCCTGAACGCTATTCATAGCCGACATGGCCCCATCCAATGGGTTGGTAATGCGCCAAGTGAAAAATGATACGGGGAATACGGAAAAATTGCCCGATGCGCTGAACACCTGAATGAGGTTGTCATCAGCTCCGGCCCACGAACAAGAAACTATTTGGCCGTCATATCCCTGAGCGCTCAGCAAGACCAGTTCGGTGGGGCTTTCTACGCACCCGATAGCTGTCCATGTATAGTCGCTGGCGTCGCGCAACAAGATAGGGTCGGATGCATCATAAATGCCCTTGTTGCTCAGGGTCAGTTCGCCCAGGTCCTGGTTGTCTTGTGGGCTGGCGATCTCGGCGTGAATATGCAGTGGAAATCCATCAATTTCCTGTAGTGGCGCACCTTCATCAAGCACAGCCAGGCTCAGATAATTGGGCGCCAGTTCATCGTAATACGGTTCTTGCGGCGCCTGCACGAGCACTGTGTCGGCCCCGGGGTGAAGGATGTTGGCGGTGACCGAGCCTTTGCCGTAGTTGACCCGGATGTCATGGCAAACATCGCCGCCCTGGGTGCGCACGTTGTAGACACCAGGCCATGGATTGGTAAAGGCGTAGTTTTCGTTTATTACTGTTCCGTCGTCTCCTCCGTCGGCGGTGTACTTGATTGTCGGAGGCAGTGGCTGGCGCGTGCCGTCGGCCCAGACCTGCTCACCGCCTTCCAGGGTGATCGTTTGGCCGCCGGTTTGCACATCGAGAAAGACCGCAATCGAAGCCGGATCGACTGTGGAGTCCGTGGGCTGGCGGTTGATATTGATCACCAGCGAACTGTCAAGATAGGGGACGACGTTGATCGGTCGGCGACAATCCCATTCCTGCAGGTTGGAACCGATGAGCGGGCGCAAGATCTCGAACATGCCCGTTGCCAGGTCAAGGTTACTCTCCTGAGTGTCATAGATCTGCCCACGCTGACCGATGATAGTCTGCCAGCCGTTGCGAAATGTCGGCTGAGTACGGTAGTTGTAGGACTGGCTGCTGTCAGACAGAGCAACCATAGAAATGAAGATGGTGTTATTTGGGTCGCCATCAACATATGGAAAATCAACGCTGGACGGCTGTGCGACCTGGATCAGATCGTTCATATAGGTGACGCGATCGAATTTGTATTGGCCCGGGTTTGTGGAGCACCCCCCTGAGCCGGTGCAGGGTTCTCCGTCGGTGATGAGCAGAATTGCCTGTCGGCGATCTTCGGCCCCGGCGACGGGCTGCTGTTTCCACATCTGCAACACATCGCGGGCGCGCAACAACGCCGATTTATGATCGGTATAGCTGAGATTGTCGTTGCGGAAGGCGTTGAGTTGCTGTTTTAGGGCATCGCGCGACCTGACCCAGTCGTCGTATTCATAGGAGAGCGGGATCGACTGCGGCGAGAGGTATTCTGATGTATCGTTGATGTAATTGTTCTCGGGGCCAAGGTAGCGAGAAGCATCACCAAAGCCAAAAATGGCAATGCGATGGACGATGTTCTGGTCAGGGCACAGCAAGATGGCGTGGTTGCCGAGCTGCTCAACGATCAGTTTCGGCACTTCGATTCGCTGGCGGTTGACGTCGTTATTACGCATGGAGGCCGATTGGTCGACTAGCACCACCAGGTCGAGATTGTGGCAAGCTGCGGAACTGGTTTGGGCCGGCAGATCATCTGCCTGGACGCGTACCATCGGCAACAATAAGCCGGCTAACAATACAAAGATGGGAATTGAGCAAATCAATCGATTACGTTGGGCGTTTTGGTTCATACCGGGTTCTGGTCACCTCAGAAGATCATGGGATCGTTAAATTCAAATCTGCCTCATTGTTAGGGGTGAGTGATATCAAACGCTCAGCAGCAGGGTGGGCTTCTTGCTCCTTGATCCATGCATCGATGACACGACGAGAGAATCGCCACGTACCGCCAATTTTTCGGCCCGGCACCACCCCTTGTCGTGCCAGTCGATAGACGGTTGAGGAGCTCATCTTCAGATACTCGGCTACCTCGGCGAGGGTCATGATGATGTCCTGTTCAATCGCTCCAGCGGTTCCATCCATCTTTCGTCTCCCGCCGGTATTTCTGTCGGGTGCCAACCGCGCGAAATCATGAGCAACGCAACCCCGCGCCCGGCAGCCGTACCGGCCTGGCTACCGACTTGTTGAACTTTGACGCAGATTACCCAGGGAGAGAGCAGATACCGTCATTCAGGCTAAGTGAGGCATCGAAAAAGGTGTCATACGCCCACCCCAAGAAGTGGCAGAAATCAGCCGAATTTTGCTTTTATTACGCAACTTTAGCTAATTTCGACCGGAACTTGTCGCATTGTACGTGAGAATCATATTCGTGGTATGGTACACATGCCTATTGCATTTTTCTCATAATTCATTTATAATTTCCGATTGTGTTTCGGTGTTTGGGACATTGTTCGTTTTCCGACGAAAGCTCTCGGCATTGCTCCTAAAAATTTGGTGCCAAATCCCGGCAATGCCGTCTCAAGATGTCCTGTGATCCCAAAGGGGGGTGATCATGGCGATTGGTGGCTTGCCCATTGCAATTGCAATACTAAGCAATCGGCAGATCGAGATCGACGGCATTCATTATCGCCTCGCAGGCGAGCATGACATTTGCATTTCCGGCGTGGCGCGCTGCGGCGCGGCATTGCCGCAACTGTTATTCCGGGGCGGCGCCGATTTGTTGCTGGCCGACCAGGCAACGCCGACCGCACCTGATGATGCCACTCCTTACCCGATTCTCCAGTGCCTGCCTGACTTGCGGCGTGCTTATCCTGGACTGAAGATCGCGCTGGTGGCGGCTCGGGGCGAATCCAGTGATGCCCGTCGTGCTCGCCGCGAAGGAGCCGTCGGGCTTCTGTTGAAGAGTGATCATGCTGCTTGGTCGAATTTGGCGCAGGTGGTGCGACAGCTCGCCTTGGGTGACCATTACGTCAGCCCATCGCTTGGCGATCCCTGGGCAGAGAGGGAAAGCGGCCGTGCCGGCCTGACCCCTCGCCAGTTCGATTTATTGTCACTGCTGGCCGACTGTCCGGACATGACAACTTATGAGGCGGCACTGCGATTGGATATTGCCCATTCAACGGTGCGCAATATGCTGTCCCAGTCTTATGCGCGGCTGGGCGTCAGCACGCGTGCCGCGGCCATTGCCCGCTTGCGCGGGGATGCAGGACAGAGCTAACCCAAATCGTCTGGCGTATGATCTCAATTCAGATCATCGCGGTTGGTTCAAGGAACGGTCAGCGGACTAATTTGTAAATTATCGAAAGAAGAGCCTGGCCTAAACCAACGGCTACCATCACGACCAGGACGGTGACAATCAAGCGATATCCGCCCTTGGGTATACCCCTCCATGACGATATTCGTTACGACTTCATCATTGATCAAGGTCGTAACCGCACCATCGCTCTTGACTTCAAGCTTCAGATTAAACGGACTCCCTATATCACTGATATAGGTTCCGGGCATAACATCCGTGGTCCCGGGGATAAGCCAATAAATATTATTTGTGGGGTTCATCTCCATTTTGAGTTCCTTGTCCACTCGACCATCATCATTATTATCAGTTATGATTGACAAGGAACAACGGTCCATCAATTGGATCACATCAAGAGATAAGGTGTAATCCGTCCAACTCTCATCACCAACGACCATTGGGTATCCATGACGTAAACTCGTCAGCCGTCCATTCACACTGGCCCAGGCGTCGTCAGTCTCCAGCTTCCATTCCGGCCGCAAGCCCGCGTCGAAATTATCGGCAAAGTCGGGCAACGGCAGCGGCGTGGGGGTCACGGTCGGCGTCGGCGTGTCGGTGGGTGCGGGCGTCTCGGTCGGCGTGGGGGTCACGGTGGGGGGTGGCGTCTCGGTCGGTGCGGGCGTCTCGGTCGGCGCAGGTGTGTCGGTGGGCGCCACGGTATCAGTCGGCGCCACTGTTTTGGTCGGAACGGCGGTCCGGCTTGGCGCGGCCGTATTGGCCGGTTACCCCGCCTGGGCGGCGATTGTCTGGGCGACGGCGACTTCGATGGCGACCTGATCGCCCCCTCTGATGCAGCCGATGCTCCCTACCACGAGCGTCAACCCGAAGACAAAGCATATGGTTCGAACTAATCTGCTTGAACTATTCATGAACTCCTCCTGATGGTTATCATGCAAACAAGCCCCGAACCGGCTTCGGGGCGAGCGTGTCGTCATTTGCCTTCCATGCGTCTGCTACCGGATGCGCCATAGTATCCGCGCGGAAGACACCTGTGAGGCTCGCGGAGAGCGGTCTTCAATCGGGCAAGGCGCGACGCCGGTGTGTTGCCTGTTACTGTCCCTGAATCTTGCCGATAGCTTTGGGTGACAAAACCTCTTGCGGCGTTTTCTTCTCAGAGGCGGCATCCATGATGGACCAGGCCTTCTTAATCATGTTCACGCCTTCCTTTACGCTTTTCCTGGCCGCGTCGGTCGTCTCTTTTAATATCATTTCTGCCGGCATTGTGTCCTCCTGTAATTACCTAACGATCTTATTGTACATCAGAAGCCTGATCATCCGTCCCGGCGTCATCATTGGTCGATGCGGATGGGTCATCTGAAACTGGGGCTTGGGTGTCTGTCATTGAACTGTCGCTCTTAAAGGCGGAGGGGTCGCCGGAAGGTTTGAATGGCGATCCCGGTTCTTTCTCCGGCAGACTCTCCCTGCCCTTGTGAAGTTCCTGTCGCTCGGGCGTGATTGGTGCATGATTCGGTGAATCCCCCTGAATCTTGCTGATCGTCTCCGGGCGAAGGCTGCTCGTTTTCTCCGGGCTTGCCTCCTGGCGCATTTCCGGCGGGGTATACCGCTCTGTTTCACTCATAGTGTTCCTCCTGAACATCGCTTCATAACTGACAATAAGCGATTAGGCTTTTGCCCTTGACGTTGCTCTCAGGCGTCTTCGGTATATAAATGCACTTGACCTTCATTGTTTTTATACCAGGCTGTTGCTTGGCCGCGCAGGCTATTCATATTAGCCGCTGCGCCATCTTTTGTTTCAAACAGATAGTTGATAGATTTGACTGGCATAACCTTCAGCTGACCTTCTGCGGTGCGGATATTCACGTGACCTGCGTCCTCCATAATGGAATATTCGAGTAGCTGTTGCTGATCGATGCCGCCCTTCTCGTAACCTGACTTGAGTTCCCATATCTCGCCCCGCTCCATAATATAGGAGTCACTTCGTCGACCTTTTGTAAGCCCCAGGCCATCGCCATATTTATCGAGATGTTCGTTGTCCTCAGGCAGCGCAACCAGGCGGTGGCCTTCGCCATGGAAGACATTGGTCTTTGCCCATTGTTCGAAGTCGGATCCCTTACGGCCGGCGCTAACTCTCTCTGTACCGCAGCCCTGCATAGTACGTATACCTTTCTCACTCAATCCGGCATCGACCGATTTTGTGCCTTCATGTTTCAAATCCACGAGAATATCGGTGCTTTCGTTTTTGGGTGGTGACATATCAATTTCCCCGGCTCTTGTCTTTAGCTATCCGGGGACCTTTTCCTTGACGCGCGCGGGAATGAAATCCAGGCCGATTTCCTTCGCGGCGAAGATGCGATGGCGACCGCTCACAATATCGTATTTATCACCGTCCTTGTCGACCGCGATGGGGTCGCTTCCATAATAAAGGTCGTACACTCGCTGTTGGCCGTGCTCATAGTTCAATCCTTTCGCTTTGTCCAGGTCGGCAAAGTCATCGCTCGTATATCCAGCGTCAATTTGTGGCCTCATCTCCTGCACGGTTCTTGTCGCCGAGAGGGCATCTTCATATTTGATATGGTGATTGAAGTCCTGCGGCCCATCCACGCCCTCCGGCTGAGGCAGGTCAGCCACGGGGACATCGATAATGCCTCGGTCTTCCCAATGGGCGCCTTCCCGAACGTCCGCGGCCGGTGGCGCGCTATCCTGATAATAAGCGGGCTTCGGCCTGTTATCGAAGGCGGCAACATCTTCCTTTAACTCTCTATCTTGCTGTTCACGCATACCTTTCATGGCCGCTTCGATCCTGGCCATGTCCGCATCGGCCTTGCCTGATTGCTCCGGCTGGGCCACCGGCATATCGGCTATGTCTCTTGTGTCATTTGTCATGGATACCCTCCTGCTTTGCCGGATATCCCGGCTTAGCCCAAACGCGTCACGGACTCATAGGCGCGAATAAATTCACGACGCATGTGTTCCGTGAAAGGAAAATCGATCTCGTGTGCCAGATAGCAATAGGCGGCATCGGGGTGTGGCCTTGCGCCTCGTATGGCGGCATCGTAACAAACGCGCGCCACCCCCCGCCAACTGGCCGCCAATTCGTTATCCGATTCGGCCTCCTCAAATTTGCCCAACGCTCCGATAAACTGTTCATGGAGCTCAGGCTCTCTCGTCTGTGGTTCGATTAGTTCTACGAATTCACATGGGCTGCCGCAAAAGCGGCAACCATCAAACGGGAGGTGAGCGGTCAGGTTTTTGGCGATGAACGACTGCATGTGGGCACGCACGGCGGCATCGTCAGGTAGTTGATGGAGACCGGCGTCATCCTTGTAGGGCGGCACCTGCATGAAGGTTGCCTTTTCCATACCGGTCAGAAACACAGCCGCTTCGCCGATGCTCAATTTACCCACGTAATCCTGCTGGGCCTTGTCCATAATCATGGCCCGGCCGATTGCCTCACGATCTTTGGCATCGCGCAACTGATGAGCGATTTGAAGATTGGTGTTGCGCATCGCGTCGGGCATTAGCTTGGAGGGGCTTTGATCGGCGATCAGAACCCCTTCACCGAGCGCGCGGATCTCGGTCAACATGTCGGCAAATGATTGAACAGCCTGGCCCTTGGTGTCGGCAGCTACTTCCGATGGGCCGGTCGACTGGACATTCCCCATCACATTGTGGGCTTCTTCAACAACGGTGACGTGTTGCAGCGTGTGGCCGGGATGTTGTTCGCGGAATTCACGCAATAACATGAGCAGGAACATGCTGGTCATTGATTTATCGTCAGCGTTGAGATCGTTTAGCTCCAGAACACAAGGTTGGCTCATGAGGACATCCAGCGGGTAGGAGCGCTGTGCACCGAACATGCGCCCCTTGCTGCCACGCAGCAACCCGCCGATACGACCACCGACGGCCGCGCGGATATTTTGATATGTCTCACCGGCATAGCCGCGCGACTCGGACACGCGCACGGCGACGCGAAACATGTCGCGCATTGTGGGAAACGGGCGGTTCGATTCGCCGCCGCGGTCCGTCAAACGCCAACCTTTTTCTCGATATATTAACTCGAGACTCTCGGCAACGATGGACGGCAAAATTCCGAATTGGGGTAATGCGCCATCGAAGCAAGTCTGTAATCGTCCCAGGTGGGCCTCCACACGCACGCCGTCGAGCAACTCGAACGGGTTGAGGCGGAATGGGGTGGTCGTCTCATCACCCAAGGTGAACACCAGAAGTTTTTCGAACCCGGGCACATTCTGCAGGCCTCGATATTCCTTTTTTGCTGATTCAATGACCAGGAAAGGCACCCGATGTTGCTTCCATAGTTGGTCGAGCAAATAGAGCATTGTATTGGTTTTGCCTGAGCCGGTGAATCCGGTGATCAAGCCATGACGCAGAAGTGAATTACGTTTGACCGTTACAGCCCCCCCGCTGTGAAAATTTCCCAAGTGGATCTCGTCCGCTGCTATTTCCTGGCGGCGTGGGCCGATTTCAAAATCCGGTGGGCGTTGGCGAACCATGATGCCGGGTACTCCGCCGCGGACGCTCACGGGGAAGCGAAAGGCGGCGGCTGCTCCCTCGGCGCCGACCAGATAGGGGAAACGTTCTTTTCCTGGTGAGGCAATGGTGACTCCCCAAGGTGAGAGATAAAGCGAGGTGAAGGTGCGCCGGGCGGCGGCCGATTCGGCATCATTGCCCGGCGCAACGATGGCGGCCTGGCTCGGCAGTCCCCGTTCGGCCGCTTCGGCAGCGTGTCGTTCATTTCCGGTGCTGATGCTCGTCGCCAGGGCCCGCGCGATTGTCCAGGTCGTTTGCGGATGGGGACCGGAAACCTGGGAAAGGAGCAGAAACGGTTCATCAAGTGTTTTTCGATAGGCGGTATAGATTCGTCCCACCAGTTCTGCGGCCGGGTCCCGCAAGCGTCGCGCGCTGGCGTCGGAAAATGTTCTCCGATCCATGTCGGCGACGGTATCAGCCAGGAATGCGGCCGTGAAGAGCGCCTCCGACTCGGCCGCCGTCAACTCGGTTGGTTCCAGATGAATGCTTATGGCCACTGGGGCTGCTACCCGCATCAGCGCTTCAAACGGCTCCAGGAAGGGTGTTGACGGCCCCCAAAATGGATAGACAACATAGGCTTCTTTCTGGACAGTCATCATGGGAACCACAACCCCTTGTTGCCGAACTTCGACAATGGTATTGGTTCCACTAAATGGATACAGATAGTAATTGAGTCCGCTCGATCCCGTGTTTTCCACGTCCAGCAACTCGACGTTGATGCCGTAGAGCGCGAGGTTGATCCCGAGATCAATAATTACCTGTGCCGTCATGTCACGGATAGTGTTCGTGTGGCCGGAGATGCGGCCGAGCACGGCAACGTCGATTCGCCCCTTTGATGGATCTGAAATGAAACGAAGGGAAAAAGCGCTGTTACGCCACTTGCGCAGGCCGGCAACAAACCGAACCAACCGCTCCAACACCTCTCGCAATTGTTCTTGCGATTCCTCAGCCAGCAAGGTGTGATCGGCCAAAAAATCCGGCAGATGAGGGATCCGATAGCCGAAAATAGCTGTTGCTAATTGTGAGCCTGCGCTCTGAGTAATTCGTGAATGGCCCGGCCCGATTAAGTTGACCATGGCCTAGATCAGCCTGATTGTGCGCCCGGCATCGGGATCCTGGACAGGGATCATCAATGAAGCATCGATGCCGATCGCGTCGAGCGATTGACGCACGGTCTCCTCGACGGCTTTTTCCAGGGCAATGGTGTCGTCAATCTGGAATTCATTGGGCGGGCGACGTAAAATCGCCGGTAAGTCCTTTTCAGTCAGATACTTGAAGCCGCTGAACGCCAGGATGAACAACCAGGCCAGCGTATTGAGAAGCCCCAGCGGCCCAACACAACATAACATAATAGCCAGCAATGATGTGCTTCCGCTGCTCCCACCTCCAAAAGGGTTGAAGGAGCTGACATAGCTTTCCATTTGGCCAACCACTGTGTTAGTGAATTGGAACATGAAAAACAGCTGGAATAGGGCCATCAGTGCCAATATCCCAATCCGTACATTACTGATTGGCCCCTTGGCGTAGGTGACTTGTGAGATATAGAGGTCGTTCCCGAACTGAGCGATATATAAAGCGACTGTGGTGATACCCCGGCGAACAAAGTAAAAGGGCCGACGCTCGACCAGCACACCTTGGGCAACAAGGGCGTACCATTTCATGCTGGTGTTCGGGATTTGCCTTTGCTGAAAGCGCTGGGTTACGGCTTCATGGAGTGCGCCGGCTTTCTCACCCAAATTATCCAGCAGCCATGACGAATGTCGGCCGCGGGTGCCGAAACCGGCGAATGGCCCCCATAAGCTGCCCCCGGCCGTGCCACCGTCGCCCAGTTGGCCGATGTTGTGATCGAGTTGCTGGGTCGACGCTTTCTGATGGGGAATGGATGTGGATTGAGTTAATGGTATAGTTGTGGATAGAGCTTCCACCTGCTTTTTGGGAAGAGGCATTCCACAGAACTGGCAAAAACGTGAGTTGTCGGAATTTGTTTCTTGACAGTTAGGGCAAACACTCATGGCAAAATCCTCCTGAGAACGATGAGCAGCCCCTGCTCAAGTTGATATTGTAACGAAATAACCATCAGCGACAACAAACCTGTCAGCAAGTTGCGCGCCAGGACAAAAGCGAAGGCGCGCAGGTCTGCCATAACTACCGCATTGTCCGGCTGCATTCGGAGTCGATGTTTCTCACCGCATCACCTGGTGACATTTCCATTATTGTTGACAAAATCCCCGCCTGTGCTAATCTAGCGCTAATCTGCTCGCCCTTGGGCATGAGCAGTGAGGTTCAGTTTGGCAATGTGCCCTGCCCGCAGCAATTGTTCCATATCGGCGCGGGAACCACAGCAATCAGCCGCAGCAAAATCGCTCCTCCATCGGGATGAGTCCGTCAGACAGATGAATAAGACCAGGCGATGATCGCGGCGCAATGGCCATCGCGCAATAGCTATTGCACAATATTGTGCAATGGTGTGGTATCTGATCGATGCCAAAAGACGGGCAGAGACAAGACGGAAACAGGAGGTTTGGTGTGAGCTACGAACTGAAGGCGACCAGCCGGACGCCGGCGCTGGCCGTATTTCTCATTGACGTCAGCGCGTCGATGGGACAGCCGCTGGGCGATAAAACGCGCATTGACGTGGTCATCGACGCCCTGCAAGGCATCTTCCGGCGCATGATCTACCTGTCGACCCGCGGCAGCAATATCCAGCCCCGCTACCACATCGCCATCTACGCCTATAACGACCAGCTCTTTATCCCGTTCGACGGCATCAAATCGATCGACCAGGTGGCCAACATCGGCGTCCCCAAAATGAAGCCGAGGGCCACCACCAACACCGCCCTGGCCTTTGCCAAGGTCGAAGAGCTGCTGAAGCGCGAGATCCACAAATACAACAACTGCCCCGCGCCCATCGTCTGCCATCTGACGGACGGCGAACACACCGGCGACGATCCCGAACCCATCGCCCGGCGCATCATGCAGATGAGCGTGCCCGACGGCCCGGTGCTGGTGGAGAACATCTTCATGTCCGACACCCTGCTGCCAACCCCGATCGTCGACGTCACCCAATGGCCGGGCATCCTGCCCGGCACCCGGCTGGAGACCGACGCCGGACGCAAGCTGCGGGCCATGTCCTCGGCGCTGCCCGAATCCTACCGCGAGATGATGATCGAGATGGGCTATCACATCCATCCCAGCGCCCTGATGTTGCTGCCGGGCACGAACCCTGATCTGGTGCGAATGGCCTTCGCCATGGCGACGACGACCCGCTAGCCGCCGGCGGGCATAAGGAGCGAACGTTGAGCCAGGAATCATCCTTCAGGCTCGATCAAAAGCGCGAAAGCGCGCCGCAAGCCGGGGAGAATGCCTTCCTCGGCTATCGCTATGCCTATGCCCGCGCGGCCGACAGTCGCCGCGACGATGAACCCGGTCAGGATTATCTCGCCTTCCGCGACGGGGCGGACCACTTTGTCTTTGCCGTCTGCGACGGCGTCGGCCAGTCTTTCTATGGCGATCTGGCCGCGCGGCTGCTGGGCGACGCGCTGGTCGATTGGCTGGAGACCGGCCCCCCGGTTGCCGACCACCCGGCCGCACTGGTCGATTCCCTGCCGGCGTTTCTGTCGGCGCTGACCGCGACGGCGGCCGAGCGCGTGGACCAATACCCCATCCCCGACGGCCCGCCGCTGCTGCGCGAGGTGTTGCTGGAAAAGCAGGCCCGCGGCAGCGAGGCCATGTTCGTTTGCGGCCGCGTCGATGCGCCCGGCCCGGCCCGCCCCAACGGCCGCGTGCTGCTGGCCTGGATGGGCGACATGCGCGTTTATCTCCGGCGCGGCGATCGCCCGGTCGATCTGGGCGGCGTTCATGAGACCGATCAGCGCTGGTCGAGCCGGCGCGGGCCGGTCGGCGGCGCGGTCAACCTCTACCACGGCCCGCTGACGGATGCCCAGGGAGAGCCGGCGCGCCTGGTAGCCTATTCCGACGGCCTCAAGGTGCTGGACAAGTGGGCGAACCTTAGGCTGACCGATGTAGGGTTGCAGAGGGCCATCGACCATTCAAACAGCCTGCCCGACAGCGACGATCTGGTCTATCTGGAACTCACCACACATTCGGCACAGCCGGCCACCCAACCGCGCCCCGCCGCGCCGGCGCAACAAGCGCCATCGACACGGCGGCCGATGGCCCCGTTGCCACGACCCGAGCCACAACCGGTGCCGCCCCCCGCAGCGCCTGTCCCGGCGATTGAGCAGCCCGCGCGGGCGGCGGCCGTCGTCCGGCGCGCTCCCCGTTGGCCCATTGTCGCCGGCGGGTTGGGGCTATTGGTTCTGTGCGGCATCTTGTGGCTGGTTCTCAGGCCCACCATTCAGGGCAGGTTGGTACCCATACTGAGCGGATTGTTGGGCCTGAACGAAGCAGCGCCGACGCCCACGCCAACGGCCGCGTCGACACTCGTTCCGACGGCCATATCGCCGATCGCACCGACATCCGTTCCGACGGCCATACCGCCAGTCGCTCCGACATCTGTTCCGACGGCCATACCGCCAGTCGCGCCGCCGGCCACGCCGGCATCCGTTCCGACGATCGCGCCGACGGTCACGCCGCCGGGGGTCGATGTCCAGGCCGCTTCCAATATATCTATGAGGTAAGCCATGCAAAGCGTCATCGTTTCCGTGAAGCTGAAGGGCCAGGCGGTCGAGTACGATCTCGAAGTGCCCGCCGAGGTGCCCTCACGCAAGCTGGCCGAGCTGATCACGCGCAATATCAACCCGCAGGCGGCCGTGCTGGCCAATCTGACCTTGCGCTGCCGTGGGCCTGGCCCCGGCCGGCTGTTGCCGCTCGATATGTCGTTGGCCCAGGCCGGGCTGTGGGACGGCGCCCAATTGGAGATCGGCTCGCAGAACGATGCCGACAATCTCAGCTGGCATGAACTCATTTTCGGCTGGGTTCCGATTTATGAAGAGAGCCAACCAATCCCGCGGATGATACCGGCGCCGCCCGCGCCGCGACCCGCGCCGCTGCCGCGACCGGATAAACCGATGATGGACGATGGCGAAGTCGAGTGGATCCCGTTGACGGCTGCGCCGCGGCCGAACAACCCGACGCCGGACGAAGCGGACGACGGCTGGAAGCCCGCCTAATTCTCCCAGGAGGCCCCTGTGACGGAGTCGATGACCCACCCACCCAAATTTAGCCAGGGCCCGCGCGACTTCTGCGTGCCGCCGGAAGCAACGCTGAAAATCCCCAGCCCCGGCCCCCACCCCGGCGAGCCCAAGCTTCGCCTCGAAAGCGTGCTCATTCCGCTGGGCGTGATGATCACCGGCGCGATATTGGCCGTCGCCCTGTTGAATTCGGGGCCTTTTGTGCTCGTCGGCGTGCTCATGGCCCTCGGCGGCGCCATCGTCACGTTCACCGGCTATTGGCGCAACAAGAGTGAATTCAGACAGAGCGTGGCCTTGCGCAAGGAGCGGTTTGAAAGGATTTTGAAGGAGCGAGAGGGGGAGGCCGTCGCCCTGCGCGCCCGGACGCAGGCCTGCCTGATGAAAAACGATCCCGGGATCGACGAGTGCCTGCAGCTGGCCGAATCACGCGATCCCACCCGGCTGTGGGCGCGCATCGCCAACGACCGCGACTTTCTGCGGGTTCGCCTGGGCCTGGGTGCGGTGCCTTTCCAGGTGAAGATCGAACCCCCGCAGCAGATGAACCCTCTGGTTCGTGACCCGTTCGAAACGCAGGCCGAACAGCTGGCCAAACGGTTCGAGACCGTCACCGACGTGCCGGTGTTGCTGGATTTGCAGGAGGCCGGGGTGTGCGGCGTGGCCGGCGAACGAAGCGACGCGGCCAATGCGACGCGCGCCATCGCCATGCAGCTGGCCGCCCATCATTCGCCGGAGATACTGCGCCTGGCGGCCGTCTACCCCAGCGGGGAAGCCGGGCAATGGGACTGGATGCGCTGGCTCCCCCATGTCTGGCGGCCGGATCGGCAGCTGCGCTATCTGGCCGACGACCACGCTGCTGCCCAGGTCATGCTCGACGATCTGGCCGGCATCCTGCGCCAGCGTGACAACCAGCTGCAGGCCAGAAAAAATGCGACCGGGGCGCCCGGCTGGCCGGTCTACTACGTCGTCTTCGTGGCCGCCACGACGGCGCTCAACCCCGAGACGCGCCGCCTGCTGACCGAGCGCGGCCCGGCGTTGGGCTTCCATGCCGTCTTTCTGGCCACGCGCGAGGCTGAATTGCCGCGCGAATGCGGCGCGGTGGTCACGGTGGGCGCCGCGCCCGTGCTGCGCGACCGCCACGGCCAGGCCGCGCCCATCCCTTATGCGGCCGACGAAGTCGGCGTGGGGGCGGCCGACAAGTTCGCGCGGCTGCTGGCCCCGCTGCGGTTCGAATCGTCGGCCGCGGCCATCCCCAACCTGGTCAGCCTGTTTGATCTCCTGGGCCTTAATCGAGTGGAGGAGTGGCGGGTGATCGACCAATGGCGGCGCAACGACTCCACCCAATCGCTGCAAATCCCCATCGGCATCGGCGCCGGCGGGCGGCGGGTGATGTTCGACATCCACGACGACGGCCACGGCCCCCACGGGCTGGCCGCCGGCACGTCCGGCTCGGGCAAGACGCGCTTCCTGGAATGCCTCGTCGCCACGCTGGCCGCCCACTATCACCCCCACGAGCTGGCTTTCATGCTCGTCGACTTCAAGGGCAGCGATTTTCTGCAGGACCTGAAGTATCTGCCCCACTGCATCAGCATCCTGAGCAGCATCGAGGGCGAATCGGAGGAGCAGCAGAGCTGGCATGCCACGCGGGCGCTGAAGGCGCTGCAGGCCGAGAGCAAGCGCCGCCAGCGCCTGTTTGCCGACGTGGGCGTGGGCAAGATCTCCCAATATCACCGGAAGCAGCGCGCCGCCCCCGACCGGCTGCGCCCGGTGCCGCGGCTGATCATCATCATCGACGAATTCGCCGAGCTGGCCTCGCAGCAGCCCGACTTTCTGGCGGGGTTGGTCAGCCTGTCCCGCATCGGCCGCAGCCTGGGCATGCATCTCATCCTGTCTACGCAGCAGCCGTCGGGTATCGTCACCGACCAGATTCAGGCCAACTCGCGCTTTCGCCTGTCGATGAAGTTCACCAAGACCGAGGACAGCCAGGCAGTGCTGAAGCGGCCCGACGCGGCCTATATTGAGCAGCGCGGCCGCGGCTATCTTCAAGTGGGCGAAAACGAGGTCTTCGACCTTTTCCAGGGGCCGTATGGCGGGATTCCATATGAAGAGACGGACCCGGCCCTGATCGACAAGGAGCGGGAGCTGGAGGTCATCCAGGTGGCTCTCAACGGGGAGCGCGTGCTGCATCGGAAGCAGGAAAAACCGAGGCCGGCCCGGACCCAACTCACGGCGCTCATCGATCATATCCGGCACGAGATGGCGCAAGCCGGCATCGTCCCGGTGCCCGACCTGTTGCCGGAAGATACCGGCGGCCTGGTCGCACTCGACGACATTCGCGGCCCGGGCGGCTGGGACGGCCGCGGCTGGGCGCGCTCCGATGCCTGGCTGCAGCCGGTCATGGGCATGCTGGACGACCCGACGGGCCAATTGGCCCGCCGACTGGGCGGCCTGCCCCGGTTGCGGCCCGATCTGGAGCGCTTCGGCCATCTGTTCATCTGTTGCGACATGGCCGAACACACCCAGCTGCCGCTGCGCACCCTTGTCACCAGTCTGGCGATGGATCATTCGCCGGCCGAGCTGGTCTTCTACGCGCTCGACTTCGGCAACAACACCATGGGCGTCTTCAAGGATTTGCCCCATCTGGGCGCCATCGTGCGCGTCACCGAGACGAGGCGAATTACCCGCCTGTTCCGCTGGCTCTTCACCGAGCTGGAACAGCGCCGCGAGTTGCTGGCCGCCCATGGGTTGACCTGGGCGCAGGCTCGCCGGCAGGGCATTGACCTGGGCCGGCCGGCCATCGTGCTGGTGGTGGACAATCTCATCAAGTGGAAAGACGAGGCCGACCGCAGGGATGAATTGGGCGCGCTGATCAACGAAGGCGCCCGCAACGGCATTCACCTGATCCTGGCGGGGGAGGCCCGGTCGGCGGTGGTTTTCGACTCGATCCTCGGCAGCATCGGCCCGCGTCTGGCGCTCGGTTTCCCCGACCGGCGGGCGTTCCGCGAAATCATCGACAGCATGCCCCACGACCAGAACGTCCTGGGCGGGGTTCCCGAACAGGGCGTCTACTACGATGTCGATACCGGCCCCATCGAGTGTCGGGTCGTTGCTCCGGTGCGCGCCGACTCGCCCGACGAGCACGAGAAAACCTTGCGCGCGCTGGCGCGGGAGATGAAGGACGCGGCCGGCAAGGCGCGCCTGCCGCGCCCGTTCGAGATCGGCGAGCTGCCCCCGAAGCTGTCGCTGGCCGAGCTGATGCCCGGCGACATCGGCCGCGCCTGGCGCGATTGGCACACGGCCCCCCATCTGCGCGCGCCCATCGGGCTGGACGACCTGGCCCTGGGGCCACTCTCGGCCGACTTGCGCGAAGACGGCCCCCACTTTCTGATCGCCGGCCCGCCGAAGGGCGGCAAGACGGTGGCGCTGAGGACCTGGCTGCTGTCGTTGGCGGCTCGCGTGCCGCCGGAGGGCGTCCGGCTGGTGCTGTTCGATAATTTCCACCATACGCTCGATCCGCTGCGGCCGCTGCCTCATGTGTGGCGCGTCGTGTCTTCAAACGAGGAGATCAAGGAGCTTTTCGGCGAACTGCGCGAGCTTCTGGCGGGCGATACGGCGCAGATGCTTGACCCGCCCGTCGTCCTCGTCTTCGACGACCTCAGCCAGTTCAACGACCTGCCGCTGCGCACGGCTCTGGCCGGTCTGGTGACTCAGGGCGCATTGCGCGGGCTGCATGTGCTGGCCGCGGGCCGGACGGCCGACATGTCGCGGTACGCTGAGCTGGAAAAGGCGTTGCTGAAGTATCGCTCCGGCCTGTTCGTGGGCAGCCAGACAGTTGAGACGGAGACCGCTTTCTTCGATATCGCATTGCCCGTGGGGCTGGGGCGCGAGAAGTTGCCGACCGGGCGCGGCTATCTGGTGCGCCAGGGCGACTACCACATGTTGCAGGTGGCCACGCCGGGCGACTCTGACGCCCTGGATGACTATGTGGCCCGAATTGCCGCCGCCGCGATGCAAGCGGCGTGAGTGGCGCGAGCCAGGCGGAACGGATGGAGGTGATGGAGTTATGCCTAACTGGCAGCCGAATCGCAGTGACGTGGTGTGGGATTGGGGCGCGGCCAACGACGCAGCCAACGAGCTGGAGCGGGCGGCCGGCCTGCTCGACGAGCTGACGGCCCGCCGTCGCCGGGCGGCCGACACCGCCCGCGAGGAATGGCGCGGCCGCTACCGCGACGAGTTCGACCGCGACCTGGACGAGATGCTGCGCCGCGCCGGTGAATTGGCCGACCAGATGCGCCGCAAGGCCAGGGAAATTCGCGGCGCCGCCGACCGCGCCCGTGACCAACAAAACTTCCGTGTCAGCGAACGCAATCGCTGGGAATCGGAAAGGAGGGAAGAAGAGCGCCGCGAGCGGGAAGAACGCGAGCGACGCGAACGCGAACAGCGCAATCGATGACCAACAACCCTGTGATGAATCCACGACTAATGAGCAATGACGTCGCCGGCATCGCCGGTGGCTCTTGGGCCGGTCTGGTGATCGGTCAGGATCGATTGGTATCTTTGTCTCTTAAACCCTGGAGGAAAATAAAATGACAGGTCGAGTTCTTTCCACTGACATAGCGCGGCAGTCCATCACCACGATGAAATCGCTTATCGACGGCGGGCTGGCCGAGCAGATCGCCTCGCTGCATCGCGAGGGCACCACCCTGTCCGATCCCAACAACTGGGACGGGCAGCTGGCCGTTCAGTTCCGCGGCGACTGGACGCAGATGAATACCACGCTCAACCAGCTCAAGGAGCAGTTGGCCCAATTGCAGGCGCAGATCAGCACGATCAATCAGAACATCATGTCTGCCGGCGGCAATGCCTAGGCGTCGATGATAGGGGTTGGTGGGGCGGGGGACACCCGACCCCGCCAACCCGGCCGGTTGTTTTCCAACCCGGATATCGAAATGGGAGATTAGGGCATGGCAATCAGTTCAGCGCGATATACCGATCTTTATGATTATGCTCGCACGGCCGAGCAGATTGACTACGACCTGATGGGTCAGGCCGATCGGCTGGCCAATCGCTTGAATTACTTCGAGGCCACCTGCCGCGAAGGAGGCTTTCAGGTCAGCAGCGATAGCTTGGGGCCGGCAATGCGGTCGTATAGTGTGCGGGCGCTGCCGGTCGATCAGCACGTGCGCAAGGTGGGCGAGGATTTTCAGCGGGCGGATGGGGCGTGGGGGTCGTCGTTGTGGCTTCCCGGATGGCTTCCCGGATGGTGGCACGAGGCCACGTCCTGGGCCGAGCGCTTCGGCGACTGGTGGGCCTGGCTGGGCGGGCTGGCTTTTGCCCCAGCCTACCTGGTGATGACCATGCCCCACGGGACGAAATACATGCATGAAATTATCATCCGCGGTCCGGCATTGGCGCGCGAGATACTGGGATTGTCGCCGAACTTGGGTCACATCAAGCTCGCCAACCTGACGAGCCACCTCTGGAAAAACGCGCTAAATGTTGGTCCCTGGTTTCTCGTCGGCGCAGCGATCGCCAGCGCCGAGCAGTGGATGAAAGATATTGAGTCGTATCAAGGCGATCTGGTTGGCATGATTAACGCCTTGATGATCGATACCGAGGTCATTGTGGCGACGATGGGCTTGGGCTGGGTGGCCGCGACCGGGATTTCCTATGTCATCTTTCATGGGGTTGTCATCGCCGGCGTAGGCATCGGCGGTGTGGCTGTCGGCAGCACTCTGGCCCCTTTCCTGGTTACGGGTGGTATTGTCTTGGGCATCGGACTGCTGGCCGATAAATTCTTGCTCGAGCCTTTCATGAAGAGCGAGTTTCGCCTCGACGCCATCGAATGGCTGACCGACAAAGAGTACGATCTGGTGAACTTTCTCGACGCGCGGGTCGATGAATTCCTGGGGCGGGATATGCAGCCGATGCCGGTGGTGGGGCCGATTCCAATGCCGCGGCCGACGCCTTCCCGCCCCCCATCACCTGTGCCGCCCGCCAGGCCCGTTGAAGGGTTGGGCAAGATCGAACCGTCTCCGTTCGCGGAATTGGTCCAGAAGGCAAAAATAGCTCGCGCGGAAGATGTGCCGTTGTCTGTCTCCCGGAATGTTAACACGCCGAACCCGCCGGAGAATTTTACTCCGTATTATCGTGGATCGAGCGACACTTCGAAGAGCAACTGCACCTGGTATGCGGCCACGGCGCTGGCTACTTATACCGGCGGAAAGATCGATCTACACGGTGTGCATGGCGACTATCGCATGGGGGATGCCGGAAATTGGCCCGTGCAGGCAATGAACGCCAAGGAAAATGTAGATCACCCCCTGCATGGTTTTGTCACCGACGTGGACAAGAAGCCTGCCGCCGGGACTGTTATTACCTTTGATCCAAAGAAAGGAGGCGCGGGGGATGTGGGACATGTAGCCTGGGTCGAAGAAGCCAACGTGGTTATGGGCAAGGATAACAAAAAGTATTGGGAGCTGGTCATTAGTGAGGAAAACTATGGCGGCGGTAACTGGAAAGGGGCTACAAAGATCACAACCGGTGATGAGACCGTCAAGCGCTGGCGACGAACGGTCACTTACCCGGTGAGTGAGAATGATGGGAGCGAAGCGGTCACGGACGGCATTCGATTCATTCACTGGGATCCTGGCTATAAGCCTGAATGAGTTAGCCGCCGGGTACGGCGCCGGTAGCACCCGAGGAGAACGACGATGCAAACAAAAGACGAAACGCTCGAATTACGCCTCAGCCTGGAGGAAGTGGTTGTTCTGTTGAATCTGATGGGCCATGCCCAACTGGCCGGGGAGACACTCCGCGCCCTGGTGGGGCCAATTGCCCCCGACGAAATGCGTGGCCGTCTGCTGGCCGCCAATCGATCTCTGCTGGCCCGTGGCATTTTCAAGTTGGCCGGTGACAAATTGCAGATTGACCCGGCCTATGCTCGTCTGTTGATGCCGCTGGCCGACAATCGCTTTGTCTTGCGCTGTGCCGCCCGCGAACCGGGCCAACCGGAAGAAGCCGTGACGTTCTATGTCCGCGACGACGTTGTTGTCGAGCAGCGCATCGCCTATGACGTTGCCCACACCTTGCGCGAGGTGGCGGACGTTGCCGCCGCATCGGCCATTTGCGAGGCGTTTCTCGACCTGGCCCGGCCAATTCCATTCCAGGCCGCGCCCTTCAGCCTCACCGATGAACAACTGGAAGAGGCGCGACGCCTGGTGGCCGTCGAGATTGAGCAGGCCGGGGTATATCTGCGAGACCTGGGGCTGGATGACGACACCAACGCTTTCTTTGTCGATGATCTGGCTCACCAACGCCGGCGCGGTTCGGCCGTGCGGCTGGAGATCGACGCCGTCGCCGAGACGGTCCGTGATAGCGGCTTTCTGTCGCTGGTGGGCGAGTCCGGCAGGGGGTGGTTGTTCATTGCCGCGGCCGCCGCCACCGGCCCGATTGTACAGATTCGACCGGCCGATTCCAATCTGGTTCGCCAATCGCTGGAGGCAGCCTTCGCGCCGCGCATGACCGTTTAGCCGGGAGAGATCGGGAGGTACACGCCATGAGTGACGAATTCGCTCTTGAGTTCACGACGCAGGAGCTTAAATTTCTGGGGTCATTGTTCCGGTCGGGAGATGAAGCGCGCGACTGGGGGGATGAGAACACGAGTTCCGGACCGGCACAGGCAAGCCTGGCTGTGAAAAACTACATTCGCCCCGCGACAAATGTCGAGGAGCTGGTTCTTGATACGAGCGTGGCCGCCCTGATTAGCGTCATGGGCGACCCGCAGTCGGCCGTGCTTGTCTCGTCATTCCATGGGCGAGCAGTCGAACCGGAGCAATTGCGGCTCTGTGCCGCCCGGGGTCTGATCGTCGACCAGCGCGACGACGACAACAACCACACCCTGACCGCCATCCGCACCCGCGATGTGGCCCTGCAGCGGCTGCTGGCCTTCGTTGGCCTGGGGAAGCAGCCGGCCGCCCATACCGAATCCTTCCGCCTCGCCACCGATGAGATGGCCAAATTGCCCTATGTCATCGCCGGCGGCGGCGCGCAGGACGGCGAGTCCTTCCTGCGCGAGGCGGGTGCGCCCGCCCAGGCCGCCGCCCGGCTGGCGGCTGCCCTCGATAGCCCTGTGCGGCAGAGCAACGTTCGGGCCGCCGTCTGGCGTGGCGGCGAGCCGCGGGAGGTCGGCCGCCTGACGCTGCTGGAGGAGGTCTACGGCCTGTGGCTCATCGCTTCCGTCGAGGGGGATCAGGTCGCTATCATCCCCGTCGCGGCCGACGTGGCCGCCGGGCACATCCGCGAGCTGGCTTTTCGCGTTTTGCCCCTTGGGGCCGATTCGGAAGTCTGATCGGAGGGACGACTCTATGTTCAAACCCGCTATCGCCGGCCGTCGCCGGCTGACCCGGCCGATAAACCGATTAACGCTTTATAGATGACAAACCATAACGCACCCCAAGTGACGACACCTGACCATGTTTGAACCCAACGTCGGCGACGAGATCCTCATAGGTGGTTACAGCCGTTTTATCACCGCGCACCCGACCGCGGGCGCCATGCTCACCCCCTATGGCCAGGAAGGGCGGGCCGGCACGGTCTATCAGCTGCGTGATTCAGCCGGCGGCCTGACCGCTTTCAAGGTCTTCAATCCGGGTTTTCGTCATCCTTCGCTCGTTGAACAGGTTGGCCAGCTGCGGCGCTTCGGCGAGTTGCCCGGCCTCAGCGTCTGCCATCGGGCCGTGATGACGCCCGAACAACAAGGGCCGCTGCTGCAGCAATACCCTGAGTTGGCGTATGCCGTGCTGATGCCCTGGATCGAGGGCCGGCCGTGGAACCAGATCATACAGGATCGCCGGCCGCTGACCCGCCACCAAAGCCAGGCCTTGGCCGAGGCCTTACGAACCGTTCTGGCTTATATGGACCGGGAGGGTGTGGCCCATGGCGACCTGTCCGGCGCCAATCTGATGATCGACGGGCTGGACACAGGCGACATCCGGATCGAGCTGGTCGACGTCGAGCAACTCTATGCACCCGGGTTGACCCGACCGGCCAAGGTTCCGGCCGGGTCGCCGGGCTATGCCCACGCAACGATCGCCGGTCGCCCTTGGCAAGCCGACACGGATCGCTTCGCCGGGGCAATCCTGCTGGCCGAGATTTTGGGCTGGTGCGACGAGCGGGTGCGAGCGGCGGCCGACAGCATCACAACCAACGACGGCAAAATCATCCCTGGCGAAAGCTATTTTGCCGAGGACGAACTGCAACAGGATTGCGAGCGTTATCGGCTGCTGTGCAGGGTCCTCGCCGAGAACTGGGGCGCAGACGCTACGGTGTTGCTGCAACGGGCGTGGAACAGCTCGGCGTTGGCCGAATGCCCTTCCTTCTCCGCCGACCAGGCGAAGCCGTTGCCGTCGCCCCCGCCTTCGCCGCGCCAAAAGGCCAGGACGGATCTGATGGCGAATGCCACGGCCGCCGAACAAAACGGGCGATGGGGACAGGCGGTCGTCTTCTATGATCGTCTTCTCACCGGCTGGCCCGGCGACCCCGCGACCGATCAGTGGACGGCCGCGAGGGATCTGGCCCGACAGAAGGCAGGGCCGCCCCCCAAGCCTGTTCCGCCGAGGCGAATCGGTTGGCGATGGGCTGCGCCGGCCCTGGCGCTCTTGCTGATCTTGTTTGGGGGTGGCGCCGCGCTGGCCGGCCTTTGGCCTTTCGGTGGCGGGAGTGAGCCGGCGCCGACAGCAACGATGATAGCCGCCGTGGCGACCGAATCCTTGCCGACCGCCACGCCGGGGGCTGAAACGGCCGTTCCCCCCGCCGACAGCGATACCGACGGCGACGGGCTGAGCGACAGCCAGGAGACGCAAAATTACAACACCGACCCCAACAACGCCGACAGCGACGGCGACGGGCTGAGCGACGGCCAGGAGGTGCAAAACTACAACACCGACCCCAACAACGCCGACAGCGACGGCGACGGGCTGAGCGACGGCC